>NZ_JBLWVF010000016.1:0-71602 GCF_048268605.1 Primorskyibacter flagellatus
TGCTCAACCTGCGCCAAATGGCGTAAACACCAACCGGGCTCCGGTCGCGGCTGGATGAAAGTTCAGTGGCAGGTCAAAATCTCTCCTATAAAATTCAATCAGTACGTTTTTGGCCATACAGCGTAACCAGCCTCGATTGCGGATAAGAAGATTATTCCCGAACATTTACTCTTTCAAGCCAAACATAGGCGTTAAATCCATTTCGTGGAGGGTTATGCTTGGTTACCTTTTTAACAATTTCGCCCCTATATACTTCTCCTTCTTCAGGAACTCTTGCTTCAGTGTATTTGCTGCACTTGCCGCCAGCGTGCTGAACATAAAGTCTCAAACTGATGCCCCGAATCCAGTATTCTTCAAGCAGAGAAGTTTCTCATTTCGAGTGCCCGATTTTATAGCTTTCAGCGGCAAAGGAACCTATACGTCACGCCCATTGTCTCAAATAAAATTGGATTTACAGGATCGCCTCCATACTGCTCATCATCCCAGCCGACAAATCTTGCTGGCCCTTGACACACGTCTTCCGCGCTTGCCTGCATTGCTGGAGTTGGACGCGCATCACCCCCAAAACCATCAGGCTGATTTAGTGGCCCTTCAATGAAAACCATTTCGCCATTATAGTTCACAACCTCTCCTGCATAATCATCAGGGGCTGTACAGGCTGTTAAAATTGAAGCCGTTATAGCAAAGGCTGCTGCTGCTGGTTTTGACATATTAAACCCCTTATTCCGTGTCTTCTGTATCGTGAGTTATCTTAACTGCTGTTCCAGATGCCACCAGCATCACCATACTCCCGGCAGCGCTGAGTTCGACATAGTCCAAATCCACGCCTACAACGGCATTGGCCCCAACAGCATGGGCTTCTCTCTTGAGTTCGTAAAGGGCAGTTCGCCTAGCATCGCGCATGGTCTTCTGTACAGCCTCAGAGCGCCCGCCTACCACGTCCCGCACCCCGGCGAACAAATCCTTGAAGACGTTCATGCCAAAGGCGCACTCAGCAGTGACAATCTCGATTCGCTCTGTGATGGGTAGGTTCGGGGCTGTTTCCGTTGTCAGAAGGATGGCTTCTATCGCGTCTTGTCGCTCCTCGATTATCGAAGCGCGTTCTGCCTGCTCTTGAGAGTAGTTAGGGTGGTCTTCTGGCCAGACGTTTTTCTTGATGCAGGATTTGCATCGGCGATGTTCGTCACCTTCCCAAAAACCGATCCGACTGCCACAGGTGATGCATTGGGCCATGTTTTTCCTCAAGAGCTTTTGCGGAACTGTTTCAGCCTAGCAGGCTCGCTACAAGCGAGAATGATGAGCCACGCCAAGGGCGTTACTCCATGTCATACATTCTGGCACACATCTTGCCCTTGTCCATGCGATCAAAGGGGATGATCTGACTGAGGACTGACTGGTGCAGCCAGTGGTGGCCATAGAGGTTGTTGGTGACGTTGCCGAGTTGGGTTGTTGTGCGAGTCTGTCTACCATTCGTCTACCAATGAAGGCATACCCTCACGAAGCCCCTTAATTGTTGATGTTGTTATGCAAGCTTGAGAGGCTTTTGAATCCCCTGCGTCTACCATTCCGCCACTTGGGCAACGTGGGGTTCTCTACCCAAGCAAGGCGCGTTCGTCCAGAGGCAAAGTCGCATGTTGACCCGCAAAGCGGCGCATGATCTGTGCCCGACAACAAAAACCAAGAGATTTTCGCGATGCTTCGTCGATTTTATGATTGGATGCTTGGCCTCGCAGAGCATCCGCACGCGCTTTGGGTGCTGGCCTTCGTGGCCTTTATCGAAAGCTCTGTCTTTCCGATTCCGCCCGATGTTCTGATGATCCCGATGATCCTGGCGCGTCCCAGCCGCGCCTGGCTGATTGCGCTGATCGCCATGGTCAGTTCCGTCATCGGCGGGTTGCTGGGCTATGCCATCGGCGCGCTGTTCTACGAGCAACTCGGCCTGCCGATTCTGCAATCGCTGGGCAAGGCGGATGCAATTTCTGCATTCAACACGCGGTTCAACGATTTCGGCTTTTGGGCGGTCCTGATCGCAGGCATCACGCCCTTTCCCTACAAGGTCATCACCATCATGTCGGGCTGGACCGGCATGCCGCTGGCGACGTTCATCGCGACCTCTGTGCTGGCGCGCGGATTGCGGTTCTTTATCGTGGCAGGGCTTTTGCGAGTCTTCGGCGCACCAATTCGTGATTTCATCGAACGGCGTCTGGGTCTTGTCTTTACGGCCTTTGTCGTGTTGCTTCTGGGTGGGTTTCTGGTGGTGAAATATCTATGAATTGCAAAACACTGACAATCCTTGCCGGACTTGGCTCCGCGCTGCTGTTGCTGGGGGCCTTCGGTTTTCAGTATCTGGGCGACATGCCACCGTGCAAGCTGTGTATCACGCAACGGTATCCGCATGCGGCGGCGGTTGTGATCGCGGTTGTTGCGCTGGCATTCGGCTGGCGGTTGCTGACACTGGTGGGGGCTGCGGCAGCTGCGACAACCGCCGGCGTGGGAATCTACCACACCGGGGTTGAACGCGGCTGGTGGCCGGGGCCTGATACCTGCACCTCTGGTCCGGTTGGCGGTCTGTCCACCGATGCCCTGCTCGATCAGATCATGGCCGCCCCGATGGTGCGCTGCGACGAGGTGCCCTGGGAGATGCTGGGCCTGTCGATGGCAAGCTGGAACGCTGTCGCGTCCCTGATTCTTGTCGCGCTATGGCTCGCGGCGTTTCGCGCAAACCGATAGCGTCCATCACGCCTCTTAGATGCCGGCCGCTACAGCCTAAACGGAGGATATGATGACAAAGATCCATTGCCGATTGATCGGTGCCCCTGTCGATAGCGGACGTGTTGGACGAGGCTGCCTGATGGGGCCGGATGCAATGCGTACCGCACGTCTGGCCGAAGCACTGGCTGATCTGGGCCACGATGTAACCGATATGGGAAACCTGAGCCCGGACGACGTGCCCGGCGGCGATGTTCCGCCCCACATCCACGCCTATACCGAGACAGCGGGCTGGACACATGCCCTGTCGCGCGCGGCAAGGGCGGCGATGGCCGACAGCGTACCGATCTTTCTGGGCGGCGATCACAGCCTGTCGCTGGGCTCTGTCCAGGGGGTAGCGGAACATGCGGCGGCGGAAGGTCGCCCGCAATTTGTACTCTGGCTGGATGCGCATTCGGATTTTCACACGCCTGACACCACATCCTCCGGCAATATGCACGGCACGCCGCTGGGCTATCTGACCGGACGTGCAGGCTTTCCCGGCATGCCGGACGTGGCGCATCCGCTTGAGGAACGCAACATCTGCATCATCGGCCTGCGTTCCGTCGATGCGGCGGAAAAAGAGGCACTTCAGGCAAGCGACATCCGCCGCCATGATATGCGCGATATTGATGAACACGGGATCGCCAAGCCGCTCTCGGCCTTCCTTGACGAAGTATCGCGCGCGAATGGCGCGTTGCATGTCTCGCTGGATGTCGATTTTCTGGATCCGGCTGTGGCCCCTGCCGTCGGCACAACCGTTCCCGGCGGGGCAACCGTGAGAGAGGCACATCTGGTCATGGAAATGCTGCATGACAGCGGGTTGATGACCTCTCTGGATCTGGTGGAGCTGAACCCAGCACTGGACGAACGCGGACGCACGGCGCAGTTGATGGTAGATCTTGCCGCCTCTGCGCTTGGCCGCCGCGTGTTCGACCGTCCAACCACGCGCCTGCTGTGACATCGCCAAACAACGCAAGTCATCCGCCATCATGTGTCATTCATCGTCCAGACTTAGGCAGCCGACATGAAAAAGGGGCTGTCCCAGCCCCTTTTTCTATCCGAAATATCGTACGGCCTAGCTACAGGTAATCGGATCTCTGTAGCTGATATTTGGCCATCTTCTCGTTCAGCGTGCGGCGTGGCAGGCACAGCTCTTCCATGACGCTGGCGATCGAGCCTTTGTGACGGCGCATCGTATTGTCGATCAACATCCGTTCGAACGCCTCGACATATTCTTTCAGCGGCTTGCCTTCGGTTGTCATCACCGGCTGCATGTCGTCATGGTCGTTCATCAGCAGCGACGAAATGGTGCCCGATGCGCGCCGCGATTGCAGCACCGCCCGTTCGGCCAGATTGATAAGCTGCCGGACATTTCCGGGCCACGGCGCCTGAAGCAGTTGCGCCGCCTCCTGTGCCGAGATTTCCGGCGCGTCACAGCCATATTCATCGGCAAACTGTTCGCTCAGACGATTGAACAGGGTCAGTATATCCTCGCCGCGCTGACGCAAGGGCGGAACGGTGATGCGCAGCGCCGCAAGCCGGTAGAACAACCCCGATTTCAGCGCATCCTCGCAGGTGCGGCCTTCATTCTGAAGGTTAGAGATCGCGACGATCCGCGTCTCTGGTGGTGATCCCTGTTCATTTATGGCGCTCAGCAGCCGTGCCTGTGCCGTGTCGCCCAGCGTTTCGATATCTTCCAGCACAAGAGTTCCGCCGCGCGCCTGTTCCATCGCGGGCAGTTCCGAATCTTCGAGCTGCGCCGGACCGAACAGCCGCCGGATCAAGGCGTCCTCGTCATAGGCGGCGCAGGGCAACAGCACAAATCGCTTGCCGGCACGAGAGCCGACCGCATGCAGCGCGTGGGCAATCAGCGTCTTGCCGGTCCCGGTTTCACCGTCGATCAGCACATGACCATCAGCCTGACCAAGATCCAGAATATCCTCGCGCAAACGCTCCATTACCGGGGAAGCGCCGATCAGCTTTTTCATCAGCTGGCCACCATCCGACAGTTCCTTGCGCAGCGCGCGGTTGTCCAGTGTCAGCCGACGTTCATTAGTGGCCTTCTTGGCAAGCTCTGTCATCTTGTCCGGGTTGAACGGCTTTTCAAGAAAATCGAACGCCCCTACCCGCATCGCCTCGACAGCGATCGGCACATCGCCATGGCCGGTGATCATGATGACCGGCAAGGCGCTGTCCGTGCTCATCAGTTTCTTCAGCAGTTGCAACCCGTCCATGCCGGGCATCTTGATGTCAGAGATGACAATGCCGGGATAGTCCGCCCCCAGCTTGCTCAACGCATCTTCGGCGCTGCCGAAAGTTTCAGTGTCATAGCCCGACAGCGCCAGCCATTGGCTGATCGACTGTCGCATATCCTGTTCGTCATCGACGATGGCGATCTTCATTGCCTTGGACATCCGTTCTACTCCGCGGCCTGTGTTTCATGTGTTTGGTCTAATATAGGCAATTGCATCTCGAACACTGCCCCCCCTGCATCAGAATTTCGTGCGGTCAGCCGGCCGCCCAGATCCGCTACGATACCTGAAGAAATCGCAAGTCCCAAGCCGACACCGTCACCGGGTTGCTTGGTCGTGTAAAACGGCTCGAACAATTCATCGAGATCTTCGATCCCGTGACCGTTGTCACGCACCGTCAGAGTCGCTGATCGGCCCGAAGAAAGCAGAATATCGACCTCTGCATCATCCTCGCCCTTTGTGGCATCCAGCGCGTTGCGTAACAGGTTCACCATAACCTGTTCAATCCGCATTCTATCGCCCATCACCAGCACCGGATCGTCTGGCAGGATGCGGGTGATCTTGACCTGCCGCAGCTTCAACTGCGGCTCCATCATCGACAGCGCCGAGGCCAGCGCATCCCGCAAATCCACGGGGCTCAGCTCTTGCTGGCCCTTGCGGGCATAGGATTTCAATTGCCGGGTGATCGCGCCCATCCGTTCGATCAGGTCGTCGATACGGTGGAAGCTTGACATCGCTTCTTCGGGGCGCTCGCGGCGCAGCAAAAGCCGTGCGCCTGCCAGATAGGTCTTCATCGCCGCCAATGGCTGGTTCAACTCATGGCTGACGGCGGCGGACATTTCGCCAAGCGCTGCCAGCTTGGAACTTTGCGCCAGAGTCTGCTCGGCCACGGCCAGGTTTTCCTGAACCTTTTCACGCTCTGCAATCTCGCGCTGAAGCCGCAGGTTAAGCTGCCGCAGTTCCGCCGATTCGCGCTGGAACAGCGCCATGCGCAGCGCCGTCTTGCGGCTAAGCACATAGAAGGCCAGTGCAAGCAAAATGGCAAAACCCATGATTTCCAGCGCCAGAACGCCGTTCACTCTTTCGCGCACGGAAGTGTAGGTCGTAAAGCTGGCCATGCGCCATCCGCGAAAGCTGATCCGGTTTTCGGTGCGCATCACCGCTTCGCCCAGAATATACGCGTCGGCGGAATCGCCTCTCCAGCCATCGGTGATCTTGATCGCCCGCTCGATGGCACCGTCGGCCGGTTGTTTTGCAAGGGCCTCGGGTTCCGTCAATCCCCGCCAGCGCGGCTCTGTCGCCAGAATGATCGTGCCCTCGCTGTCGGTGACCAGCACCGCGTCAGAGATCCCCGCCCAAGCGCGTTCGAACTTGGCCAGATCGACCTCTACCAGGATCACGCCGACCGTGTTGCCGTCGCTTTCAACCCGGCGTGAATAGGTGAAGACATAGCCACCGCTTTCACGCGGCAGCGTGGTGAACACGGTTTGGTTGGACCGCATCCCCTCGACAAAATAGCTGGCCGTGCGATGATTGGACCCTAATCTGTTACGATCCGTCGCGGCCACAGTGCGCCCGTCGCGATCCAGCAGCATCAGGGACGCAGCACCAATTTCATCGACAAAAGAAATCAGCCGCTGCGTCGATTGCGAAAAATCGTTTGAATTCAGCGCGCCTATCAGCGCCGGATCGCGCGCCAGAAGCTGAGGCACAATGGCGTTCCGACGCAGTTCCGACAGCAGGTTCCCCGAATAAAGCGCCAGTCGCAATTCTGCCCGGTTGCGGGTGGTTTCGGTAAAGCGATCGGTCAGCAGCCGGTTGGTGAAATACACCGTGACCGCCGCCAACAAAAACAGAGTGACAAGCGCGATTCGCACCCGCCAGCCAAGCGGGGCAGAGCGACGTTTGCTTTGTGGTTTGAGGGCGCGCGTAACCATGGCCACCAGCCTAGGCTGATGGCGCGAAATCCTCAAGTCAGGCGCTGGCGAGCGCTTGCGTCAGATGAGCGAAAAACGGCGCACCATCGGTCCCGCCATGGCGCGCATCCGCCGCCCGTTCCGGATGCGGCATCATGCCCAGCACACGGCGGTTGGCAGACAGCACGCCCGCAATATCCTGTGCCGAGCCGTTGGGGTTTTCGGCATATGTGAAGGCCACGCGATCCTCATCTTGCAGACGCGCGATGGTCTCGGGATCGGCGGTGTAGTTGCCATCGTGATGCGCAATCGGAATGTTGATCAGCGCGCCTTTCGTATAGGCAGAGGTATAGATGCTGTTTTCGGTCGCAACATTCAGAGGCGTCGTTCGGCAGATATATTTCAGCCCGGCATTGCGCAACAGCGCCCCCGGCAGCAGCCCGGTCTCGGCGAGGATCTGAAAGCCGTTGCAGACGCCCAGCACAAAGCCGCCGCGCTCTGCATGCGCTTTCACCGACCGGCAGATCGGCGAATTGGCAGCAATCGCACCGCAGCGCAGATAGTCACCAAAGGAGAACCCGCCCGGCAATGCCACCAGATCCAGCCCCGCGGGCAACTCGGTGTCCTTGTGCCAGACCATTGTGACATCCAGCCCCGCCGCAGTCAGGGCGGTGGCCATGTCCCGGTCGCAATTCGAGCCGGGGAAGACGATGACGGCAGCGCGCATGTCCGGGCCCTCCTCAGGCCAATTCGATGTCGTAGCGTTCGATGACCGTATTGGCGAGCAGCTTGTCGCACATCTCGCGCACGGTTTCTTCGGTGGTGCCCTCGGCCAGGTCCAGTTCAATCACCTTGCCCTGCCGTACACCGCCAACACCATCAAAGCCCAGCGACCCAAGCGCGTGGCGCACCGCCTCGCCCTGCGGATCAAGGACCCCGTCTTTCAGCATCACATGAACCCGTGCCTTCATCTTACTCTCCGGTCGGCTGAGGCACGGCCAACGCCCTGCCCTTTTCCTAATATTTTCAATCGGTTTCACCCGCGCCTTCATGCGCGGAAAGGTTTAGTTGATAAGGGTCGGTCTGGTGATCTGCGTAGCGTTCTTGGGCATGACACCAAGACGGCGCGCGACTTCAGTATAGGCGTCGGTCAAGGACCCCAGATCACGGCGGAACACGTCCTTGTCCAGCTTTTGCCCGGTTTCGATGTCCCAAAGGCGGCAGCTGTCCGGGCTGATCTCGTCGGCAATGATCAGACGCTGAAAATCGCCATCATAGACGCGGCCGATCTCGATCTTGAAATCCACCAGCTTGATGCCGACGGCCATCATCACGCCCGACATGAAGTCGTTGACCCGCAGCGCGAGGCTGAGAATATCGTCCATATCCTGCTGGCTGGCCCAGCCGAAGGCCGCGATATGTTCCTCGGTGACCAGCGGATCGCCCAGCTTGTCATCCTTGTAGCAATATTCGACGATCGGACGCGGCAGAGATGTGCCTTCTTCGATCCCCAGCCGCTTGGAGAAGCTGCCGGCGGCAAAGTTGCGCACGATGATCTCCAGCGGAATAATTTCGCAGGACCGCACAAGTTGCTCGCGCATGTTCAGCCGGCGAATGAAATGGGTGGGCACGCCGATATTGTTCAGACCGGTCATGAAATATTCGCTCAGCCGGTTGTTCAGAACACCCTTGCCGTCGATCACGTCTTTTTTCTGCGCGTTGAAGGCGGTCGCGTCATCCTTGAAATACTGCACGATTGTGCCGGGCTCGGGGCCTTCATACAGGATCTTTGCCTTGCCTTCGTAGATTTTCTTGCGCCGCGCCATTTTTTCTCTTTCTTCGCCGTGCGGGGCCGAGTCCCCGCCGCACAGCGCTCTCTTAGTGCATGGGCGGCATTGTCGCAAGCGCGGCTCAAGCCTCTTGCTCTTGGGCGTTCTGTCACGCATATCAGATGAAACCGGATTTCCACCAGGGAGCAGCGCCAATGACCGCCTTTGACGACCGCGAAAGTGCCTTTGAGAACAAGTTTGCGCATGACGAAGAAATGAAATTCCGCGCCGAGGCACGGCGCAACAAGCTTCTGGGCCTGTGGGCGGCGGAGTTGCTGGGCAAGACGGGCGACGACGCCAACGCCTATGCGCGCGAAGTCATCAAATCGGATTTCGAGGAAGCCGGGCATGAGGACGTGGTGCGCAAGGTGTCTGGCGATCTGGGCGATATCGCCACCGCTGACGAGATCCGCACCAAGATGGCCGACCTGCTGATTGTGGCCAAAGGCCAGTTGATGAAAGAACTCTGACAGGTTCTCACGATCTGCATATCCGTGATCTCAGACAAAGCGCCCTGCCGACAGATCGGTTCGGGGCGCTTTTTTTGTTGGCGCTTGCCGCCGCTCCGATACGGCTTTGCGCAAATTCTCATAATGAAGATGAACATTATGAATTTGCGTCCGGACAGGCAATGTGGGACATGGGCACAAACGTCCTGACACACGAGTGCCCTGTTCAATGACCAATCCGCTGACAAAGCTTCTTTCCGAACGTGACTGGCTGATGACAGATGGGGCGACGGGCACCAACCTGTTCAACATGGGCCTCGAGTCCGGCGAGCCGCCCGAATTCTGGAATGTCGATGAACGCGCGAAGATCGTCAGCCTGTACAAAGGTGCGGTGGATGCGGGCAGCGACATCTTTCTGACCAACAGCTTCGGGGCCAATGCATCGCGGTTGAAGCTGCACAAGGCCGAAGACCGCGCCTTCGAGCTGTCGCGCATTTCCGCCGAAATCGGCCGCGAGATTGCCGATCAGGCGGGCCGCACGGTGATCGTGGCCGGGTCGGTCGGCCCCACCGGCGCGATCATGAAGCCTGTCGGCGACCTTGGCCATGCCGAAGCTGTCGCGATGTTCGAGGAAACGGCCAAGGGATTGAAAGCAGGTGGCGCGGATGTGCTGTGGCTGGAGACAATCTCGGCCCCCGAGGAATTTCGCGCCGCGGCCGAAGGCTTTGCCAATGCCGAGATGGATTGGTGCGGCACGATGAGCTTTGACACGGCGGGACGCACGATGATGGGCCTGACCTCTGCCGATATGGTGCAATTGGTCGAAAGCCTGCCCAACCCGCCCATCGGGTTCGGGGCAAATTGCGGTGTCGGCGCGTCGGATCTGCTGCGCACCGTGCTTGGCTTTTCAGCCCAGGGGACAGAGCGGCCGATCATCGCCAAGGGCAATGCCGGCATCCCTAAATTCATTGAGGGTCACATCCACTATGATGGCACCCCTGACCTGATGGCGGAATATGCCATTCTGGCCCGAGACTGCGGTGCGCGGATCATCGGCGGCTGCTGCGGCACGATGCCGGAACATCTGCGCGCCATGCGCGAGGCGTTGGAGACCCGGCCCAGGGGTCAACGCCCATCGCTGGAGATCATCACCGAAAAGCTGGGTGGATTCTCGTCCGACAATGACGGGACGGGTGCCGACAAACCCGCCGCGCGTCCGCGACGCCGCCGCGCCCGCGGCTGACACCGCGACCACAACCCAGATTGCAAAAGGACCGCCCTGCCCGTTTTGGACAGTGCGCCGGAACAGACATGGCCCAACAGATCGCCTCAGAACAAGCTCAGCTGATCGCCCGCCCGTTTCGGCGGACAAAACAAATCACAGCGCAGCGCCGGCGTTTTCCGATCCAGCCCCAATCGTCGGGCAGCCACGGCGAACCGGCGGGAAATTATGTCTGCATAGGCACCTTCACCGCGCATCCGCTTGCCCCAGCTGGCATCGTAGTCTTTGCCACCATGCATCTCGCGCAGCCGCGCCATGATACGGCCCGCGCGGTCCGGAAAATGCGCGGCCAGCCATTCCTGCCACAGCGGCGACACCTCTTGCGGCAGGCGCAACATGATCCAACTGGCCGCATCGGCGCCAGCCTCGGCCCCTGCGTCCAGAATGCTCTCCAGTTCGGGATCTGTCAGCGCGGGCACGACCGGCGAGACCATCAGGCGCACCGGGATGCCTGCCTGCGTCAGCCTGCGAATGGTTGCAAGGCGACGCTTCGGGGCGGGCACGCGCGGTTCCATCAACCGCGACAGTTTGGCGTCCAGAGTGGTCACGGAAATGCCCACCCGCGCCAGCCCGTCCGCCGCCATGTCGGCCAGAATATCCATGTCCCGTTCCACCAGCGCCCCTTTGGTGACAATGGCTACGGGGTGGCGATACGCGCGCAACACTTCCAGACAGGCACGCATGATGCCATAGGACTTTTCGATCGGCTGATACGGGTCGGTATTCGTACCGATCGCAATCGGCGCCACACGATAGCGCTTTGCCCGCAATTCTCGTGCCAGCACGTCCGGGGCTTCGGGGCGCGCCACCAACCGCGTCTCGAAATCCAGCCCCGGCGACAGGCCCAGATAGGCATGGGTCGGACGCGCAAAACAGTAGATGCAGCCATGTTCGCAGCCCCGATAGGGATTGATCGACCGGTCGAACGGCAGATCGGGCGAGCGGTTATAGGTGATCACGCTGCGCGGCCGCTCTTCGCTGACCTGGGTGCGGATAACCGGCAGGTCTTCAGGAATATCCCAACCGTCGGACACGGCCTCGCGGACATGCCGTTCATAGCGCCCGGTGGCGCGGCTCAGCGCGGCACGTCCCGGACGTTGTTCGGCTGCGATCAGTGGGCGTCGGCAATCCATGACGTCAAACTAGAACAGATGGAGAACACTGGCAATCACAGTCGCGTTGAAACGCGGCCTCAGGTCGGTTGTAAGCCGATGCAGGTCGGAAAACGCCAAGTCACACAACCACAATAAGCTGACATACGAAATTGAACCGGTACGGCTTTGGGGCCTGCCCATACGAAAAGGAAAATCCCATGTCGGAAGAAGAAGACGAAATCATCCTGTCGGAACTCGACGACAATGATCTGGTGCAACAGATGTTCGACGACCTGTATGACGGTCTCAAGGAAGAGATCGAGGAAGGTGTGAACATCCTGCTGGAGCGGAACTGGGAGCCCTACCGCATCCTGACAGAGGCGCTGGTCGGTGGCATGACCATTGTCGGGCGCGACTTCCGCGACGGCATCCTGTTCGTCCCCGAAGTGCTGCTGGCCGCCAATGCGATGAAGGGCGGGATGGCGATCCTGAAACCGCTGCTGATCGAAACGGGCGCGCCGCGCGTCGGCAAGATGGTGATCGGCACGGTCAAGGGCGACATCCACGACATCGGCAAGAACCTTGTCGGCATGATGATGGAAGGCGCGGGCTTCGAGGTGGTGGATCTGGGCATCAACAACGCCGTGGATGCCTATATCGACACGGCGAAATCCGAAGGTGCGGATATTGTCGGCATGTCAGCGCTGCTGACCACGACCATGCCATACATGAAGGTCGTGATCGATACGATGGTCGAGCAAGGCATCCGCGACGACTATATCGTGCTGGTGGGCGGCGCGCCTCTGAACGAGGAGTTCGGCCGCGCGATCGGGGCCGACGCCTATTGCCGGGATGCTGCCGTTGCGGTTGAGACCGCGAAAGAGTTCATCGCCCGCAAGCACAACCAGATGGCTGCGGGATAATCCCTGTTTGGCCCGTCCCTGCCGGGGTCGGGCCGGGACTGTATTACAGATGACAGCAAAGCTCCCCAGCGACGAGACCCTGACAGAGACCGGATTGGAGGCCTCTGGCAAGGGTCGCGTGCTGATTATCGCCTGCGGCGCATTGGCCCGTGAAATTCTGGCATTGGTGCGGCTCAACCGCTGGGATCATGTTGACCTGCAATGCCTGCCCGCGATCCTGCACAATCATCCCGATCAGATCACCGATGCAGTGCGGGACGCCGTCGCGCGCCACCGCAAGGACTATGCCACGATCCAGATCGCCTATGCCGATTGCGGCACCGGCGGGCAGCTTCAGGAAGCCTGCGCGCAGATGGGGGTCGAGATGATCGCGGGCCCCCATTGCTACAGCTTCTTTGAGGGTAACGAGGTGTTTGCTGCCCGTGCCGAGGATGAGTTCACCGCCTTCTATCTGACCGACTTTCTGGCGCGACAGTTTGAAGCTTTCGTCTGGCGACCGCTTGGCCTTGATCGCTATCCGCAGCTGCGCGACACCTATTTCGGCCATTACGAAAAACTGGTCTATCTGGCGCAAACCGACGACCCCGCCCTGACCGAAACCGCCCGCGACTGCGCCCGAAGGTTGGGTCTGGCGTTTGAGCGCCGCGGCACCGGCTACGGCGACCTTGCCACGACGCTGACCGACTGGGCAGAGGCTTAGCGCGGGACTGTTTCAGCCAATCACAGGCGACAAACGCGGCTGCACGGCAAGTTTCACGCCCTGACACCCCGCGCCCACGCCAACATCACGCCTGCCCTTTACGCGCCAAGCGCGCGAAGCAGTTCCGGTGAGGGATCACCCGTGGCGGACACGCCGATACTGCTCTGATAGGCGGCGATTGCCTTGCGGCTGTTGGACCCGATCACGCCATCCGCGCCGCCCGCGTCAAAACCGCGGGACGTAAGCCGTTGTTGCAGCCGAATACGGTCATCCTTGGTCAGGCCAAACCTGTCAGGCGGGAAGCTGGCACGAATTGGACCGCCCCCCGCGATACGGTCGGCAAGATGGCCCACCCCGATCGCATAGCTGTCAGAGTTGTTATAGCGTTTGATCACCCCGAAATTGGACGTCACGGCAAAGCGCGGCCCACCCGGCTGAGGCTGGATGATCCGGCCCGACGGCGCGCCATTGCCAACCTCGCCGCCCCATTTCACACCGCGCGTCCAGCCGTTCTTTGAAAGATACGCCGCTGTCGAGGCGAGCGAATCTGACGGGTCTTCCGACCAGATGTCGCGGCGCCCGTCGCCGGTAAAATCGACGGCAAAAGCCTCATACGAGGTGGGAATGAACTGCGTATGTCCCATCGCGCCGGCCCATGAGCCCTTGAGATTGGAGGCCGCCACATCGCCGTTCTGAAGAATTTTGAGGGCCGCAATCAACTGCTTTTCAAAGAACGCACCGCGCCGCCCGTCAAAGGCCAGCGTTGAGGTGGCCGAGATGACCGGCACATCGCCGCGCCGCTCGCCATAAAAGCTCTCCAGCCCCCAGATGGCGGTGACGATTTCGGCTGACACACCATAGCGCGATTCGACGGCTGAAAGGGTCGCGCGGTGTCTGGCAAAGGCGGCGCGCCCCTTGGACACACGCTCGTCCGAGGCAGCGATGGCCAGATAATCCTCAAGCGTCCGGCTGAATTCGGTCTGGTCGCGATCCCGCGTGACGACACCCGGAAGATACCCCGCGCCGCGAAAGCCCGCATCAAGCGTGGCGCGCGTGATGCCCTGCCGTTCCGCGCGTGCCCGAAAGCTGTTCACCCAAGCCTCATAGCCCGGATTGGGCACCGGCCGCAGATCGGCAGGCAGGCCCGCCGCGCCGCTGGGGCCGCGCAGGCCGACGCTGTTGCCACAGGCGGAAAGGCCAATCGCCCCCAGACCAAAAAGAACCGTTCTTCGCGTAGAGCGTATCATCTGACCACCATTCATTTTGCCAAAGCCTAGCGCAGGCCGCACCGGGCTAAAAGCGGGATTTCACCACCGCGACCCAACAGGCGAAACCCGAGCGACATATCGCTAAACCGACGTCACTGCTTGAGGCAGGGAAAGGCACGATAACGATCTGAGCGCTTTACAATATCCACAGCGCATAGGTTGCCATGTACAGGTCACGCGCCGCTTCAGCCCGCAAAGCCGATCAGAGTTCTATGACCCTGACGGAACAGCCTTTGGCCGCCAGTGCAATCCGGCCCTCGCAGAGTTTCAGGGCATCGTCGCCAAACACCTCTCGGCGCCACCCGTTCAGCGCCGCAATGTCACGCAGACCGGCTGCAAGACCATCCAGATCCGCAGCGGGCGCGATCAGTTTTGACGCAACGCCAGAGCTTTCTGATTTGGCCTTCAACAGAACCCGCAGCAGATCTGCCAAAGCGGGGTTCACCTGCATCTTTTCGCGGCTGCGATCGGGTTCCGGCAGGTTTTCCTTTGGACAGTTCATCCCGTCGGCAATGGCCTTCAAAATTCCATCGGCAATATCGCCCTTGCGGGCCTCGCGCAGCAGCAGGCGCGAACGCCCAAGCTCTGCCATATTCGTGGGTTTGGTCGAGGCCAGTTCCACCAGCGCGTCATCCTTGATGACCCGGTTGCGCGGCACGTCGCGCCCCTGTGCATAGGCCTCGCGGAAGGTCGCCAGTTCCCGCACGATGGCCAGAAAGCGCGGCGAGTTGGACCGGGTCTTTATCCGTTTCCAGGCGTCTTCGGGCTGCGTCACATATGTGTCGGGGCTGGTCAGCGTGCCCAGCTCCTCGGCCAGCCAGTGATGGCGGTTTGTCTGCTCCAACTTTTCGGCCAGATATTCATAGATGTCGCGCAGATGTGTGACATCCGCCAGCGCATAGGTCTTTTGCGCGTCGGACAGCGGCCGGTGCGACCAATCCGTGAAGCGCGAGGATTTGTCGAGCGGCTGTTTGGCGATCTTGCGCACCAGCGTCTCGTACCCGACCTGATCGCCGAAACCGCAAACCATCGCCGCCACCTGCGTGTCGAAAAGCGGCTTGGGAATGACGCCGGCATCGACGTAGAAGATTTCCAGATCCTGACGCGCAGCGTGGAACACCTTGACGACAGAGGTATCGCGGAAAAGTTCGTAAAGCGGCTCCAGCGACAGATCGCCTGCAAGCGGATCGACAAGTACGGCGTCATCATCGCTATCACCGGGATAGGCCAACTGGATCAGACAGAGTTTCGAGTAATATGTCCGTTCCCGCAGAAATTCCGTGTCAACCGTGACATAGGGCATTTGCCGGGCTTTGGCGCAAAATTCCGCAAGCGCCTGCGTCGTCGTCAGTGTCTGCATTCGTGTCTTCAGCTTCCTGCAAGGATGGCGGTTTGTCCGCACATTTCGTTGACGTTAGCGGGGATTCAGACGGATTGCCAGCGGGTCAGCCCAGCAGGAGAGGCGTTCGGTCATTACCGGCAAAATGGCGCAGGACCGCCGGATAAAGACGGTGCTCCATGGTAAGCACCCGCGCAGCGAGATCATCGGGTGTATCGCCAGCCTTTACCGGCACACGCGCCTGACCAAGGATCGGGCCGTCGTCAAGCTCTGCCGTGACCTCGTGTACGGTGCAGCCATGTTCGGTATCACCTGCTTCAAGCGCACGGGCATGGGTGTGCAAACCGCGATATTTCGGCAGAAGTGACGGGTGGATGTTCAGCATCCGCCCTTTCCATCCGTTCACGAAAGGCGCGGTCAGAACGCGCATGAATCCGGCAAGGCAAAGAATATCGGGGGCTGCCGCTTCCAGCCGGGCCTGAAGCGCTGCCTCGAATGCGGCGCGGTCACCCTTGAAGGCGCGGTGGTCGATGGCGGCGGTCGGCACGCCAAGGGCTGCGGCCTTTGCCAACCCTCCTGCGTCCGGATCATTGGCCAGCACCAGACAGGGGCGCGCCGGATGATCCCCGGTCATATCCTCGACCAGGCGCAGCATGTTTGATCCGCCGCCCGAAATCAGGATGGCGACTCGCTTCACCGAAGGGAGCCGGAATAGGCGACGCCCTGATGGGCTGTGACGGTGCCAAGTCGCGTGACGGTCTCACCGGCGTTGCTGAGGATCGTGGTCAGCGCATCGGCACGGTCTGGTGCCACCACGGCGATCATCCCGATGCCGCAGTTGAAGGTCTTGAGCAATTCGGCCTCTGCCATCCCGCCGGTTTCGGCCATCCAGCCAAAGACCGGGGGCAGATCCCAGCTGTTCAGGTCAATCTCGGCCCCGAGACCTTCGGGCAGTACGCGCGGCAGGTTTTCGGTCAGCCCACCGCCGGTGATATGCGCCAGGGCGTGCACGCCACCGGCGCGCACCGCCTCCAGCACCTGACGCACATAAAGCCGCGTCGGCGTCAACAAAGCCGCGCCGAGCGTGCCATCCTGCCAGGGGCAATCGGCATTCCAGTCAAGGCCCGAAACCTCGACCAGCTTGCGCACAAGACTGTAGCCATTGGAATGCACGCCGTCACTTGCAAGGCCCAGCAGAACGTCGCCCTCGGCCACGCCTGCCGGCAGGTCCTGTCCACGCTCCATCGCGCCCACGGCAAAGCCGGCAAGGTCGAAATCGCCGGCCGGATACATGCCCGGCATCTCGGCCGTCTCGCCGCCGATCAGCGCGGCACCGGACTGCGCACAGCCTTCGGCAATGCCTTCGATGACCTGCGCGGCGGTGTGCGTGTCCAGCTTTCCGGTCGCGAAATAATCTAGAAAGAACAGCGGCTCTGCGCCCTGACAAACAAGGTCGTTGACGCACATTGCGACCAGATCAATCCCCACTCCCGAGACATGACCGGTATCAATCGCGATCCGCAGCTTGGTGCCCACACCATCCGTCGCGGCCACCAGAACCGGATCGCTGTACCCTGCCCCCTTAAGGTCGAACAGCGCGCCAAATCCGCCAAGCCCCGACATAACGCCGGGCCGTTTGGTCCGCGCGGCCGCCGGTTTGATCCGGTCCACCAATGCGTTACCCGCGTCGATATCCACACCTGCATCCGCATAGGTGATGCCGTTCTTGCCGTCGCTCATCGCTGCTCTCCACGTCGCCTGCGCGCGCCTTACTGGATTGACCGGGCAATCTCAATCGCAAACCGGCGACGCGCGCCTGAACCGGCGATTGCGCAAGGCTTGCCGCTACGGTCTGTCACGATACCGACTTGGCGATGATCACTGCCTAGCCACCAAAGCCGGTGCGCCCCGAACCGGTTCTGCCAAAGCCGCCGCGGGACGTTGCGGTGGCGCGCGACATGGGCGTTTTTCCGGCGGTCGCCGCCGGGCGGGTGAATTGCGCCGTGTTCAGTTTTGCGGCCCCCCGGTTGGAGGAAAACGTGCTGGACCGCGCCGCGTTGGTGAACTTGCCATCCTTGGTCTTGTAAAGCGGTTGTGACGCCGCCATCCCGGTGCGCCCGCCCAGCATGTTGCCGATCAGATACCCGGCGAGCAGCGGCATGAAAATGCCCCCCGATCCCCCCTGCTGGGCGCTGGCCTCGGTTCCGCAGGCACCTTCGCCGTGCTGCTCCTCGCAGACCTGCAAACTGTCATAGCGCGGCGCGGATTCGACATGCAGCGTCTCTGCCTCGGCAATGGCCGCTTCGCAATCCTGAACCGTGAACATGCCGCCACGGGTGGCCTCATCGGTACAGCTTTGCAGATCGGGATAGGCCGCGGCATCGACTTGCTCTTCGCGGCACCCCGCAAGGGTAAAGGCCGCAGCGCCCAGGATGGCGATGGCGACCCGATTGGAACGTTTGGTCATGTGCGGTCCTGTGTCTTGATCAGTTGTCCGTTCGAGAGGTAGCGCAAATCACGCAAGAATGTAATGCGGCTTGAAGCGCGACAGATCCTGCGTGATCCGGGATTTGTCCTCGCGCATTCCGATCCCCACGCAGGTGTCACCGACAACCCACGCGCCCACCACCGGACGAAACCCGTCAAATTGCGGCAAGGGCGCATAGGCCTGAACAATGCGCGGATGCTCTGCATAGTCGGGGTTCTGCGACCGCTCGACGGTCTCGCCATCCTGCACGATCTCGACCGAAGCGCCTTCCCGCGACAGGATCGGCTTGCGCACATACCCGGCGGTCAGTTTCGCCTCAGCCCGCCCGAAGGCGGATGCCACTTCGGGTGCCGCAGCGCCCCGCCCGGCCAATGCATCGCTGACATCCTGCTCGAAGAAGGCAGGCAGAAGGTTTGGATGCCCTTCAAACATCTGCCACAGCACCGGTAGAAGCCCCTTGTTGGACAAAAGCGACTTCCACGCAGGCTCAAGGAACAGGCAGCCCGATCCGGCGATGTGACTGGCATAGTCATCGCGCAGCAGGTCTTCCCACGGATAAAGCTTGAACAGCACGGCGATGCGGCGATCCTGATCGTCGAGAAACTGCCCGTCATCGCTAAGCGCGATCTTGTCCAGGTCGCAATAATGCGCGCCCAGGCCCGCCTCACGCGCTGCCCAACCCATCGCTTCGACGGTGCCGTAATCCTCCGGGTTGCCACCGACGGCGGTAAAATGCAGATCGCTCTCGGCTTCAAAGACGGCGCCGAACCGGGCCACCAGCGCTTCGTGGATGCCGTTGAACTGGTCTGTCCCCTCAGGCAGGACACCGGCGGCAAGCTGATCTTCCAGCCATTGCCACTGAAACGCCGCACTTTCGTAAAGCGAGGTCGGCGTGTCCGCGTTATATTCCAGCAGCTTCGCCGGGCCTTTCCCATCATAGGCAAAATCGAACCTGCCGTAGATTTCGGGATCCCCGCGCCGCCAGCTATCCGCCACAAGATCGCGATGCGCCTCGGGAATGGCCAAACGCTCCATCAGGTCTTCGCTATCGAGAATATGCGCCACCGCCTCGCGGCACATGGCATGAAGCTCGGTCGCGGGATCCTCCAGATCGGTTTCGATCTGTTCAAGCGAGAACGCATAGGCCGAGGTTTCGTCCCAATAGGGCTCGCCATGCATATCGGCAAAGGTAAAGCCGACTTCCTTTGCATGGTCGCGCCAGTCAGGCCGCTCGGCCAAGTCAACTTTCTGCATCTGGCTTCTCCCAAGCTTACACTTGGGGTCTAAGCGGATTCGCATCGAGCGGCCACCGCCGGTTTGCCGTAAACCGGGCAACTGTCTGACGGCGGTCCGTTTTACGGGCCGCCGCTGACGAGACATGCAAGACTTCTGCGCTTAGTCGCGCAAGACCGCCATGCTGTCGCTGTCCCAGCCGATCCAGATCGGATCGGCCCCGACGGTCTGACCGGTCTCGGCATCGACAAAGGCGCGCAATGTGGCACCTTGTGCTTCTTCGACCATCAGATCCACCGCCATGCGGCTGCCGAGGAAGGTCTTGCCGACCACCTTGCCCTGCACGGCGTTTCCGGTTTCGGGACGGGTGGCGTGGAATCCCAGCTTTTCAAGCCGGACCGATGCCGTAATCGGTGCGCCTTCCGGCGGCGCGCCAGCGGGGGCATGTCCGCGCAACTTCTGGCCGAACCAGTCCATCACCACGGCATCGCCGTCATGCCCGCGCATTTCACCCGAAAGCAGGTTGGTCTCGCCGATGAATTCGGCCACGAAACGGCTTGCAGGGTGGAAATACAGATCCTCCGGCGTGCCGTCCTGTTCAACCCGGCCCTTGTTCATAACCACGATACGGTCGGACATGGTCAGCGCCTCTTCCTGATCGTGGGTCACGAAGAAGAAGGTCTTGTTGGTGCGGCGCTGGATCGATTTCAGCTCTTGTTGCACCTGCCCGCGCAGCTTGGCATCCAGCGCGCCCAAAGGTTCGTCCAGCAACAACAGCGCCGGATCGGGGGCCAGAGCGCGGGCCAGCGCCACGCGCTGCCGTTGCCCGCCGGACAGTTGCGCCGGATAACGATCGCCAAAAGCGTCCAGTTCAAGGAACGACATGATCTCGTCAGAGCGCCGCTTGATGGATGTCTTGTCCATCCCCTTCAGTTCCAGCCCGAAAGAGATGTTCTGCCCCACCGTCATATGCGGAAACAGCGCATAATCCTGAAACACCATGTTCACCTGCCGCTTTTCGGGCGGCTGCGTCGTCACGTCCTGACCGTCCAGAATAATCCGTCCGGTGGTCGGACGTTCGAACCCGCCCAGGATACGCAGGGTCGTGGATTTCCCGCAGCCCGACGGCCCGAGGAAGGTCACGAACTCGCCGCGCGCAATGTCCAGCGTCAGATCGTCCAGCGCCACGGTGTCGCCGAAATGTTTCGAGACGCCCTCGATGCGGACAAGGGGTGTTTGATCGGTCATGCTTTGGTGTCCTTGTTCATGCGGCGGGTGAAACGCTCTGCCCAGATGCCGATGGCGGCGGTCAGGACAAGCGCCACGGTGGCGATGGCATTGATTTCAGGCGACATGCCCGATTTCAGCTTTGCGAAGATCAGCACCGGCAGGGTCGGCTCGTAGCCGCCAAGGAAGAAGGAGCGGACAAAATCGTCAAAGCTGAGCAGAAGACAGAAGATGCTGGCCCCCAGAATGGCCGGCACAAGATAGGGCAGCGTGATGCGCAGAAAGGCAATGATCGGATCGGCACCAAGGTCGCGCGCAGCCTCCAGTTGGCTTTTCGGCAAGGTGGACAGCCGCGCCATGACGACAAGCACCACGAAAGGCACGTTATGCACGGCATGCGCCCAGACAATGGCGCCCATTCCGGGTTCTATCCCCAGATAACGGGCATAGATACGGAACGCGATGGCCGAGATGATACCTGGCACCAGCGCCGGCAGAACGGTCATCCCGAAAATGGCCGTCCGGCCCCAGAATTTGCGCCCCTCAAGCAACACGGCGATCCAAGTCCCGACAGCCACGGAAATCAGCGTGGCCAGCACGGCGATGGCGGCGGAATAGCCAAGGGTCGAGAGGATCTCGGCATCGGCGAAAACCCCGGTATACCAGTCAAGCGTCCATGACTTGATCGGGAAGCCGATGAATTTGCTGTCCTTGAAGCCCATCAGGATCATCAGGATCAGCGGCACAAAAACATAGAGCACGAAGGCCCAATAGACGCAGGATAGCAGAATGCGGTTGCCGCGGTTCATTTGGTATCTCCCTTGCGCAGGGCGTTCATCAGTTTCTGGAATACGGCCGTCAGGACCAGCGCCGCAAAGAACATGATCGTGGCAAATGCCGCACCGGTGGGCCACTGATCCCCCGCCACATGGAAGAAGCCGGCAATGGTTTCGGCAAAGGTGGTGGTCGACGGCCCGCCCAGAAGAACCGGCGTGGCGTAGAACCCCGTCGAGATCAGGAAGACCAGCGTACAGCCCGACGAAATCCCCTCGATCGTCAGCGGCAGCGTGACCCGGCGGAACCGGGTCCATGCCCCTGCCCCCAGATCGGCGGCGGCCTCGTTATAGCTGCGCGGCAGTTTCTCCAGCGCGGAATACAGCGGCAACAGCATATAAAGCGCGGTCAGGTAGACGATGCCCACCCCCATGGAAAAGCTGGTATACATGAACGGGATCGGCCGGTCGATCAGTCCCAATGTCTTGAGCACAAGGTTCAGCGCTCCGGTATTGCCCAGCAGGATCATGATCGCATAGGTGCGCACGATCTCGCCCACCCAGAACGGGATCAGCAGCAGCAAAAGAAACAGCATCTGGTTCTTGCGGCTGACATGCCGGGCCAGAAAATAGGCGACCGGATAGGTCAGGATCAGTGTGCAGAAAGTGAACCCGCCCGCGAAGATCAATGTGCGGAAAAACGGCTGCCAGAAGATCTGATCTCCGAAGAAGCGCGCATAGTTGTCCAGTGTGAAATGCTGCTCTACGCCGGGGGCCACCGGATAGGCGTCTGTCAGGCTGACCCTGACCATCTGCAACATCGGGCCAAGATGCTGGGTCAGCACCCAGAGCAGCGGAAAGATTGCAAGGATCAGGAACTGCCGGCGAGGAGACGCCGTGACCAACCCCATCAGCGCGCGATAAGGTGACCAGTTGGACAGACGCCCCCAGAAGGTGCGCCCGACCCCGGTATGCGCGTCGACATCCTGGGTGGCGCGCGAGGCTGCCTCATTGCTCATACGGGGGTCCTCTTTCAAGAAGATCTGGTGTGAAGGTTTGTGGTGCCCTGCCCGCCAGATTGGGCGGACAAGGGCAATTCTCTGTTGACGCGATCAAGCGGCCTTGATGGCCTCGACCGCGGGGTCCATGAGACCGTATTTCAGCTCGTTTTCCTCGGCGCGGAAGAATTGCAGGTTGGCAAGCTGCTCTTCCGGGAAGGAGGTCGATTTCTTCTCCAGATCCGACAGATACTGAGCGGAATCCTTGTAGGTAGAGATGAAACCGGATGCTTTGGTCATCGCCGCGCCAATCTCGGGCGACGACAACATTGCATCGAGGAACGTATAGGCATTGTCGGCATTGGGCGCGTTATTGGCGACGTTCAGCGTATAGACAAACCCGTAAGAGCCTTCCTGCGGGATGCTCATGGCCAGCGGGAAGCCGTCGTTGATCAGGGCTGCTGCCGGGCCATTCCAGCTATGCCCAAGAGCGATGTCCTGATTGACGAACATCTGCTGGATCTCGGCACCGCTGTCGTAATATTTACGCACCAAGGGCTTCTTTTCGATCATGAACTGCTGGATCTCTGCCATGATCTCGGCAGCCTTTTCGTGATCGTCGGCATATTCGATGAAGTTGCCGTCATAGCCCTTCATCAGCATCACGATCGACAGCATGTCCTGAATGATATAGGCGGTCTGGCCCTTGTATTTCTCGGAGAACAGCGTGTCCCAGGTCTGCGCTTCCTCGGCGGTGACCAGATCGGTGTTGTAGGACAGCACCTCCATCCCGGACAGGATCGGAACGCCCCACTTGTTGCCATTGATCGTCGACCAGTCGCTTTCCGAGAAGGTCGGGTTGATCTTGTCCCAATTGCTCAGACGATCGGTATCCATCGGTGCGAGCAAATCACTTTCGATGAATTGCAGGAACCGGTGGCCGGCGACGGTCATGATGTCGACGCTCGGGTTGGGTTGTTCGGCAGCAAGCAGGTTGAACTGTTTGCCCTGGTCATCGACCAGACGCACGTTGACCTTGATGCCGGTCTCGGCTTCGAACTGTTCCTTGAACGCCTCGGGCACGAAGTCGTTATAGGTCCAGATATTGACCTCGCCGCCCTGCGCATGCGCGCGGCGCAGATAGGCGGGGCTGGCAAGGGCCGCACCGGTCATTGCGGCGGTGCCGAGGAACCGGCGGCGGTTAAAAATAAGTTTAGACATATCGGGCGTCTCCTTGTTGGTCTTGGTTTTGTCCGTATCTCTTGATGTTCAGGACACCGTTTCCGGTGCGTCTTGCAGCAGACCGGTACGGGCGGCCTGTCGCAGATCGTCCAGACTGGAGCGGTCAAGCTCCAGCGCGTTCAACAGCGTATTCTCGCGGGCAAAATCGCGGCCATACATGGCCGAGAATATCTCGATACCTGCCTCATGCAGCTTTGCGGGACAGCCTGCGAGCCGCCCCAGCACTGCCGTCAGTTGCAGCCCGTAAGGCACGTCTTCGGTGACATAGCGGCTGTCGGCGGTGGCCGGACCTGTGCCGCCATTTCCCTGCGCATGCATCTGCTGGTTCATCTCGGAAATCGAAGCAACAGGCACGTGAAAGCTCAGATGGAAATGTTCATAGATTGTCCGGACGCTAAGCCCCAGCTTTTCCGCAATCGCCAGCCGCTCAAGATCCAGTTGTTCCAGCAGGCGGCCCACTTTGGGGGTGACGTTCTGGCCCTGGCTCCATGTCTCACCGCGCTCCATCCGTGTGATATTGCCAAGCGCGATGCCCAGGTGGTTCTGCGGGTTCAGGTTCGACAATGAAATCGCCAGAAGCCCGTCACGCGGCTGGAACCGGTCTCCGAACAGGTTTTGGCAAACAGCCAACGCATCGTCGGCTGCGGTTTCCGGGACGGTGCACAAATCCACACGGGCGCGCAGCGTGTTGACCTTCACCGCCGCCCCTTCCTGCCGCCGCCCGGTGACAACTGTGGTGCCCCAGGCAGTGATCGGCGCAGTCACGCCACGCTTTGCCAGCAACTGCATCAGATAAACGGCCCCAAGCGAGGCATGCGACGAGATGATGACATGCTGCCCGTCGCGGATATGCGGTGCCAAAGCGTCCAGCACGGTCTTGTGGCCATAGCCGGGCAGCGCTATCAGAACCGCATCGTTTTCCTCGGCCAGTTGCTGTGCGCTGCCAGCAACGCGCGGTGAAAACTCTGCCTCGACAGCGCCACTGGCATGCAAGGGTGCCGCTTTCAGCGCCTCTGTTCCGGCACCGGAAGGCGACCAGAGCATCGGGTCATGCCCCTGCTCGTGCAGCAAGGCTGCGCTGCCAAAGGCGATAGAGCCTGCGCCTGCAATTCCAACTCTGGCTTTGGTCGTGGTCATCAGTCTCTCACTTTCGGTTACCGTCATGCGACTCATGCTATGCGCAGAGAGGCTGGCGCGTCAATATGGCGGACACAATTCCACTAAACAGGAAAATGCTGACCACTCACGCCTTGGCCTCCTGCCGCACCGGATCGCCCAGCACATGCATCAGCCGGTTGGCCCAGCCGAACAGCGCCGACGAAAGGATCAGGTCGAGGATCTCTTCCTCGCTCAGCCCAGCCGCGCGCAGCGCCTGCATCTCCGCGTCACCCGCGGCGGGCGGTGCCTCTGCCGCCTTGCGCGCAAAGTCAAAAATCGCGCGATTCCTGTCATTTAGATCAGCATCTTCACCTTTTGCAAAAAGCGTATCAGTGACGGCTGTGTCTTTCTCAAGCTTGGCATGGCGATCGGCATGGACGGCGGCACAGTAGATGCAGCGATTGACCATCGACGCCGCCAATGCGCCCAGTTCTCGCTCTGCCCGGCTCATCCCGCCGGAGTCGTACATGATGGCGTTGAACAGCGGCGAGCGGACTTTCAGGCTTTCGACATCATGGGCCAATGTCAGCACATAATCCGAAACCTTGGTGTTGGAGGGCGTGACCTGAAGCGCATCGAGCTGTGCCTGCGTGGCCTCGGCCAGCTTGACCGGTGTCACACGCGGCTGCCAATGTGGCACGGTGCGGGTGAATTTGTGGACGACGCGGCTCATGTCAGCTCTCCCTGCATCAAGCGCAGCCCGGCGATCACCCGGATCTGATAGGCCAGAAATGCGACCAACTCGCAGAGCCGCACAATATCGGCGTCTGCGATGCCTTCTGCCTGAAGCCCTGCGATATCCTCTGGTGCGATGTCGCGGGTCTGGTTGGCGACTTTGTCGACAAAGGCCACAACCGTGCCCAGCCCTTGGCTTGCGCCTGTCTCTGACGGGTCAGCCAAAACGGCATGATCCCCGGCACCGGACAGGTAGTGCTGCGCCAAAGCCTCATCCGCAGACAGCCGCGCCACGCGCGCGGCCAATGCGGCACGGGTGGCGTGATCGAATGCACCGCAATCCTCGGGGCGCAGAACGGCGTTCTCAGCGGATTGCGTCATTTCGATGATATTGGCACGGGTGGCCGTCGCGTCTGCCACGGCGCTGCCGTTTGTCACACCGGCGATTTTCAGAACTGTCGAGTCATTATGGGTCATGCTATCTGACCTTCTCGCGTTTGCGCCCCAACCTCAAGCTCTGTCGGCTCCCATTCGTCACCTTTCAACTCTGGCGTGTCATAGTCCTGCATCGCTTGCCAATGGGTCGTCACATCCTCGGCATAGAGCGTTGCAGCCACCGCGCGGGACAACCATGCGGCACCTTCACTGATACCCGGAATATCACCGCTGATCTTGCCCAGACTGGCCGACGCGCCGTAGTTGAAGCAGTAGACCTTGTTCAGCCAAGGCGCTGTTCCGGGATGCTTTTCGCGGAAGGTGAAGTCGTCGTTGAGATAGGGAAAGTGCCCGAGATCGCCGGATTCTTCGCCCTCTGGTGGCGTGTAGACGTCCTGCCACAACAGGATGTCGTCTGCGGTTTCGCCAAATTCTGTCCGGGCCATCGGGTCGATGACAAACCCGGTGCCAAGGATCACGAAATCCGCCTCGTAGGCCGTGCCGTCAGCAAAATGCACGACCGCGCAATTGCCGCGCTGCTCGATCCGTGTGGTGGCCTTGCCGAAGTGGAAATAGGCGTTCGGATGGCGGCTGACACGTTTTGTGGACCCGTGCGGAGGCGGTGTCTGCGTGGCAAAGCTGTACTGCATGAACCGCCAGCGCCATTCATCGGGAAGGGCTGCGTAGCCTGCGGTGAACCCGAAACTGCCGATGCCCATCATCTTGTTGATTGTCGGCATTTCCTTGCGCCGCACCAGATGACGGACCTCCGCCGCGCCGTGTTCCAGCGCCTCGGCGGCATTATCCACGGCAGAGGCTCCGACACCGATCACCGCGACTCGCTTGCCCTTGAGAGCGTCAAAGTCGATCGCGTCGGCGCTATGCGCCCAAAGATGACGCGGCAAATCCTTGATAAAGCCCGGAATATTCGGCCCGCCCGTGCCGTCACGCCCGGTTGCAAAGATCAGCTTTCGGGTCAGGATCGTTTCGGTCTTCGCACCGGATACCGACAAGCGGATCAGATCGTCTTCGGGATCGACCTTATCAACTGAAACACCATTTTCGACAGGTATATCAAGCACCTGCCTGTACCAACGAAGGTAGTCCATCCACATTGGCCGGGGGATCTTGTCCAGCGCGTCCCAGTCCTTCGTGCCGAATTGTGCACGAAACCACGCCTGAAAGGTCAATGCGCCATGCCCATAGGCGGGGCCGGTCAACACTTTGGGCGAACGCAAGGTCTCCATCCGCGCGTAGTTCAGCCACGGGCCTTCACGGCCGGGCTCTGCCCGGTCAAGGACGCGGACGTTGTGAATGCCGGCTGTTTTCAGCGCCAGCCAAGCGACCATGCCGCACATGCCGCCCCCGATGATGACCACATCCGAGACACCGTCCTGATGCGGCACCCAGTCCTTGCCTGGGACGCACAGAAATTCGAGGTCTTCTCGCAGCCGTGCCTCAAGTACAGGCAAGCCCTGCGCGTCAATTGGACTTGAATCCGTGGTTTGCATGGGAATCATCCTACGAGATTTATGTGTTTCTAATCAGCATCAGTTAGCGGTCCGGGCCCAAATCGGATGAAATTCATCAATCCGAAAGGCATGGACGTGGCGATGTTGCGGGCCGGAGGCCGGCACATTGCGCAGATGCGGGTGATCGTCGGGAAGTTCGGGATGGCTGTGCAGGCGCTCCAGCGGATCATGTGCGGGCCAGACGCGCATCGCCATCATGGCCACCAGCGCGCAGAGCCCCGACAGGATCAGCAGCGCCGGTTCCAGCGAAACTGTTCCCGCCAGCCAGCCCGCCAGCGGATAGGCGACAAGCCAGCCGGCATGGCTAAGCGAGAACTGCGCGGCGAAGACCGCGGCCCGGTCGGTTTGCGACGCGGACCGGGTGATGACCAGCCCGCCGGGTGTCAGCACCAGCGAGGATGCCGCGCCGAATGCGATCCACGCGACCGCCATAACGGCGAGCGGCGGCGATGGCAGCAGCGCGAAAGCGGCGGCCGCAGCGGCAAACCCAAACGCGCCCGCAAGCATCGCGGAACGCTCGGAATATCGGATCAGAAGGCGGGGCACGAAGACGGCACCAAGGCCGGCACCGACCCCGTAAAAGGCCATCAGGATCGGATAGAAACGCTCAGCATCGTTCAGGCGCGCACCTGCGTAGACGACTGAATTGACCAGCACCCAAGCCATTGCCAATGACAGTGCAAAATTCAGCAGGAAAAGGCCGCGCAAGCGCGGCGTGCGCCCGTAAATCCACATCCCGCGCAGCGCGCGTTTGAGGAACGGCCCTTTGCGGGCGGCCTCGCCGCGCGCCGGGAACTTTGCCATCAGCAGAGCAACGACCGACCCCAGAAAAGCCAGCGCAGCCGCAACAAAAAGTGCCTCGCCGGTCACCAGATTCAGGACCGCGGCGGCAATCACCGGGCTCAGCACGGCCTCCAGCGTATAGGCAATCCGCGACCAGGCCAGCGCGCGGGTATAGGTTTCCTCTTCCGGCAAGACATCCGGGATCACCGATTGGAACAACGGCGTGAACCCGGCGGCCAGCACGAAAAAAACAAAAGCCAACCCGGCAACGTGCCATGTTTCCGTGACAAAAACCATTGGCAGCAGGATCAGCATCCGCCCCAGATCCAAGCCCACCATGGCCCGTTTGCGCGAGACATTCACCAAAAGCGTTTCGGCCAACGGTGCAAGCAGCACATAAGCCACCATCTTCAGCGCCAGCAGCAGGCCCAAGACCTTGCCGCCTGCGGCAATCCCGCCGATCCGGTACGCGGCCAGCGACAATGCCACGGTCAGCAGCCCGACGCCGACAAGCGAACAGATCTGCGCCGCGAACAGGCGGCGGAAGGCGGGACTGGAAAGTGGGCTTGTCACGATGCGAGCGTTTCTTTCACGGAGCTATCTGGTGTGAATCGGGCGGTTCTCGGGTCAGCCCGGTATTGGTCCGCATAGTCTGGCGCGTCCAGCGCAAGTTTGTCCACCGCTGAAATAATCGCATCCACCTTGTCATCTGACAGCAGCGCCGAAAGGTTCAAACGTACCCAGCCCGGCTTCTCAAGTTCTTCTCCGCGCGCGATCGCGGCCTGCATCGTATCGGACCGGGCCTGGTCAAGGCCCAGCAACCGATGCGCATAAGGCCCGGCACACGCACAGCCCCCCCGCGCCTGGACGCCGTAAAGGTCGCTGAGCAGTCGGGTAAAAAACTGGTGGTGGACGTATCCACCTGCACCGTCGCGCACGCGAAAGCTGAAAATCGGCAATGCAGTCGCGTCGGGCTGGCCCAGAATTTCGAGCCGCGGGTTTTGCGACCAGCGTGCCAGGGCGCGCGCGCGCAATTCAGCCTGACGTTTGTCCAGCCAGTCTTGCCCCAGCGCTTCTTTCACCATCAGCGCCAGCGCCACGCGGATATCTCCGACGACGTTGGGCGTGCCACCTTCCTCACGGTCGCTAAGCCGCGAGGAATAGACATGCCCCCACGGCGAGACGAAACTGACCGTGCCGCCCCCCGGCAAGGTTGGGCGGAACTGTCGGGCGATGGCATCCCGCAGGATCATCACGCCCGATGCCCCCGGCCCGCCGGGAAACTTGTGCGGTGAAAAGACGATGGCATCCTTGGCTGCGTCAGTTCCGGCGCACATGTCCATCCGCGTATACGGTGCAGCACATCCGTAATCCCACAGCGCCAGCGCGCCATACGATTTCAGCAATCGTGTCACCGCATCGACATCTGTCACGATTCCGGTGACGTTGGACGCCGCAGAGAACGAGCCAGCCAACAGATCCGCCCCCTGCGCGGCTTCAAGCACCGCTGTCAGTTCATCCATATCCGGGCCACCTGACGACACCTCGGAAATCTCTATGACCTCAGCACCGCTTTCACGCCATGGCAGCAGGTTGGAGTGATGTTCGTAAGGACCGACGATCAACACGGCCCGACCGCCACGCGCGGTGATCCCGGCGATATCCAATAGCCCGGCAATCCGGTTGATCCCGGCGGTAGAGCCGGATCCGGTGAACACCACGCTTGTGTCTTCGCCCGCACCGGTCAGACGGGCAATTTCGGCGCGCGCGGATTCGCGCAGCCGTGTCGTAAAGGCACCGCAATAGGAGGCTTGTGTATGGCTGTTGGCGTAATAGGGCAGCACCCGGTCGCGTATGAAATCCTCGACCTGCGCCAGCGCCCGGCCCGAGGCGACATAGTCGGCATAAAGCAACGGGCGGGGGCCGAACGGTCCTTCGATCGTAATGCCATCACCGATCAGCCCCTCCTGAATGCGGCGCACAAGATCCGGGCCTGTCAGCGAATTTCTGAACTCATCAAGAAGGGACATTCCGGCTCCGTCATTGGTTGGTAAGACCGATCCAATATGACACCTTACCTGTAGATTTTGTTACTGATATTCACCTTGATAGAACAATTATTCTATCATATGAACGAAGAATGACGCAAAAGTTGGATCATATTGATCGCCTCATCCTGCAAGAACTGCAACGTGATTCCGCGCAGTCCCAGCGTGCGCTGAGCGATCGTATCGGATTGTCCCAAAACGCGTGCTGGCGCAGGCTCAAGACGCTGGAGGCGTCCGGCGTCCTGCAAAACCGCACTGTCGTGCTGGACCGCAAGCAGCTGGGCATGGGGCTGGTGGTGTTCGTCATGGTCAAGACGCGCCATCATTCCGCAAGCTGGCTGAAAGAGTTTCGCCAACAGGTCACCACCATCCCCGAAGTGATCGACTTTTTTCGGATCGGCGGCGAATACGATTACCTTCTGAAAATCGTGACGCGCGACATGACCAGTTTTGACGAGGTCTACAAGCGTCTGATCGAACAGATCGAGCTTGAGACCGTCACCTCGTATTTCGCGATGGAAGCCATCGCCGAACAGCGGCCCATACCGTTGACATGAAACAGCGCGCCGCCGCCAGCATTAAAAACCGTCTGTAATATTCTGAAATTACGGCCTCTTCCTGAGAAGCGCATTCATCACGGCAAGCGTGGCGCCAAACAGGCTAAGCAAGGAGGCGAAACCGACCGCCAGCGGATCGCGCGCCAGCCTCTGCGCCCAGCTTGGTTCCAGAAAGGCCGCTTTCGCCCGCGCCCGTTCCAGCCGCAAACGGCTGAAGGCTTCTTCGGTGGAAACGATCAGACGCATACCGTCGCCGTGTGTGTCGAGCGTCAGGAATGCATATGCAGAAAGCGGCGCGTCGGGGTTCATGCGTTCGACCGACACCACATCGCCCAAAGAAAGCGCGCCGCTATCCACCAGACGCGCGTCATTGCGCAACCAGAACTTTTCACGCGTTTCGAATTTTCCGGAACGCAAAAGCTTGACTGTACCGTTGTCGGCTTTCTGTCCGACCACCAACTGCCCCGTCAAACCAAGTCCGCCAAACTCGCTGAACGTGCTTGCAGGGATCCTGAGCAGTGTTTCGCTGACGATCTCGACATCGCCGATCATAACCGGGGTCAGATCTGCATCATTCTCATCGAACCGCACCACCACATCGACAGCGCGGTTTTCCCCGGAACGCAGTTCCAGATTCAGCCCCGGCGGCCAGTCCAGTTCGACAAAATCCCGCTGGAGTTCGAGATAGGCCACCCCGTTGCAGCTTGCCGTTGACGCGTCCACGGTGTCGCCGAAGTCCTGCGCCTCGGTCAACGCATGGCGTGGCAGACAAATCCGCAGGCTGGGCAATTCCCAAACGATCTGCGTATCCGAGTCCGTTTGCACGCGAAGATAATCTGTAGTCAGATCCAGAAAGAACGATTTGGGACGCGGCCAGACGTAATAGGCAATGACCAGAGCCAGCATGCCGACCAACAGCCACGGCAATATCCCCGCACCTGGCGTCCGCAGCAGTGTCAGGCCCCTGCTCACTCGCAAGAGACCGAAAAACGGACTGGCGGGAATTTTCGTGTCCCTGTCAGCCGGGCGGGTCTCGTCCATGTTCGACATTTCAGGGTATTTCTGGCGTATAAAGGTGGATGTTTGCCATTCTCGGTGGCGCGGCCTTGCCATAGCGCAGACGCGTAATGCCCACCGTCAGCACCCCGGCCTGATCGGCCGGCACCTGAATACGACATTGGTAGTTGAAACCGACGCCGGCCTCGGATGTCGGATCACACCGGATGGGCATGTCGCCCCCCGCCGCGCCGTCGAGCGGCGACAGGACGGCGTGCGGGATCAGACTGTCCGCGCGCCCTGCATTCAGGTTCAGGATCAGCGTCATCCGCCCCTCGCCATCGGTTTCGGGCGTTTCCGCCGCATTCCACAGCACGGGCAGAAAATCGTCTGTGACCAGCCGACAATCGCCTCTGTGCAACGCGATCCCGTTATTGCTTTCGTCACTGGCGCTGACAAACGCCTCGTACTCGGTTTCGTATTCGAGATCGACCAGCCCGCCGCCCCACGCCACGGGGACATGATACTCGAACAGTGCCGAATACCGGCCCTCCTTGTCCGTCGCCCGTGCGCAAAGCGTTTGTCCCTGCCAGTCCGCGCCACCGGGGATATAGCTGTAAAGTCTTGGTCCCTCGGCGTTCCGCGGTGCCGCGGTATGCGCGCCGACCAGCCAGTTGCCATTGATCAGCGCGTCGCTGCGCAATTCCTCATGCACCCGTTCGCCGCGAAGCCTCAGGGCCGGGTCGGCAAGAGCAGGAAGGGCTGGTACGACGACGGCGACAACCGTCGCTATTGAGATCAAACTGCTATGGATCAATGACATTGTTGGCACGCCCCCCGGATCGTGTAGTCTTCCCCAAAAGCAATAGTGACGGGGATGAGATGTTTCTGGCAAGCTCTTTGATGCGTAAATTGATGATCTTTTCGACCACGCTGATGGCTTCGGCCCCGGCATTGGCCACTCAATTGGCATTGGTGGACCGCGACGTTGGACATGCCATGCTGTTTCAGCATCGGGGCAACTGTTTTGCGGTCCTGCCATCACATGTCGCTGCAAATGATCGCTTTTCACTGGAATTGCCGCTGCAAAGGGTCGTCGGGTCCGGCACGGCGTTTCTGCGCGACACGGCCAATGACATCGCCATCGCCTATGTCGAGGGTGGCGTCACCGCCTATTGTCACGACCAATGGGACAGTTTTGACCGCGACCTGCGCAGCCTGCTGGAAACCCGCACACGGGGAGAGATTGTGCGGCTTAGCCCCGAAGGCATTCAGGACCGGGCCGATGCGCAGATTTTTGCGGTGACGCCCGAAATGGTCATTGTCCGCACGACTGACAACCTAGCGGATGGACAGATCTATCAGGGCAATAGTGGTTCCGTGCTGGAGGTTGATGGGCGCGTCGTGGGCATCGCCCAGGCGGCGATCAGCGGGCGCGAGGCGCGATTTTTCCGCATGGACGAAATCCTGCGCCGGGTTGGCCCGCAGCTTGGCGGCGGGCTGTCCGCCCGGCATCCCGACGACCTACCGCCGCCGGATGGGGCCGATGGCGAACAGGGGTTCCGTGTCACCGGCTGGACCGGCGCGGCGGGTGGTACCGGTGCTGCGAGCCTTGAGCCGGGGCTTTTGTCACAGGCCTTTGTGTCGCCGTGGAGCAACGAGCCCGTGCAGATCGAAATCACGCTCGACCCTGCGTCTCCGGTCCCATTAGCTGCGATAAATCTGCTAAGCGACCCCGGTGCAGCGCCCGATCAAAGTCCGCCCAAAACCGTGTTGTTCGAGGTTGATGCAGGCGCGCCGGGCCGACCGTTCTGGCGTAGTCTGGGTCAGCGCGACATGCCGCCCAACGGCGTCTTCGCCTATCAGACCGGCGGTATCTTTGCCCGCCGTGTGCGCATAACCATCCAGTCGATGTGGTTCGCGGACAGAAACGCGCTGCGGATCGATGGGCTGACCGTAGAATGACTATTCCTTGAGGTCGATGGCGGCGTTCGCCTGCCCGCCTTCGGCAAAGATGACACCGCGCAGCACACCGTCAGGCCCCAACGCCAGCGACGCCTGGGATCCTTTTCCACGGTTCGACTTGAACTGCACACTGGTGCCGGACACGGTCAACTCGCAAATCGCATAGCGTTCCTGCCCCGACATCCAGCAATTTTCGGCCTTGGCCCCGATGTTGAAGATGTGGTTGCCTTTCTTGCCGTCATGCGTGCCACCGGCATCCGACACCCATTTAAGAACGTTGGCAGACGATTCATCCGTCGCCGTAACCTCGATCCGCAAATTTCCTCCGGCCTCGAAAATCGCGAGGATCGCCGAGTTGCGCAGCACCGGGTTGGTCGAAAAAAGCGCGTGCTCCTTGGCGATCCGCACCAGCGCCGGATCGCCGGATTTCAACAGCAGACGCACAGCCTCGTACTGGATGCGAGCGTCTGGATTTTGCAGCACTTCCTGATACTTGGCGATCCGCTGCGCACCTGCGGAAACGCTTGCCTGAAACTCTTCAAAGCTTTGCGTCGTATTTTGCGATGTCTGAGCGGCGGCACCGTTTCCCAGCCCAACTGCCAGGGCGATAATCCCGCAGGTGCCAGCATGCCGAACGGTCGAAAACAGACGCAAACCAAGGCACTTTACCATCTCGACCATCCTTTCGATTCTACTATCCATGAGGGAATTTGGTGCTAGAATTGGGGTAATAAATCAAGACTTCTCGATTCATGACAAGGTTTTCGATGGCATTGGATTACAAAATTTGGGCTGATTTTTACACCGCACTCAAACGAAGCTGCTGCGTCTTTGCATGGGGGATCGCATCAGCCCTGCCCTCGCAAGGTGCCGCGAATGACGAGTCGACCGAACGCGCCTTTGTCGAGTTTTTGACCCGCGCAGATTACGAGAACGCGAATTTCTATCTGCAAAACGGCCTGGTCACTCCAGAGCGGCTGGATACGGGTGCAATCTTTTACAACATCATCCATGCCGCCTATTGGCAGCAGCTGACCTCCAAAACGCAGGCCATCACCACATTGCATGGCTATCTGCAAGCGCTCAAACCGTTTGATATGGACCAGGAGGTGACGTGCGGACAATATGGCAACGATAGCCAGACCTGCGTGTTGCTGCACGACCTCGTCACCGGCGCACCTGCGAATGTGATAGCGGTTTTTGCCGATCTTGGGCTTGATCTTAACAAACTATACCCTGGCAGACCTCCTGCCACATATGACGTCATCGATCGATTGGGCGCGCAATATTCCATTTCCGACATCCAGACACTCAGCCAGAAAGGCATGATTTTTGGTGATGAACCATATGATCCGGCCACTCTTGCCGCACACCGCGAGCACAACAACACGATGCGCATTCAGCCGGTTCGCAATGTCGCTGCCAGACGTCCGCCACAAATGCCGCATAATTACCTGTCCATCCCACAATTCAATTTCATGGATGCATTGGCGGTTGCTTTGGGAAACCCCTGGAGCAGCGCACAGGTTGAATCCAGCGCGCGCGATGATACGTTGTGCCGCTATATCACTTTTCTAGCGCCTCAAATGACACCCTCTTTCGACTATTTGCGCTTTGTCCTCGGCAACAAGAACGAATTCCGCGCCGCACAAATTGGTGAACGAAAACGCAGTGGGAACCGGACATATGAGCCCTTTCCCGCATCTTGTGTTGCTCTGATTGAAGGAATGGCGCAAAATCATGGTAACTTGACTGATGTAATCGCGCTTTTTGGCGCACGCGGCGATGTCGAGATGGCACGATGGCTGTTGTCCCTTCAAGCGCCGCAGACGATCCCGGCCCAAGGACCTGCTCAAACTCAGGAGCCTCAAAACACTGAATAGAAAGAATTGTTCTGCCAGACAATTCCGTTGTAGAAAGGATAGACCCAATGCATTTTTCATCACGCAAACCCATCGCTTCGGCTGCCGTTCTTGCACTTGTTTCCGCAGGTCTTGTGACCGCGCCGGAACGGGCTTCGGCCGGAAATGACTTTCTGAAAGGCGTTATCGTCGGTGGCGTGGGGGCGGCGATCATCAACCATGCCAACAAAAATCAGCGGAAATCCGCTCCCAGAACGGTCTATAAGAAAAAGACCGTGACCAAAAAAAGTAGCTCTGGCCCCCGCTCTACCATCGCGACCTTTGCGACCACCCGCACCGAAGTGCGCGATTATCAAACCCGGCTCAACGCGCTGGGTTACAACGCGGGCACCCCGGATGGCTTGTATGGAAAAATGACACGGAATGCGGTTTCCAGCTTTCAGGCGAGTCTCGGCGCACCGATGACCGGCAGGTTGACCTCGTCCGAAGCTGGCATTCTGATTCAACGGTCCAGCCAACCCTTGATCGCGACGGCCGGACCAAGCGCGGGTTACGCGATGGCCGCCCAGCAGCCGCAAGCCTATCCGCAACCACAGACCGCTTTCCAGCAATCCCAGCCGCAAACGGGCTATCCCGCGCCCGCAGCAGTGCCGTTTGGCCAACAGGCCGCAGGCGCGTCCCCGGCCTTCCCGGCTATGCCCGCCGGCACCGCGCCGCAGGCAGCCAGTCAACCGGCAGCCGCACCGCATAACGCCTTCCCGACACTGGGAACCGGCACGCAGCAGCCCGCGGTCGCAGCACCTGGCTTTCCGCAGGCACCGCAGCCTCAGGGACAGATGGCTGCTGCCACACCTCAAGGTGGTGCCTTTCCGACAATGCCTTCGGCTGCCGCGCCGCAATCCGCAACCACACAGGCTGCCGCGCCCCAGCCGGCGTTCCCGTCAATCTCTACGGCTTCTGCAGCCACGCCAAAGACGGAAGGTTCTGTCGCGCCAACTTTCGGGGCTGCTCAGTCAAGCTTTCCCTCACTGCAAACCGCGGCAGTCGCGGTTGCAGCAGGTGCTACATCTGCCGCACAGGCAGTTGGCTTCAAACCTACCGTTCAGATGCCCAAAGGTGCTGCCGCACCAGCCGCGGCCCCTGAAGCAGAGCGGTTTTCCATCCTCGACGTCAGCACCGGCAGCAGCTTGAGCGAAGCGAAACAGCAGTTGGCCTTCGAGGGCCTTACGAATTGTGAAGAGGTCAGCGGCGTCACGCATTGCTCCGCAGGAAGCGATGCAATGCAGGATCTGGTCGCCGTCAAAACCGAAGAAATTCCTGACGGGGAAATCAAGGTCGGCGCGATGAGCCGTCATCTGACTTTCACCCAACCGATGCCGCAGGACAGCCTGCGCGAGATGATGGCCGATCGCTATGCAGCCCTTCTGGACGCCCCCAACCAGATGGTCGGTTCGTCGGATTGCATGTCTCTTGCGAACCTGACCTCGGGCGGCAAGGCCGAACTGACGGCACGCATCATGTCCGGCGACAACGCATCTCTGGCCAGCCTCGCCAAAAGCTGCGGACATTTCTCGCGCATCGTCTTCGGATCTGCGGATGACAATGACCTGATCAACGAAGTCAGCATATTCCTGTTTGATGGCAGTATTTTCGCCGATGGCGTTGAGGCGGCCAAACCTGCGAAAATCAAGTTCTGACATCCAACATGATGCCTGCCAAGCGCCGCCGTTGACTTGAATAACGTGCAAAGCATGGCAGGCTTTCAAACCTCGACCTGCTGGACCAAGCCTGCCCGTTTTGTGATAAAATCGGCGGGCTTGCGTTGTTTTTCCGGGCCTTTACGCTGAGCATCATCACCAACGACGCTGCCAACGCCGAATAATCGTACAAATTCTAGACGCTGATCGCACGGCACTCTGGCAGCATGCCGATGCTTCGCGCGCTACCGCTTCGGTGCCCGCTCGTTGATATCTCACAATCTTTCTTGACTGATGACACGCTACAGACCTAGTGTCATGTATTTACGGGCGTCAAGTTTGTTGTTTGGCGTTAAGTTTCTCAAAATTCCACGATACAAGTGATGGCTAGGGCGCAGAATGACATGAGGGCAAACCCAGTGACCGGATCTAAGATCAAGAATATGGACGAACTCGCCAAGGTCAGCAACATTTCGCGTCCGACCCTGTCGAAATATTTCAACGATCCGGAAAGCGTCCGAAAGACCACCCGACAAAAGATTGAAACAGCGCTCAAGACGTACGATTACAAGCCAAACATTTTCGCGATCAATCAGAACCGCAAGCTGACCAAGACCATCGGCATACTGGTTCCCTACCTGGCGGACCCGTTTTTTGCCGAAGTCGCGCGACGGCTTGAAAGACATTGCATTGACGCGGGCTATTGGCCCACGGTGTTCAGCGCGCATGGTGACCAAGAGGCTGAAAACAACGCTCTTGCAACGATGCAATCCCTGCGTCCGGCCGGTGCTTTGCTTGCGCCCCTTGGCCGAAGATCAGATTTCGAAGCTGTCAAACGGTTCGCAGATGAAGTGCCGACCGTTGTTTTTGACAGCAACGTCGCCGTTGGCAAAGCCTTTGTAGGCAATGATAATTTCAAGAGTATCGGCTTGATCGTCGACTACCTGTGCCGCACCGGAGAGCCGCCCTGTTTCTTCGAGATGCCACCGCTGAACCCGAACGCCAACAAGCGACGCGAAGCCTATGTCCAGTCGATGGAGCGGCTCGGACTGACGCCTCAGATAATCAAGGTCGAGGGGACGAACTGGGATTTCGAAAGGATCGGCTTCGAAGGCGGCATGCGCCTGATCGAAGAGCGCTCTTTGCCGTCCAACACCGTCTTGTGCAGCAATGACCGCCTGGCAATCGGATTGATGGCTGCCGCCTATCAAAAGGGCTTGCGGGTCGGGCATGGTCCTGAATGCGCACTTCGGATTGCCGGGCATGACGACCATCCCTGGTCCCGGTACACTTGCCCTCCGCTGACAACCGTCTCGCAGGATTACTCTGCAATCGCCGATCAAAGCGTCAAGATTCTTTTTGATTTGATTCAAGAGGGCAAGCAAACGCATTCAAGATTTGAGAATCTACTTGACGGGAAACTTGTCTTACGAACCTCCGCATAAAGAGAGTATCTGGCCCAAAAAACTTTACGGGAGTAAAGTTTTTGTTGACTCGAGGCTTGACGCTCGGTTAATTCGTGCCACTGCACCAGACAGATCTAGGGAGGATCCGGAATGAAATTGAAGAACGCATTATTTGCTGCGTCTGCGCTCGTATCGGTCGCAACGACCGCTGCCTTCGCGGAAGAGTTGACCATCGCCACCGTCAACAACGGTGACATGATCCGCATGCAAGGTTTAACCGATGACTTCACCGAAAAGACCGGACACACGGTCGAATGGGTCACGCTCGAAGAAAACGTTCTGCGTCAGCGCGTCACCACCGATATTTCCACCAAGGGCGGTGCTTTTGACGTGATGACGATCGGCATGTACGAAACGCCGATCTGGGCCAGAAACGGCTGGCTGGTCGCCATGGACGATATGTCCGAGGAATGGGACGCCGACGATATTCTGCCTGCCATGCGCGGCGGTCTGAGCGTTGACGGCACGTTATATGCCGCACCGTTCTACGGCGAAAGCTCGATGATCATGTACCGCACCGACCTTATGGAAATGGCCGGGCTGGAAATGCCCGATGCCCCGACATGGGAATTTGTGGCGGATGCCGCGCGCAAGATGACCGACAAGGAAAACGAGATCTACGGCATCTGTCTGCGCGGCAAGGCCGGCTGGGGCGAGAACATGGCGTTCCTCACGGCGACATCGAACGCTTTCGGCGCCCGTTGGTTTGACGAAAACTGGACGCCCCAATTCGACCAGCCCGCGTGGAAAGAGACCCTGACCTTTTATGTCAACCTGATGAATGACGCGGGCCCTCCGGGCGCATCGACCAATGGTTTCAACGAAAACCTGTCGCTGTTCCAACAGGGCAAGTGCGGCATTTGGATCGACGCGACGGTTGCGGCCTCTTTCGTGACCAACCCCGAGGATTCGACCGTTGCTGACAAGGTTGGCTTTGCGCTGGCGCCGAATACGGGCCTGGGCAAGAATTCCAACTGGCTTTGGGCCTGGGCGCTTGGCATCCCTGCCGGCACCCAGAAAGAAGCCGCCGCGAAAGAGTTCGTGGAATGGGCAACCTCGAAAGAGTATATCGAGCTTGTCGCGGCAAACGAAGGTTGGGCCAACGTTCCTCCGGGCACGCGGACCTCGCTCTATGAGAACGAGAACTACAAGGACGTTCCGTTCGCAGCCATGACACTTGAGAGCATCCAGTCGGCCGATCCGCAGAACCCTACAGTTGATCCGGTTCCCTATATCGGCATCCAGTTTGCGGCCATCCCGGAATTCGCGGGCATCGCAACCGAAGTCGGGCAGGAATTCTCGGCCGCTCTGGCAGGACAGCAAAGCGTCGATGAAGCGCTTGAAAAGGCGCAGGCCCTGACGACAGACGCAATGGAAGCCGCCGGCTACTAAGCGTCATCGTTCCGGAGGGCGGCCCGTTCGGCGGCCCTCCGACACCAGTGATCAGCTTTCATTTTTGACCAATCATCTGTGGCGGTTTTTCCGTCAACGGGGGAGGTGTGTCCATGGCGACCCAACAATCACGATCCGCTGCACGGTTCATGTTGGCACCAGCCGTCATCCTGCTTTTGGGCTGGATGCTGGTGCCTTTGATCATGACCTTATGGTTTTCGTTCCGGAACTATCTGCCGCTGCGCGGTGGAGATCTGGGATGGGCCGGGTTTGACAACTATGTCCGTTTCATCAATTCCAGCTCATTCTGGCCAAGCGTTCAGACGACACTGATCATCGTCGGCGGTGTGCTTTTCATCACCATCGTGTTGGGCGTCATTCTGGCGCTTTTGCTTGATCAGCCGATGTGGGGACAGGGCGTCGTCCGCATCCTCGTCATCGCCCCCTTCTTTGTCATGCCAACTGTTTCCGCGCTTGTCTGGAAAAACATGTTCATGGACCCTGTGAACGGGCTTTTTGCACATATCTGGAAGTTTTTCGGCGCAGCCCCGGTTGAATGGCTCAGTCAGGCTTCGATGCAATCGCTGATCCTGATTGTCAGCTGGCAATGGCTGCCCTTCGCGACGCTGATCCTGCTGACCGCCGTTCAGTCGCTGGACAGCGAACAGCTGGAGGCGGCCGAGATGGATGGCGCGCCGTTCCACAGCCGCTTTATCTACATGATCCTGCCGCACCTGGCGCGGGCCATCACCATCGTGGTTCTGATCCAGACGATCTTTCTGCTGTCGATCTTTGCAGAGATCTTCGTGACCACCGGCGGCGCCTTCGGCACCAGAACCCTGTCCTACCTGATCTTCCAGCGTGTTCTGGAAAGCCAGAATATCGGTCTGGGCTCTGCGGGCGGTGTCTATGCGATCATTCTTGCCAATATCGTTGCCATCTTCCTGATGCGCATCGTCGGCAAAAACCTGGACTAGGGAGGAGCAAGATTATGGCACGTGCCGTTACAAACAATCGCAAAGCGCTGAATACCGCCATTGCGTGGTCCATCGGGATCCTGATCTTCTTTCCGATCCTCTGGACAATCCTGACCAGCTTCAAGACCGAAGCGCAGGCAATCAGCGATCCGCCCGTCTTCCTGTTCTTTGACTGGACGCTGGAAAACTACACCGTTGTGCAAGAACGCTCCAACTACATGCGCTTCTTGTGGAACTCTGTCGTGATCGCAGGCGGATCGACCATCCTTGGTCTGATCATCGCGGTTCCCGCCGCCTGGTCCATGGCCTTCGTTCCGTCCAAACGCACCAAGGACATCCTGCTCTGGATGCTCTCGACCAAGATGTTGCCGGCGGTGGGCGTTCTCTACCCGATCTACCTGATCTTCATCAAACTGGGCATCCTTGATACCCGCACCGGCCTTGTCATCGTGATGATGCTGATCAACCTGCCGATCATCGTGTGGATGCTTTACACCTATTTCCGCGAAATTCCGGTCGAGATCTTGGAAGCCTCGCGGATGGACGGTGCCACGCTGAAGGAAGAGATCATCCACATCCTGACACCGATGGCCGTGCCGGGGATCGCATCGACGATGCTGCTGAACTTCATCCTTGCCTGGAACGAGGCGTTCTGGACGCTCAACCTGACGGCCGCAAAAGCCGCCCCGTTGACCGCCTTCATCGCCAGCTATTCCAGCCCCGAGGGTCTGTTTTACGCAAAACTGAGCGCCGCCTCCACAATGGCCATCGCTCCGATCCTGATCCTTGGCTGGTTCAGCCAGAAACAACTTGTCCGGGGCTTGACCTTCGGCGCTGTGAAGTGAGGAGAGATTAATGGGACGCATTCAGCTAAAACAGGTCAAGAAATCCTTTGGTGACGTGACCGTCATTCCGCCGCTGGACCTTGAAATCAACGATGGAGAGTTCGTGGTGTTTGTCGGGCCTTCCGGCTGCGGCAAGTCCACCCTGCTCCGCCTGATCGCGGGGCTGGAGGACACGACCTCCGGCACGATCGAGATCGACGGCAAGGATGCCACTGGCCTGCCCCCCGCGAAACGCGGGCTGGCCATGGTATTCCAAAGCTATGCCTTGTATCCGCACATGTCGGTGCGCAAGAACATCGCCTTCCCGATGAAAATGGCGGGGATGTCGAAAGAAGAACAGGACAAGCGGATCAGTGCGGCTGCCAAGGCGCTGAACCTGACCGACTACCTTGACCGTCGGCCCGGACAACTTTCGGGGGGACAGCGCCAACGGGTCGCCATCGGCCGCGCCATTGTGCGGGAACCTTCAGCATTCCTGTTCGACGAACCGCTGTCCAATCTCGACGCCGCCCTGCGTGTCGGGATGCGGATGGAGATCTCTGAATTGCACAAAAAACTCGATACCACGATGATCTATGTGACCCATGATCAGGTCGAGGCGATGACGATGGCCGACAAGATCGTCGTGCTTCAGGCCGGCGTGATCGAACAGGTGGGCTCTCCGCTGGAACTGTATCGCAACCCGCGCAACAAGTTCGTCGCGGGCTTTATCGGCAGCCCCAAGATGAACCTGATGGAAGGGGCCGAAGCCGCCAAGCACAACGCCACGACGATCGGCGTGCGGCCTGAGCATTTCGAAGTGTCCACGCAAAGCGGTGAGTGGAAAGGAACGGTGGGCGTGTCCGAACATCTGGGCAGCGACACGTTCTTCCACGTCAATATCGACGGCTTTGCAGAGCCGTTGACAGTGCGCGCCGGCGGCGAGGTCGATCTGCATTACGGCGACACAATCTACCTGACGCCGCAGCCCGAGCAGATCCACAGATTTGATGCGCAAGGGTTGCGGATCCAATGAAACGGCTAGACGGAAAATCCGCCCTCATCACCGGCTCTGCCCGCGGTATCGGGCTGGGCTTTGCCGAAGCCTATGTCCGCGAGGGCGCAACCGTCGCCATCGCGGACATCAATCTGGACGCGGCAACCAAGGCCGCGAACCAGATCGGCGCGGCCGCCTATGCCGTGCAACTGGATGTCACCAGTCAGGACAGCATCGACACCGCCATCGAAACGGTTGTCGCGAAGGCGGGCAAGCTGGACATCGCGATCAACAACGCCGCGCTTTTCGACGCGGCAGAGACTGTCGACATCACCCGCGCGAGTTACGACAAGCTCTATGCGGTGAATGTCGCGGGCACGTTGTTCACCATGCAGGCAGCCGCGCGCCAGATGATCAAACAGGGTCACGGTGGCAAGATCATCAACATGGCCAGTCAGGCCGGACGCCGGGGCGAACCTCTGGTGTTGGTCTATTGCTCGACCAAGGCGGCGGTGATCTCGATGACGCAATCTGCCGGGCTGAACCTGATCAGGCACGGCATCAACGTGAATGCCATAGCGCCCGGTGTGGTTGACGGTGATCATTGGGAACATGTGGACGCGATGTTTGCAAAGCTCGAAGGCAAGAAGCCCGGCCAGAAAAAGGCCGAGGTCGCCGCCAGCGTCCCTGCGGGCCGCTTTGCCGTGCCTGCCGACCTCACCGGGATGGCGGTCTTTCTCGCCTCCGCCGACTCCGATTACATCGTGTCGCAGACGTATAACGTCGACGGCGGACAATGGATGAGCTGATATGAAACTGTCCAACGATACCCTCAATAACCTGCCGGAAAGCGTCTTGCGCCCGACCTATGACCGCAGCGCATTGACGCCGGGGATCGTGCATATCGGGCTTGGCAATTTCCACCGTGGCCATCAGGCCTGGTATCTGCACCGCCTGATGCAACAGGGTCTGGCGCAGGACTGGGCCATCATCGGCGCAGGCGTGCGCGCCGGTGACGAGGCGCAGCGCAAACGGCTGGCCGCGCAGGATTACATGTCCACGCTGATAGAGCTTGACCCCAAGGGACGCTCTGCCGAAGTCGTGGGGTCGATGATCGATTTCGTGCCTGTCGAAGATGGTAACGGCCCTCTGATCGAGCGGATGACCGATCCCGAAATCCGCATCGTCGCCCTGACCGTGACCGAAGGTGGGTACTATATCGACGCGGCAACCAAAGGGTTCGACGCCAATCACCCCGATATCAAACACGATGCCGCCAACCCTGACACGCCGCTCACCGCCTTTGGCGCGATGATCGCCGCGCTGAAACTGCGCCGCGACAATGGCACCGGGCCGTTGACCGGCCAAAGCTGCGACAATCTGCAAGGCAACGGCGCGATCCTGCGTCAGACCGTTGTTTCGCTGGCGCGCCTGTCAGATGCGGATCTCGCCGACTGGATTGATGCAAACTGCACCTTCCCCGACTCCATGGTCGATTGCATCGTCCCCGCCACCGGCCCAAACGAATTGGCGCTGGTCAGGGAGTTCGGCATCGACGACGCCGCCCCCGTCACCCACGAGAACTTTCGTCAATGGGTCATCGAGGATGCGTTCTGCGCGGGCCGTCCCGACTGGGACAAGGCCGGTGCCACATTTACCGATGACGTGCATGCCTATGAGGCGATGAAGATCCGCATCCTCAATGGCGGGCATCAGGTGATCTCCAACCCTGGTGAAATCCTGTCGGTCGAGTTCATCTCGGGCTGTATGGCACATCCCCTGATCGGTGCGTTTTTCCGCAAGGTTGCGGGCACAGAGATCGTGCCGCAGGTGCAACCCGTTCCCGGCATGACACCCACCGCGTATGTTGATCTGATCAGCAGCCGTTTTTCCAACCCCGAGATTGTGGATACCGTCCGCCGCGTGGCCTTTGACGGGTCGTCCCGTCATACCGGCTTTATTCTGCCGACGCTGCGCGATGCGCTGGCCACGGACAGCCCGATTGAGGGGCTGGCCCTGACAGAGGCGCTTTGGGCGCGGATGTGTACCGGCACGCGCGAGGATGGCAGCACAATCGCGCCCAACGATCCGCTTTGGGACAAGCTGAACGCGGCTGCACTGGACGCGCGGGACAACCCGCAGGCCTGGCTGGAACAGCGTGACCTCTATGGCGACCTTGGCGACAACGCGACCTTCGCCGATAGCTTCGCACGCTGGCTGCGAATGCTCCATGATGAGGGCACAGAGGCAACTCTGCGCACCTATCTGAACGCCTGAACATGGTTTAGGACGCCGGTCGTATTCCGGTGCCCTAACCAGTCGCGATTTTCAAACCATCAGTGACGCGCATGGACCCCCGCCCTGTGGCGCGGGCCCGCCCTCTATACCTTGGTCGAATTGGGTGCCCTGCCCGCACCCTTTAGGTTTCGGGTTATGGGAGTGATCCGCACGTTCTTGGCAGTTTGTCTCTGGGTCAGTCTGGCCCTGCCTTCGGCCGCCGATCCCCTGCCCCGCGACACAATCGCTGAAATGATCGTGCCGCCCATGTCACTTGGCGAACAGCTGAACGACAAGGGCGTCTGGCAATTGCTGAACTCTGGCGGCGCGGATGCGGGCTATGTGTTCGAGACACAGCCCATGGCGCCCCTGCCCGGCTTTTCCGGCGCACCGATCAACATGCTGGTGGTGCTGGATCTCGACGGGCGTTTTGTCGATGTGCGGCTGATCTCGCATAACGAACCGATCTTTATCAGCGGTCTGGGCGAGGCCCCGTTCCACCAGTTCTTCGAGCAATATCGCGGCCATTCGATATCCGAGGCTCTGGTCGTCGGCACCCCCTATGGCGCGGGCGGCGGCGGTGGGCAGTTGGTCTATCTCGACGGCGTGACCAAGGCAACCGCGTCGGTTCGCATTGCCCATGAAAGCCTGCTGGCCGCCACGCTTCAGGTGGCGCGCGAAAAGATGCAAGGCATCAGTTCCGGCCCGCCCGCCTTTCCCGATCCCGACTATTCCGAGGATCTGAGCTGGCAGGATCTGTTTGACCAAGGGCTGATACAGAATTTTCATGTCACGAATGCCGAAGTTGACGCGGCATTCGCAGACACGCTTTGGGAAGATGACGACCCCGAGGCGCAGGATGCCCCGAACGACGCCTATTTGAACCTGTGGATTGCCGATCTGGGACCGCCCTCCATCGCCCGCGCCTTGCTGACCGAGGACAGCTTTCGGGACTTGCAGGATTTCATGGCGATCTCGCCCGATGACGAACCCATCCTGCTGATCGAGACTGCGCGCCACGGGCTGGTCTCGGACGATTTCGTGCGCAACACCGCGCCGGACTGGATCGGTGCCGAACAGGGCAGCTTTCCGGTGGCGATGCGCGACGCCGATCTTTTGGTCAGCCTGTCGGATCAGGTTCCGGACGCGCTTCAGGACGGTGTCGCGATGATCTTGCGGACGGACCGAAGACTTGGGTTCGATCCCACGCAGGACTGGGTGCTGAAGGTGCAGGCGGTGCGCGAACATGGCTTCTTTCAGCCCGAAATGGGCTCGGTCTCGCTGGACACCACCCATGTCACCGACGCGCGATTTTACGACCGCCCCGGTGCCGTCACGCGTCTGGCCCCCTGGCGCGAGGCGATCCACAACCGCCAATCCGATCTGATCCTTCTGTCCGTTTTTCTTGCCGCGCTTCTTGCCGTCCTAGCCTTCCGCCAAAGCGCGTTCGCAGCGCTGCGCCACTACACTCCGATCCGGTTGAGCATTCTGGCCATTGTGCTTGGCTTCATCGGCTGGTGGGGACAGGGGCAATTGTCCATCGTCACCCCGCTTGGCACATTGCGCAGCATCATCGAGGGCGGCAGTCTTGGTTTTCTTCTCTACGATCCGTTCTCGCTGGTGATCTGGGGTGCCGCCATTCTGGGCTTTTTTCTGTGGGGGCGCGGGCTGTTTTGCGGCTGGCTCTGTCCGTTCGGCGCGTTGCAGGAATTTGCGCATCACATCGGCCGCCTGTTGCGCCTGCCGCAATATGATGTGCCGGACTGGCTGGACCGCCCCCTCAAGGGCCTGAAATACCTTGTCCTTCTGGCGCTGATCGGGGTGACACTGCTGCTGCCCTCAGCACTCGACAAGGCGGTCGAGGTCGAGCCGTTCAAGACCGCCATCACCACATTCTTTATCCGCGAATGGTACTATGCGGGCTATGCATTGTTCTGGCTGTTCCTCGGCATGATCGTCTTCAAAGGGTTTTGTCGCTATGTCTGCCCATTGGGCGCGCTCATGGCCATCGGCGGAGCGTTGCGCATGCGCCGCTGGATCCCGCGCCGCGTCGAATGCGGATCACCCTGTCAATTGTGCCGCGTCAAATGTGCCTATGGCGCCATCTCGAAACAAGGTGAGATCGCTTACTCCGAGTGTTTCCAATGCCTTGATTGCGTAACGATCCACGATGACCCCGCGCAATGTGTGCCCCTGATCCTCAAGGGGCGCTCAGCCACCCGCAAACCACGCGCGACAGGCCATCCCAACGAGGTGCCCGCCCAATGAAACGCCGCCGATTCCTCACCCTCTCGGCGGCCTTCGCCTGTGCGCCCGGCCTTGCAAAAGCGTCAAGCTGGCAGGGCCGCGCGCTGGGGGCCGAGGTCTCGGTCACCTTGCACGGTCCATCGGCATTGACAGGTCCCGCCCTGGCAGAGATCCCGGCCTCTCTTGAAAAGATCGAGGCGCTGTTCAGCCTCTACCGCCCCAGCTCGGCGCTGAGCCTCCTGAACGCGCGCGGCTGGCTTGACATGCCCCCAGCGTTCCAACAATTGGTCGCGCAGTGCGACGACGCGCATCGCCTCTCGAACACGCTGTTCGATCCGACAATACAGCCACTTTGGCAGGCCGACGCCCAGGGCCTCGATCTTGGTCCGGCCCGCGCGCTTGTCGGCTGGGATCGCGTGACAAAGACCGGCAACCGTCTGCGCCTCGCCCCCGGTCAGATGCTGACCTTCAACGGCATCGCCCAAGGCTTCGCCACCGATTTGATCCGCACAGGCCTTGCAAAACGGGGGGCCACCCAGGCCCTGATCAATATCGGCGAATTTGCCGCGCTTGGTGGCCCTTGGCGTCTGGCAGTCTCCGATCCGGCGCATGGGCCGGTCGCCACACGCGCCCTCCACGGGACGGCCATCGCCACATCCAGCCCCGGCACCATGCTCTTGGCGACCGGCAGCCACATTCTGTCGCCGGACGGTCGCCCCGCCCTCTGGTCGACAATCAGCGTCGAGGATCACAGCGCAACACGGGCCGATGCGCTGTCGACCGCCGCCGTATTCATGACGCGCGACCAACTCGGCACTCTAAAACGCTCTGCAAAGCTGACCCGCATCACCGCCTTGGACAATTCAGGCGACCTTCTCACATTGTGACACACACACGACCGGCCCGAGCGGAAAGCCCGCCCCCAGCTTCTTCTTGGCAAAAATACTCAAATTCCGATGCCCACAAAAAAGACCCCCGGCCAGAAAACCGGGAGCCCCTCTCCAATGCGATCTTGGCGCTCAGCCAGCGGCGGCAACCGCGCGTTTGGTCAGCACACCAATCAGATGCGCTCGGTATGCCGCGCTGCCATGCATGTCCGCGATCATGTCGTCAGCCGACGCCGCCAACCCGTCCAAGGCATCTGCGGAGAAATTCGACGACAACGCGGTTTCCGCCTCTGTCCAGCGGAACACACCGTCATTCGACGCGCCTGTCACCGCAACCCGAACACCGTCGGCATATTTGGCAACGAAGACACCCACCAGCGAGAACCGCGAGGCAGGCTGCTCGAATTTCTGGTAATACGCCTTCTCAGGCACCGGAAAGCGGACTTCGGTGATGATCTCGGCTTCTTCCAGCGCGGTGGTGAACATGCCCTGGAAATAGTCATCAGCGGCGATCTCACGGGTGTTCGTGACGATGGTCGCACCAGAGGCCAAAACCGCTGCCGGGTAGCAGGCTGACGGGTCGTTATTGGCCAGCGATCCACCAATCGTGCCACGGTTGCGCACCGCCGGATCGCCGATATTTCCTGCCAGGGCAGCCAGCGCCGGATAGGCCGAGCCCTCGCTCGCGATGGCCCCGTGCGTGGTGCCCCCACCGATGCACAAGGTGCCGCTTCCGTCGGTGCGGATGCCCTTGATTTCGTCAATACCGGTCAGGCTGACCAGCTTGGACGGGCTGGCAAGCCGCTGTTTCAGCGTCGGGATCAACGTCTGCCCGCCCCCCAATGCCTGCGCGTCTTCTTCACCAAGCGCTGCGACCGCGTCGGCCACAGTTTTCGGTGTTACAACGTCGAAATTGTACATTGTCTCTTCCTCTCCCGAAGCATGTCCCGGCGCGCCAGTCCCCTGCTTCTCTGGTTCAAATATACCTATGGGATGCCGCCGCAAGGCGTCGGGGGCAGCGCCCCCGTTCCCATCCTGTCATCTCAGCCGTTCATCGCCGCCCAGACCCGCGAAGGCGATGCCGGCATGTCGATATGGGTCACATCATGCCCGCCCGATTGCATCGCGTCCACCACGGCATTGATTACCGCGGGTGGCGACCCGATGGCCCCGGCCTCACCACAGCCCTTCACGCCCAGCGGATTGTGGGTGCAAGGTGTGACGCAGGAATGATCAACGCTATAGAACGGCACGTCATCGGCGCGCGGCATCGCGTAATCCATGTAGGACGCGCTAAGCAGCTGGCCGTTTTCATCATAGACGCAGCTTTCCATCAGGGCCTGTCCAACCCCCTGAGCGATCCCACCATGAACCTGACCGGACACGATCATCGGGTTGATGATATTGCCAAAGTCATCCGCGGCGGAAAAGCGTTCAACGGTAACACGACCGGTTTCCGGGTCCAGCTCGACCTCGCAGGCATAGGCGCCCGAGGGGTAGGTGAAGTTCGACGGATCGTAGAACGCCGTCTCTTCCAAACCGGGCTCAATGTCTTCCAGCGGGTAGTTGTGCGGCACATAGGCGGCCAGCGTAACATCGCCCCAAGCAACGGATTTGTCAGTGCCCGCAACGGTGAACTGACCGTCTTTCAGTTCGATATCCGCCTCGGAAGCTTCCATCAGATGCGAGGCGATCTTCTTGGCCTTGTTGATGATCTTCTCGGTCGCACGGACCATGGCCGACCCGCCGACTGCAAGCGAGCGCGATCCGTAGGTGCCCATGCCCATCGGCACGCGCGCCGTGTCGCCATGCACGATGTCGATCTGATCTTCGGGAATGCCGAGCATCTCTGCCACGACCTGCGGGAACGCAGTTTCATGCCCCTGCCCGTGGCTGTGGCTGCCGGTCATTACAGAGATCGAACCGGTGGCGTTCACGCGAACGGTTGCACTTTCGTACAGGCCCGCACGCGCGCCCAACTGACCGACAAGGTTCGACGGCGCGATGCCGCAAGCCTCGATATAGCAGTTCACACCCAGACCGCGCAGACGTCCCTTGGCTTCGCTTTCCTTGCGCCGTGCGGCAAAGCCCGCGATGTCGGCGATCTCTTCCAGCTTGTCCATCGTGGCAGTGTAGTCGCCAGTGTCATATTCCACGGCGACTGGCGTTTGATAGGGGAATTCGGTGATGAAGTTCTGGCGGCGTAATGCAATCGGATCGACACCCAATTCGCGCGCCGCCTTATCCACGACCCGCTCCAGCTGATAAGTCGCCTCGGGGCGGCCAGCGCCGCGATAGGCATCTACCGGAACGGTGTTGGTGAACACGGCCTTGACGTTCACATAGATCAGCGGCGTCTTGTAGTTGCCCGCCATCAGCGTGCCGTGCAGCCATGTCGGAACCGACGGCGCGAAAGTGGATAGATACGCACCCATATTGGCAAGCGTATCGGTGCGCAGGGCAACGAAGTTGTTATCCTTGTCCAGCGCCAGTTCAATCTTGGTGACGTGGTCGCGGCCATGCGCATCGGACATGAACGCCTCGGACCGGGTGGAGGTCCACTTGACCGGCCGCGCCAGTTGACGGGCGGCAAAGGTGCAGAATGCCTCTTCCGCGTAGTGGAAGATCTTGGTGCCGAAGCCGCCGCCCACATCGGGGGCCACGACGCGCAGCTTGTGTTCGGGGATGCCAAGCACGAACGCGCCCATCAGCAACCGGATCACATGCGGGTTCTGGCTGGTGGTATACAGCGTGCTTTCGTCATTGGCGCGGTTGTACTCGCCCAAGGCGACCCGCGGTTCCATCGGGTTGGCGACAAGCCGGTTGTTGACCAGCTCCAGCGTGGTGACATGCGCGGCTTCCTTGATCGCCTTGTCCACCGCATCGCGGTTTTCCTCGACGAAGCCCCAGTCATAGCAAAGGTTGCCGGGCAGATCGTCATGCACTTTGGGCGCGCCGTCCTTCAACGCGTCCTTCATGTTCACGACGGCGGGCAGTTCTTCGATGTCGAGTTCAATGGCTTCCGCCGCATCGCGGGCCTCTGCCAGTGTGTCCGCAACGATCGCGGCAATCGGGTCACCAACATGGCGGACCTTGCCCTGTGCCAGAACCGGGTGCGGCGGCTCATGCATGACCTCGCCAAAGCGGTCCGTCACCTGCCAACCGCAGGGAATGCTGCCGATCCCTTCGAAATCCGCACCGGTAAAGATGCGCACCACGCCCGGCATTTCCGAAGCGGCAGTGGTGTCGATATTGGTGATCCGGCCATGCGCCACATCAGAGCGCAGGAAATGCACATAGGCCTGATTACGCGCATTGATATCGTCCGTATAATTGCCGGTGCCTGTCAGAAAGCGCACGTCTTCGCGGCGCTTGCTGCTGGCTCCGATGCCATGATCTTTCGGCATGTTCTTTATCCTCCCTGGGGATGGCCGGGTTAAACCCTGCCTGCAATGTAGCGCGGGTGGCGGGGCCGTGGCCCGCCGCCGCAATGATCACTCGGCGGCGATAGCACCCACATCCTGTCCGGATGCGGCCATGATCGCCTTGACGATGTTGTGGTAGCCCGTGCAGCGGCAGATATTGCCTTTAAGATATTCGCGTATCTCGGCTTCGCTGGGCTTGGGGTTGTCCTTCAGCAGCGCCGTGGCCGACATCACCATACCCGGCGTGCAGAAACCGCACTGAAGCCCGTGGTAATCCTGAAACGCCTGTTGCACAGCCGTAAGCGACCCGTCCTTGCCAGTGATGCCTTCGATCGTGGTGACCTCGGCACCCTCAGCCTCGGCTGCGAACATCGTGCAGGACTTGACCGCCTGCCCGTTGACATGCACCAGACATGCGCCGCACTGGCTGGTGTCGCAGCCGATATGCGTTCCGGTCAGTTCCAGCTTTCCGCGAATAAACTCAACCAGCAGCGTGCGGCCTTCGACCTCTCCGGAAACGGACTTGCCGTTCACCGTCATCTCTACCTTCGCCATCAAATTCCTCCCGTCATATTGTTCAATTCAGATGCGTGGCACGGATCAGGAAACGAACCGTTTGAACCACCCTTTCTTTTCTCCGGCCGCAGCAGATTCGCCGCCGTCCTCTGCACCATCTTCGCCAGCCTTGTCCGCCCCTTCAACAACTTCCTGAAAACGGGTGAAAAACTGATCGGCCATCTTCTTGGCAAACCCGTCGATGATCCGGCTGCCCAACTGTGCCAACTTGCCGCCGACCTTCGCCTCGACATCATAGCTGAGCGTGGTGCCCACATCCGATGGCGTCAGTGTCACATCGGCCCCGCCCTTGGCAAAGCCAGCAGCACCGCCCTTGCCTTCGCCGCTCAGCGTCAGGCTTGTGGGCGCATTCATCTCTGACATCGTGACCTGGCCCTTGAACGTCGCCTTGACCGGGCCGACCTTCTGAACCACGACCGCCTCGAACCCCTCTTCCGGACTGCCGGTCATTTCCTGACAGCCGGGAACGCATTCCTTGAGCACTTCGGCATCCAGCAATGCGGCCCAGACAACCTCTGGCGGGGCGGCAATATCTCGTGAATCGCTGAGTTTCATAATCAGGGTTTCCTCTTGCTGCGCCCAGCCTAGGCCAAGGACCGAAGCGGGGCATATTAGACCATTGGTGTAGAGCTATCTTTCAGGCGGCTGAAAGCTAAGCCCGTAGGAGGCGTAGATGTCCGCGATCCGGCCGTCTTCCAGCGCATAGCGGATGGCATCATCGGCGGCGTAGCCAAGTGGGCGATAGGCGAAATGCAGGCCAACTCCAAGCGTCCAGCGCGACACGGCGAAGCCCGGCAGCGGGGGTTGGTGAATGGCAATCGCATTCGTGCGCCCGAATTCCAGTTGCCCCAGCGGCCCCATTGCCGCCATGACCTCGCCCTCGGCCAATGCCTGCATCGCGGCGGCCATGGTCGGATACCGCCGAACGCCCTGCGCCAGTTGCCCGCCCGCAAAGCCGGACAGGTAGAAATCCGCGATCGAGTCATTTTCAACCGCGACCGTGTCGAACCGGAAATAGGCGGGCAGCGGACCACCATCGGGGTATTTCGCCTTGTCATAGGCGATGGCGATGCTCTCACCGGCATATTGCCCGATAAACGTCACCTGCTCTACCCTGCACTTGAACGCGCTGTCATATGGCACGCGCATCATCACGTTGGAAATCCGGCCACTGACGATGCCGCCCTTCCAGATGTTGTTGCGCAGATCGGCCTGAAGGTTCTCGCCCGCCGCGACAAAGTTGAAGCGCGCCTCGATACCCAGATCATCCGCAATCAGACGGGCGATATCCACATCGACGCCGCGCGGCTTGCCGCCCTCGTCCCAGCTATAGGGCGGGTTGTCCTCATAGACGGCGAACAGCATATGCCCCTGCTCTATCAGCTGGTCCATATCGCGGCCCACAATGTCCCGAGAGGTGTTTTGCGGTTTCGGCTGCGGGATGTAATCCGCACAGGGATCAGCGGCACTGGCCGCACCCGCGGCCAGACAAAGCGCCGCAAGTGTCACGAGCCTCTTCGCCCCCGATCTTGCCTTTGCAACCAAGCCGTCACGCAATTTGGAAATCCCCCATCCGATGCAACCATGCCACGCGGCATGATCCAATGCAAAGGCAATGCGGGCGCCGCAAACCGTCGGGCGCCCGGCTGAGTTTCAGCCCGTCAATGCGCGGCTGACAACCCGATCGTCAATGTCTCCGCCGCCTTGGTATAGGAGGCTTCGGTGCCGTCGATTTGCTTGGCCGCACGAAATGCCACGCTGTCAGCGACGGGCGCGCCGGACATGGTTTCAATCCCCGAGGCGATTTCCTGCAATTGCGCGATCGCCGTATCCGGATCGGCATCCGACGGATCGCTTGCCCAGCCGGTCAATTGGTCCCGGATCGCCTTGAGATCGTCCGAAGCCGCATCCATGGCGGCATCGTCGGGCCGCGTTTCGATATAGGTGCGGATCGCCCATGCGGCTTCCTGCCCCAGCAATTCGCCAAAGGCCGGCATCTTCGTGGTACCGTTCTGCGTATAGCCTTCGCGGAACCGCTCGACATACCACTCGTCGCCATATTCCTCGGCCTCGAGAAAGCGCAGATCCGGTGCCAGCCCGCCCGAGATCACCTCCAGCCCGTGACACCGCGCGCAGTTCTGGTTGTACCCGGAGGATCCGATCTCGATTGCCTTGGTCCAGACCTCTTCGCCTGCGGCCTCGGCGCGATAGGGGTTTTCGGTCAGCCAGTCCCCCTCAACCGTCGGCAGGCCGGTCGTGTCGACCGCCTGAGGGGCCACATCGCCATGCGCAAGCGCGTGACCGCCAAGGCCAAGCACTGCCAGCGCGGCAAGAATGGGTGTCGTTTTGAAATATGTCATTCGATCTCTCCTCCCCCGCGATTGCGGGCCTGTTCGCGTCTGTCCTCCCCGTTTCTAAGCGCAGGTTCCGACGCGGCGATATTGGACTTTCGTCGCCGAACCGCCCGAAATCAGACCAAGGTCGCATGGCGCTGTGCCGCTGCAACCACCTACCGTCAGATCACGACACACTAGGAGGAGGATCTGTGACATGCGTCTTCGCGCAGCCATCGCGGCATTGATGCTGTCCGCCTTGCCCGCTTGGGCAGAGCTGACGATTCCCGTGCATTACCTGCGCCAGGTCGTACCGCAGCCACCTACCCTGTCCAATCTCGACCCGCGCCCGGAACGCTTGGGCATTGATGGGGCATCGCTTGCCCTGGCGGACAATCAGACCACTGGGCAGTTTCTGGGCCAGACCTATACGCTGGAAATCACGGAAGTGCCGGAAGGCGGTGATTTCGCCAATGCCATGCGCGCGGCACTTGCCGCCACCCCCTTTGTGATCCTCGACGCGCCCGCCGACACGTTGCTGAGCGTCGCTGACCTGCCGGAAGCCAGCGAGGCACTGCTTTTCAACGCCTCGGCACCTGACCGCAAATTGCGCAGTCAGGAGTGCCGCCCCAACCTGTTTCATACCGGCCCGTCGCTTGACATGCGCACCGATGCGCTGATGCAGTTTCTGTTGTCACGGCGCTGGACCGGGTTGGCGCTGATCCACGGCACACATGCCGAGGATCTGGCCTTTGCCGATGCGCTGACCGGTTCTGCCAGCAAATTCGGCCTGAAGATCGGTGCCACGAAAGAATGGGCCTTTGACGCCGACATGCGCCGCAACGCCACACAGGAAATGCCGCTGTTCACCCAGGACCTTGGCCGCCACGATGTCCTGCTGCTTGCCGACGAGATCGGCGATTTTGCCCGCTATATCCCCTATAACACATGGGAACCGCGCCCTGTTGCAGGTTCCGAAGGGCTGCGTCCCGTCGCGTGGGACCGGGTCGTGGAACAATGGGGCGCTGCGCAATTGCAATCGCGTTTCGAGGATCTGGCCGCGCGTCCGATGCGCCCGCTCGACTATGCCGCATGGGCCGCGTTTCGCGCGATAGGCGAGGCCGTGACCCGCACCGGCACCGATGATCCCGCAGCCTTGCGCGCCTATATACTGTCGGACGCGTTCGAGCTTGCCGGGTTCAAGGGGCGCCCGCTGACCTTCCGCACCTGGAACGGGCAGTTGCGGCAGCCCATACCGCTGGTCCATGCCCATGCACAGGCCGCCCTCGCCCCGCTGGACGGTTTCCTACACCCGCGTACTGAACTTGACACGCTGGGCCTTGATGCCCCCGAAAGCGGCTGCACGCGCTTTCAGTAATCGCAGCGCCGCGCTTCGTCGCGACGTTCCAATTCACCTATTACACGAAAGCCAATCCGATGATCCGTACCACCCTTGCCCTACTGGTTCTGTCCGCCCCCGCACTCGCAGACGAGATGTGGGTCACCAATGAACGCGACGACACGATCAGCGTCATCGACACGCAAACGCTGGAAGTGACTCGCACCATTCCCACCGGCGCACGGCCTCGCGGGATCATCTTCAGCCATGATCACAAGGTCGTCTACATCTGCGCCAGCGACAGCGACACGGTACAGGTCATGGACCCGGAGACCGGCGAAGTGCTGCACGAACTTCCGTCCGGCGAGGATCCCGAACAATTTGCGCTGCATCCCGACAACCGGCATCTGTATATTGCCAACGAAGATGACGCGATCTCGACCGTTGTGGATGTGGAAACCCGAACCGTCGTGGCCCAGATCAGCGTCGGGATCGAGCCCGAGGGCATGGCCGTCTCCCCAGACGGCAAGATCGCCATCACCACTTCGGAAACCACCAATATGGCGCATTGGATCGACACGGAAACCCAGAAGATCTTTGCCAACACTCTGGTCGATTCGCGCCCTCGCCATGCCGAGTTTACATCCGACGGGGCAGAGCTTTGGGTGAGTTCCGAAATCGGTGGGACAGTGACAGTGTTCGACGGTGCCACCCAGACGGAAAAGGCGAAGATCACCTTCGATCTGCCCAACATCCACCCGGACCGCATCCAGCCCGTCGGGTTTGAATTCACCCCCGATGACGCCATCGCCTTTGTGGCGCTCGGTCCGGCAAATCACGTCGCGGTGGTCAATATGACCAGCTATGAGGTCGAAGAGTATATCCTTGTCGGTCGCCGCGTCTGGCATATGGCGTTCAACCGCGATCATTCGCAGCTGTTCACCACCAACGGCATCTCTGGCGACGTCACCGTGATCGATGTTGCCAGCCGCAAGCCGGTAAAATCCATCAAGGTCGGTCGCTTTCCTTGGGGGGCCGCATTCCGCCCGACGAACTGAGCACCGCCAGTTTTTATTCAACAAAAATGACAACGCGGTGCCTGCGCATGAAGAAAACGCAGGCGCCAAGACAGAAGTCGGGTTTGTCGCGTTCACACTTGGGCGCTATGACTTGAAGGCAAGGGGCATCGCCCGAACCTATTGAACCACTGTGGACACAACATGACGCCCGGCCTTTCCGTCCAGAACCTCAGCTACAATTACGGTGCACGCAAAGCGTTGGACGATGTCACTTTCATCGTCGAACCGGGTGCATTCTGTGCGCTTCTGGGGCCAAACGGTGCAGGAAAATCCACACTTTTCGCATTGTTGACGCGGCTTTTCACAACAGCGTCCGGGCAGATCGCAATAGCTGGTCACGACATGACAACGGTGCCCCGCCGTGCCTTGGCGCGGATGGGTGTTGTGTTTCAGGCCCAAACTCTGGATCTGGATCTGACGATCCGACAAAACCTTACCTATTTTGCGGCCCTGCACGGGCTTTCGGGTCGCGACGCCTCCAACCGCATAGACGCAAGCCTGGACCGGCTGGCAATCCGTGACCGTGCGTCGGAAAAGGCCCGCAGCCTCAACGGCGGGCATCGCCGGCGCACCGAAATCGCCCGTGCGTTGATACATCAGCCCGATGTGTTGTTGCTGGACGAGGCCACGGTTGGCTTGGACGCCGCCACCCGCGAGGCAATCACGACCCATGTCCACGATCTGGCCGCGACGGACGGGATCACCGTGCTATGGGCCACCCATCTGACCGACGAGGTGCGCGATACGGACCGGTTGGTAATCCTGCATCAGGGCCGCATCATGCAGGACGGCCATGCTGGGACATTGCGCGGAGACGCCTCTTTGCAACAGCACTTCCTGACATTGACGGCAAAGCCTGCATGACTTTGCGCAACTCACCTATCGCATTATCAATGGCTTATAATTTATTGACATCAAAAGAATACACAAAATTTTTGGGGGATGCATGGTGATCCACCCCTATCTTACGTCGCTCCGCGCCATCGTCGGCCGCGAGGCATTGCGGTTTCTGCATCAACGCGAACGCTTTGTCGCAGCACTCGTACGGCCGTTGGTATGGCTGGTGGTCTTCGCTGCTGGTTTTCGCGCGGCATTGGGGTTGTCGATCATCCCGCCGTACCAAACCTACATTACATACGAGACCTATATCGTGCCCGGTCTCTGCGGAATGATCCTACTTTTCAATGGCATGCAGGGATCTCTTAGCCTTGTTTACGACCGTGAAATGGGATCAATGCGCCTCCTCTTGACAGCCCCCTTGCCGCGTGGCTGGCTGCTGTTTGCCAAGCTTGTCGGATCCACCGCGATTTCCATCCTGCAGGCGCTGGTGTTTCTGGCCATCGCCGCCGCTTTTGGCGTCACGACGGCTCCGTTGGGATATTTGACGGTCATTCCCGCGCTGGCCATCGCCGGGCTTATGCTGGGCGCTCTCGGGCTCGCCCTGTCGAGTTTCATCAAACAGCTGGAAAACTTTGCCGGTGTGATGAACTTCGTGATCTTCCCGATGTTTTTCCTCAGCTCCGCGCTCTATCCTCTTTGGAAGATGGCAGAATCTTCGGAATTGCTCCACGACATATGTGCGGTGAACCCGTTTACCCACGCGGTAGAGTTGATCCGTTTTGCGCTGTATGGCCAGTTGAACCTGCCAGCTCTGGGTTGGACGATCTTCGCCACCTGCGCCTTCATGGCGTTCGCATTGTGGGGGTATGATCCCGCGCGTGGACTGACACGTCGCAAAAGCTGACCCTATCTACGACCATAGCCCATGTGTTTTGCCGCGTCAGGGATGGTACTTTGGTATCAGAGGAAAGGAGTTCCCATGTTTCGAAAGACTCTTTGCATCGCAGTTTTTGCGACCCTTCCGGCCTTTGCCGATACCCAGACCCGCTCGGTTGAGGATGAGCATGGCACGCTTAATCCGCTGGACTCGGGGTTTGGTAAAGTTATGTCGAACATCGACAAGGGTCAGACCGATATGATGACCTGCGCCACCGGATATTACATCACCAAATCCGGCCGTCACGCCCCCGCCCGCAAGTTGTTCGAAGCCTGCGCTGCCGCCGGTTACACGGGCGCTATGACATGGATGAGCCAGATGGAAAACAATGGCTTGGGAGGCGATTATAACCCGGATGCGGCTGCCGACTGGGACAGGCGCGCGGCTATGGCGGGCGATCCGGTGGGCAAATTCAACTACGGGCTTGATCTGATGCGCGGCCACGGCGTTGCACCGGACGAGGCGGAGGGGCGCCGTCTGGTCGACGAAGCGGCGCAGGAAGGGCTTGCCATCGCAAAACGGCTGCAAATAGCCGATTACGACCTTGATGAGGTGACGCCGGACGCCGACAACTGGCGCTATGCCCCGGCTTTCTGAATGCAGACGCATCACGGGCTATCGAGGAAAACCAGCCTGTCTCGCTTACCATGGTGGCCTCCCCGACTGCGCCAACACGATTTATGTCCGTACGCAACAGGTGCAGAATCGAAAAGTCCGGCCATTATCTGGCCGGACCCTTAAGACCCAATCAGGTTGTGCTGCTTACACTGCGGCTTGTGCAGCCTTTCGCCGGCGCCGCATAAGACCAAGTGCACCGAAACCAATTGGAAGCAACAACCCCGCCGCAGGAACAGGCACCGGCGATGGTGCCGCAGTTACGACGCGAATCCAGTCACCCGGCTGAGACACGTTCATGCCAAGCCAAATCGTATTCCCAGAATACGTGAACCAATCGTTGTTTTTGTTGCGCCAGTCATTTTCTTCCATCCCACGCGCTTCAAACGACCCAGGATAGAGGGTGCTGGATGATGCAAGCTGGCTGTTCGAGGCCGCCTCTCGCAGACCGTTAAGATCTGCCATCACGCCCAGAATTGTACCGTCAAAGGTAAAGCTGACTGGCCCCGGATCGTTATAAAGCGACCCCGTCAGCCCATAATGACGTTGCGACACACCATTTTTCACATTGAGAAAAATCATGTGGCTATCGACTTTTGTGCCCGCAGCGATCGTTCGACCACCATTCACGCCAATGTCGCTGGTAAGCTTTACGTCCTGCGCCTCATCAAACGCCTGAACGCGCCAGTTATACACATACCCGTTCTCGACAGATACTGGTGGGGGAACGATTTCGCCGCGAACAGCGCTAACCGTCGCCGCAGTAGCCGGAGCTGCCAATGTTGATGCGAAAATTGCGACAGCAATCCATTTTGAAAAAGTCATTTTAACTTCCTATAACCCTTAAACAACAAGATACCCTACTAGACTTAGCACATCTCTACTGAATTGACAATTTTTCATTAACCTGTGCTGAAGTTTGGTTAACGCGTCAAGCAGCGACGCTGCTAATGAACAAAATTGTTGCCCCTGTCAATGCCCTGTTGGTCGTACGACCTTAGCCGAGTACCGCGCCCCTCCCGCTTGGCTATAAACTGCACTTGGAGAGAGAGCGGCGGCGGATGATCAGCCGCGCGCATGAATAAAACTGTTCCCAGGGAGGACACACATGAACAGATTTATCGCCACAGTCGCTGCGGGCCTCATGGTCGCGGGTACCGCTCAGGCCGATGTGACAGAAGAAGATCTGGCCAACGACCAAGCAGATGTCAGCCAGATCGTGACCAATGGCATGGGCCGTCACCTTCAGCGCTATTCGCCGCTGGACACGCTGAACAAGGAAAACGTGACAAACCTTGTTCCTGCATGGGCCTTCAGCCTTGGTGGCGAGAAGCAGCGCGGTCAGGAAGCGCAGCCGCTGATTCACGATGGCATCATGTATATCACCGGGTCATATTCGCGGCTTTATGCCATCGACGTGAAGACCGGTCAGGAAATCTGGCAGTATGACGCGCGCCTGCCCGAGGGCATTCTGCCATGCTGTGACGTGGTCAACCGGGGTGCGGCGCTTTACGGCGACAAGGTGTATTTCGGAACGCTTGACGCGCGGATGGTCGCGCTGGACGCCAAGACCGGCGATGTGGTCTGGCGCAAGAAAATCGCCGATTACAAAGCCGGCTACAGTTATACTGCGGCCCCGCTTATCGTGAACGGGATGGTTATCACCGGCAACTCAGGCGGCGAGTTCGGCATCGTCGGCGAAGTGCAGGCGCGTGACGCCGAAACCGGCGAGATGGTCTGGACCCGCCCAGTGATCGAGGGCCACATGGGCACGCTGAACGGCGAAGACAGCACCATGACCGGCGAGTTGAACGCGACGTGGCCGGGCGATATGTGGAAAACCGGCGGTGGCGCGACATGGTTGGGCGGCTCCTATGACGCCGACACAGACACGCTGGTCTTCGGCACGGGCAACCCTGCCCCCTGGAACAGCCACCTGCGCAATGCGGGCGCGCCGACCGAGGGCAATGCGGGCGACAACCTCTACGCTGCCTCGCGTCTTGGAATTGACCCGGCAACCGGTGAAATCAAATGGCACTATCAGTCGACACCGCGCGAAGGCTGGGACTATGACGGCGTCAACGAGGTCGTCTCCTATACCGACCGCGAAGGCAATGCGCGCTATGCCACGGCGGATCGTAATGGCTTCTTCTATGTGCTCGACCGTGCCGATGGCGGGTTCGTCTCTGCCGCGCCTTTCGTAAAGGACATCACCTGGGCCAGCGGTATTGACGATACTGGCCGACCGATCTTCAACGAAGATAACCGCCCCGGTGATCCCACAGCAGCGGCAGACGGCAAAAAAGGCGAAGTGGTCTTCTCTGCCCCCGGTTTCCTGGGTGGCAAGAACTGGATGCCGATGGCGTTTTCACAGCGCACCGGGAACTTCTACGTTCCCTCGAATGAATGGGGCATGGATATCTGGAACGAGCCGATCACCTACAAGAAGGGCGCCGCCTATCTTGGATCAGGCTTTACCATCAAGCCGATGTACGAAGATCATATCGGCAGTCTCAAGGCGATTGACCCCGACACCGGCGAATGGAAATGGGAATACAAGAACGAGGCTCCACTGTGGAGCGGCGTGATGACAACCGCCGGCGGTCTGGTGTTCTTTGGCACGCCCGAGGGCAAGTTCCTGGCGCTGGATGACGAGACCGGCGAAGAGCTGTGGTCCTTCCAGACCGGGTCGGGAATTGTCGGTCAGCCTGTCACCTGGGAACAGGACGGCGAGCAGTTTGTTTCGGTCATGTCCGGCTGGGGCGGCGCTGTTCCGCTATGGGGTGGCGAAGTGGCCAAGAAGGTCAACTACCTCAACCAGGGTGGCATGTTGTGGACATTCCGTCTGCCCAAGCAGCTGGCCCAAGCGAACTGATCTCCACCCCCCTCTAACCGGAGATCCGTAGAAACGCGTCCCGCATTGCGGGGCGCGTTTTTTCGCGCATCTTGGCCTGGGATGGGAAACGCAACAGCCAGACATTCGCAAAGAATCACGCACAGACCGGGCGCGCCGTCCATCGCCTAAGACCTTTGGACAAGAGACCCTTTGTGCCATTATCCATAGGATAAATGCAAAGAAGGACGCGTCCGCCATGCAACAACCCGCCGCCCGGCCCATTGAGACTTTGCCGCTTACCGCGATGGTGGTGGACGACCACCCGCTGTTCTGCGATGCGCTGAGCCTTACATTGCGCTCGCTGGCAGAGTTTGACGACATCACCACCGCAGGCACGTTGCAAGAGGCGCTTGACCGGATCGCAGCAGAGGGCGCGCCGGGTTTTATCCTGCTGGACCTCAACCTGCCAGATGTGAATGGGCTGGACGGATTGGTGCGCCTGCGCGGCGCGGCCCCCGCCTCGGCGATCATCGTGGCGTCCTCGATGGCTGAAAACCGGATGATTTCCTACGCGCTGAAGGCCGGTGCCAACGGGTTCGTGCCCAAACATTCGCAACGCTCGGTGTTTCGCCGTGCCTTTGATGCGGTCCGCGAGGGCCTGCCATTCGTGCCTGACGACTATATCGACCCCGAGGGCGCAGGGGGTGACAATGGACAAGGCAACGCCCTGGACCGGCTGGCGACATTAACCAATCAACAGGCGCGCATCCTTGGCCTGATCTGCGAAGGCAAACTGAACAAACAAATCGCCTATGATCTGACCATCGCAGAGACCACCGTGAAGGCGCATGTGACGGCGATCATGCGCAAGTTGGGGGTCCACAGCCGCACCCAGGCGGTGTTGATCGCGCAAGAGGCCCGCTTTGCGAAGGTCTTGCCAAGCGAGGATTGAACGGCCTATCGTTTCCGCTTGCCGAACCGGCACGGAAACCAATGATTGACGGGCAGTTTCACTGCCCGCGCGGGAGGAAAGAACCTTGCACGAAGCCTTGCGCTCGGCGCAGGTCGATTGGCGCGACCCTGATGCGCTTGAAAGCCTTCATGCACAGATGGGGGCCGGAAAATTTGCATTTGTCGGCCTGTTTGTGACGCCCGAAGCCGACTTTGCTGCGGTTGTCGCGGCCGCACAGGACAAATTCACCGATACATGTGTCTGCGCCTGCACCACCGCCGGAGAACTTGGCAGCGCTGGCTATGAGGACGGTCAGATCGTTGCCGTCGGTCTTCCTGCCGCGCATTTCGCGACGGCCAGCTATGTGATCAACGATCTGCACGCGCTGGAGCCACAGGCGCAGATCGACCGGCTGATCCAGACCCGCATGGCCCTGTCGCGCGCCTGGCCGCGCATGAGCCAGGAATTCGCGTTTGTGATGATTGACGGGCTGTCCCTGGCCGAAGAACACCTGACCTCTGTCCTGTCGACCGGGCTGGGACCGGTGCCGCTCTTTGGCGGCTCTGCGGGGGACGGCACGCGCTTTTCCACAGCGTGGCTTGCCTGTGACGGGGTCGTGTCGCGCAACAGCGCGGTGATCACGCTTGTCCGGACGACCTGCCCGGTGAGAGTATTCTCTTTGGACCATCTCATGCCCACGGACCGGCGCATGGTTGTCACCGGTGCCGATCCCGCCCGCCGCATCGTGCATGAGATCAACGCCGAACCGGCCGCGCAGGAATATGCCCGGCTTCTGGGCAAGGATCCTCAGCAGCTTGATCCGTTCACCTTTGCCGCGCATCCGGTGGTGGTGCGGTTGGGCGAGTCGCATCATGTCCGCGCAATCCAGCGCGTTGATGAGGATGGCAATCTGGTGTTTTTCTCTGCCATCAACGAAGGTATGGTCCTGACACTGGCGGACCATCAGGACATGGCAGAGCATCTGGAACGCGGGCTTGCAGAACTGGCCGTGGACGGTGCGCCGGATCAAATCCTTGGCTGCGACTGCATATTACGAAGGATAGAGGCCGGCCAAACCCAGAAAAGCCGCGAGATCAGCCGCATCCTGTCTGAAAATCGCGTTGTTGGTTTTGGCACTTACGGCGAACAGATCGGCGGTTTGCACGTGAATCAGACTTTCACCGGCGTCGCGATCTATCCACCTGCCACCGAGAGCTGAGCGCCATGTCCCTGACAAACCCCGAAGACAGCCTGGAGCGGCAGAACGAGAAGCTGCTCAAGATCTCGGAATCGTTGATGCGCCGGGTCGAATACGGTGCCTCGCATTCAAGCGCCGCCTATGCGCAATTCGAGCGCGCGGCGCTACTCGAAAAACAGGTCCGCGAGCGCACCACGCAGCTGGAAAAGACGCTGGATCTTCTTCACGATTCAAACGCCCGGCTGGCGCAGGCCAACCTTGAAACAGAGGCCGCGCGGTCCAACCTCGCCAATGCCATCGAGACGGTCCATGAAGGGTTCGCCCTGTTTGATTCCGACGACATCATGGTGATGTGCAACTCTCGGTTTTGCCGTGACTTCGTTGATATGCTGGACATGCTGCATCCCGGCCTGCCCTTTGCCGTATATGTCGACAGGATCAGCCGCTCGCCACATCTGGCATTGCCCGAAGGCGAATCCTCGGCCCGCTGGGCCGCGCGTCGCATACGTCGCCATCAGGACCGGCATGTGATGTTCAACGCACAGCTGACCGGCGATCGCTGGCTTCAGGTCAGCGAACATCGCACCACCAATGGTGGGACGGTCATTCTGCAAACGGATGTGACTGACATCCTGCGGCTGGAACGTCAGGCGCGCGACCGGTTGAAGGACAAGCAAGCGCAGATGATTCACGCGACGCTGGACCATCTTAACCAAGGGGTCTGCATCTTCGATGAAGAGGCGCAGCTTGTCGGATGGAACTTCAAGATCGGCGCGCTCCTGTCGCTGCCGGCACGCCGCCTGCATCTGGGCGCGTCCTTCCCGGTCTTGCTGACCCATATCGACGGAGAGCTTGCCTTTTCCAAAGGCATTGACCGCGACGGGTTTCGCGATTGGGCGCTGTCAAAGGCCCATCGCCCTCCGATCTCTTTCGAAGTGACCCATTCCGAAGGCATGGTACTGCATATTTTTGGCCGCGAAATGCCCGACCGCGGCTTTGTCATCAGCTGCACCGATATCACCGCCGAACGAGAAGCGGCGCACCGGCTGACCGAGATGAACGAGGATCTTGAACAACGGGTGATGGAACGCACCCTGGAGCTTGAGGATGCGCTGAACGCGGCCGAACGGGCCAATGCGTCAAAGTCGCGCTTTGTCGCCGCTGCCAGCCATGACCTGTTGCAACCGCTATCCGCCGCCAAGCTGTTCATCTCGTCGCTTGCGGACAAATCCGCCGGGGACAGCGACCGCGCAATTCTGGAAAAGGCTGAAAGCGCGCTGTCGGGTGCCGAAAAGATCATCGACGCCTTGCTTGATATTTCCAAACTTGAATCGGGGCGGATATCATTCGATGTACGGCCCATGGCGCTGAGTGAGATTTTTCGGCCTCTGCGCGATGAGATGGGCATACTCGCTGCGCGCAAAGGTCTGGATCTGCGCATTGTCGACAGTAGTCTGGTGGTCGAAAGCGACCCGTCCTATCTACGGCGGATCCTGCAAAATCTTCTGGGAAATGCCATCCGCTACACGTCGACAGGGCGGGTCGTGATGGGCGTGCGTCGCCGCGAAGGTGGTGCCCGGATCGAGGTTTGGGATACCGGCGCGGGCATTGCAAAACATGATCAAAATTCCATCTTCGAAGAATTTCGGCGGCTCGACACCACTGCCAGCACCAATGAAGGGCTGGGTCTGGGGCTTGCGATCGTCGAGCGCGCCTGCGTCAAGCTGGGCCATCCGCTGGCCCTGTGGTCGGAACCGGGGCGCGGCAGTTGCTTTATGGTGAATGTGCCGGTGGCGTCGCTGCCCCACCACGTCACCAGCACTGCCCGTCCCACTCCGCGGCCGCTGCGATTGGCACAATCTGGTCTGATTGTTCTGTTGGTCGAAAATGACCCGGCATTGCGCCGCGCCATCACCATTCTTATCGAAAGCTGGGGTGTCAGCGTAATCGAAGCGACGGATGCGGCCAGCGCGCTGGATCTGCTGGACGATCTGGAAATCACGCCCGATGCCCTCTTGCTGGACTACCAGCTTGGGCGCGGCATGAACGGGGTCGAGCTTTACGACGCGATCGCCGCCCGGTTCGGGCCACTGCCCGGCTCGATTATTTCAGCGAACCGCACTGAACCACTGGATCAGTTCTGCATGGCGCGCGGATTGGAGTTTCTGCCAAAACCGCTCGACCGGCACAGGCTGAGTGCCGTTCTGGACGCCGCAGCCACCAGCCGGGCACAAGCGGCGGAAGGCTGACGCCGCCTGTTTGCAAATGCGCTTCGCCTGGGATCGCCCCAAGCGTCAACAGACCGGAAACGGCACCACCCCGGCCCGGCCTTTAGCGCGCGATGACAATATCTGCACGCAGACCGCCCAGTTTGGCACTTTCGCCCAGTCTCAAGATGCCGCCGTGCGAGCGCGCCACATCTGCCGCAATCGCAAGTCCCAGCCCCACACCGGAACCGCGATCCTGATTGCGCGCTGGATCCAGACGCACGAACGGCTTGATCGCATGCTCGCGCCGGTCCGCAGGAATACCCGGCCCGTCATCCTCGACCCGAAAACGCAGGGATTTCCCGGTCAGCGCGACAGACACCTCAGCCCGACTACCATAGCGCACAGCGTTGTTGATCAGGTTCTCAACCGCCCGTTTGATCGCCATCGGCCGCAGCGCGACCTCACCCGAACCTTCGACCTCTGTAAGGGTCACATCCTTGCCGCCGCGACGCGCGTCCTCGACCAGTTGCCCGACCAGCGCCACCGGGTCGACGGGTTCCGCGCTGGTCTTGCCGACATCGTCGCGCGCGAAATCAAGAAAGGCATCAACCAGCCGCTCCATGTCCTGCACATCCCGCTCCAGCGGCGCGGCATCCTTTTCGTCGAGCATCGACAACCCCAGCTTCATCCGGGTCAACGGAGTGCGCAGATCGTGGCTGACCCCAGACAGCATCATGGTGCGCTGTTCGATCTGCCGTTCGATCCGCGCGCGCATGTCCAGAAACGCATGGCCAGCGGCCCGAACCTCAACGGCACCCGCTGGTTGATAAGGCATCGCCCTGCCCCGTCCGAACGCCTGACTGACCTCTGCAAGACGCGTGATCGGGCGCAATTGGTTGCGCAGGTAGAGATAGGCAATCACCGTCATCAACACGCCGAAGATTACCATGTTGACCAATAGCTGATGCGGGTTCTCCGCAGAGGCGCGCAACCGGCTGAAGTCGATCGCTACGGGTCCTTCCGGACCGTCCGCATAGACAGTGACCAGCCGATCGGTCGGCAAATCGACCGCCCGTATGCGCGGCACTTTTTCCGTCAAAGTTCGGATAACGACGATGCCGGAAAAATCGTACCACCTGCGTTGACTGGCCGGAGGCACCTCTGTTGACGCCACTTGCCTCACATCGAATGACAGCGCCTGAGACAGGGGTCTTTCACCGCCTGCATCGAGAATCAGGTTCAGTTCGCGCGCAACGGCCGTGCTCATCTGAAGACTGACGCCTTCAAAATGCCGCTGGATGAACACGATGGACACCACAAGTTGCAGCGTGACCACCGGCAACACCAGGATCAATAAGGCACGGCCATACAGGCCGCGCGGCATATAGTGTTTGAGCCAGCGGAACGACATGACTAAAGCTACCCCGGACCCGATCCGCATACCATGCCGAAAGAGACGACCATGCCGGACCCCGATCCCAGTTTTCGCCCAATACCCGGTTTTGCCGAAACGTTGCAGCCCGGCCTGCGCCGTATCGTCGCGAACAACCCCTCACCGATGACCTTTCGCGGAACCAACACCTATTTGCTTGGCACGGATGATCTGGCGGTGATTGATCCCGGCCCCAATGACACAGCACATCTACGGACGATTCTGGGGTCCGTTGGCCCGGATCAGCGCATCAGTCACATCTTCGTCACCCATGCACATCTTGATCACTCCCCTTTGGCACGCCCTCTGGCCGCGGCCACGCGCGCCCCGGTGCTCGCCTTCGGGGACGCACGCTCAGGGCGCAGCGCCGTGATGCAACAGTTGGTGGCGCGGGGGTTCACCAGCGGCGGAGAGGGCGTGGATACAGAATTCGTTCCGGATATTTGCCTGCCAGACGGCGCGCAGGTCTCAGGCAATGGGTGGCGCATTAAGGCGCTTCACACGCCCGGCCATTTTGGCAATCATCTGTGTTATGCTTCAGAGGGTTTTCTGTTTTCCGGCGATCTGGTGATGGGCTGGGCATCGTCCCTGGTGTCCCCACCCGACGGAGACCTCACGGATTTCATGGCGTCCTGTCAACGCCTCGCACAGATGCCCTGGAATCGGTTTTACCCCGGTCACGGTGCCGCGATAGAACAGCCTCATACCCGTCTGGAGTGGCTGCTGAAGCATCGCAAAGACCGCGAAACGGCCATTCTGAACGCTCTCAGGATGGGTCCAGACACCGCACACGGCCTTACCTCCCGCATCTACACCGATATTCCCACCAAGCTCATCCCCGCTGCCGAACGCAATGTTTTGGCGCATCTTATTGATCTTAAATCAAAATCACGCGTTCATCATGTGCAAGAGCTTCACAGCGACAGCACATTTCTGCTCGTTTGAAACTTTTCTGACATTTTCAGCGATTGCAGCGACAATCCCTCTGGACGCCCTCTGCCCAGGTTGCTATATCCGCCCCGTGTTCCGGCGTAGCTCAGCGGTAGAGCAGTTGACTGTTAATCAATTGGTCGTAGGTTCGATCCCTACCGCCGGAGCCAAAATCTCTCAATAAAATTAGAGATATAGGTTAAAGGTCGCTCACAGCGGCCCTTTGCCTTTTGGCAAGACTCATCACGGAGTCATCACCGTGAGTGAGATTGAACGCGGCACGGCGTTAAGCAGGGTGGAGCAGGCCTTCTCGGGTAACTTCACATCGGACGAAGAATTCCGTTTGTATTTGCGGGCGTTTGGCGAGATTCTAAGAATCCCGCCCCAAGGGGCCAAGCGCAGGAAGCCGCATGTCGGAAGTGATGAAAGCTCTCAGAGGAAGTGCCGATCCGTTAGCGAACGATCTCGCCCGGGTCTACGATCACTGGCAGGAGGTCAAACGAAACCACGGCCAGCGCGCAGGCCTCGGGTATGAACCCCGGGACATCAACGCGTTTGGCGCGGTTTCGGTAATTTCGAGCCGGGTCTCGAACGCCTCCGCCGGGTTCGAGGAGGTTGACCCGGATCAAAGCTATGAAGCTTTGGTGCTCAAATACTCGGATCGCTTCACCCCAGACGTAATTGCTGCTGCGCAGGAGCGGTTGAAGCTCGGCGCGAGCAAGGTGAAACACTTCCGGCGGCAGGACATTCAGTTCTTCATCAAATCCAGCGCAATAGAGCTATTCGGAAAGCCGGGCGTTAGGCCCCCAGCCGAAAACTGGGTCGGCCGGGAGGCAGCGCTGCCCGAGCTTCATAAAGAGAACAGCTTTGCCGACGAAATTCTGAGTAAGGGCTTCCGGGGCCTCGTGTGGCTACATGAACAGGAGAAGGAAGGCGAACGGGGGCGAGGTTTGACGGCCGTGGTCGAGTTCGGCCCCGTGCAGCCGGATCGCCGCGCTCGGGTGATTAACGCGGAGTTCTTTGAGCGCCCCGTTGGGAAGGAACTCTTGGCAGCGCACAAGGATGACGGGACCTTTATCTCCAGTATTGGCGCGAGCCGCCATAGCCGGATTTGGCCCATCTCGGATAACGACGTGGACTTGCTTCTGTCTGCCGTTCGGGAGAAGGCCCACAAGATCGCGGAATATGAGAACCAGAGCCCGAACCCGCACGAGCCCCTGAATCTTGAGAAAATCGAAGACGCCACTGCCCTGCGCCAAGTCGTCCTGCGGCGATACCAGAGCGCGTTTCGGCAGGCCCTCCTGCGCAAGCGCCCGAACCGCTGCGCAATCACTGGCACGACAGAGCTTTCGGTTCTGGAAGCAGCCCATATCATCCCCTATGCGGAGCGGTTTGCCGACCGAGACAAGCTTGAGAACGGCCTTCTGTTGAGGAGCGATATTCACAAGCTCTTCGACGCACACTTAATTTCTATCAACCCCGGCACCAAAAAAATCGAGGTTTCAGACCGAATTGAATCACGGGATTATATGAGCCTGCACGGCAACCCCGTTTTCGATGATGTCTCCCCCAAAAGCCTTGGCTTTCATTTCGAGAAATTCTGCAAACAGTGCCAGTAGCGGCGGGCGCTCCCGCGCAACGGAGAGCAACGGCCGCCCCGGCAAAACGTCTTGCGCCTCGCGTTTCACTCGCGCTGAACCCCGGCGTACGAGCCCTCGGTTCGGTTTGCGTCTGGTATCCGCGGAAGAAAACGAGTAGCCCGTTTTCTAAACAGATTGGAGGGGGACCATATGATTGACGCCGTACCGACCAAACCCGAAGAGACAGTCCGACAAAGGGTTATTAAGGACTTGCTCCGCCTCGGATGGAAGGAAACTCAGCTTCGGTGGAAACCCGAATGGCAGGTACCCGACACTCCGCACGATCTAACCAAGCGCGAGCGAGGTCAGAAATATGCAACCTGCGGCTCAGCCGATCTGGTCGCCTTTGCCGATGACAGTGGCGAATGGTATGCCTTGCAAGTCATCTTCGAGTTCAAAGCCCCGGATATTGAGGCGGGCCGTTCCCAACTCCTTCGCTACCTCAGCAATGAACCTATGGCGAAAATGGGGTTCTGGACCAACGGAGGCCAAACCCTCGCCGTCTACAAGCGCCACCAATCGGAATGGGTCTTTGTCGAGAACGCGGGGCTTCCCCACCCGACAGACGATCTAACGCAGCCTCCGGACGTGCCCCCGACATGGGACTCTATGCGGCAGCCGAGCGAGGCCGAATTGTCCGGGGCTGTCAATGAGCGTTCAAAACTGACCCGGTTTCAGCGATTAAATTTGACCCACCCTATGTGGCGCAAAGCCCCCAGGC
>NZ_JBLWVF010000017.1:0-65632 GCF_048268605.1 Primorskyibacter flagellatus
CACGCTCCGGCAAGATCATGCGCCGCATCCTGCGCAAAATCGCCGAAAACGACTACGCAGCCCTCGGCGACACATCAACACTCGCAGACCCAACAGTCGTCAACGACCTCATCGATAACAGAATGAACCGGGCGTGATGGCGATGGATGGCGCGAACACCCCCGCAACCGCCCCGGTTCTGATCCTGCTTGGCCCTCCGGGGGCCGGAAAAGGCACCCAGGCCAGGATCCTCGAAGACAGGTTTGGTCTCGTGCAACTGTCCACCGGCGATTTGCTCCGCGCAGCCGTCGCCGCAGGCACGGATGCGGGCAAGCGCGCCAAGGCTGTGATGGAAGCGGGCGATCTGGTCAGCGATGACATCGTCATCGCGATCCTGCGCGACCGTCTGGCCGAAGCGGACTGCGCCAAGGGCGTGATCCTGGACGGTTTTCCGCGCACCACGGTGCAGGCCGAGGCGCTTGACGCGTTGCTGGCGGAAAGCGGCCAGCAAATCAACGCAGCCATCAGCCTGGAGGTGAACGACGCGGAAATGGTTACCCGGATCTCGGGCCGGTTCACCTGCGGCACCTGCGGCGAGGGCTATCACGACACGTTCAAGGCACCGGCCAAGACCGAAACCTGCGACAAATGCGGCGGCACGGATATGAAACGCCGCGCCGACGACAATGCCGAAACCGTTGCCAGCAGGCTGGAAGCCTATCACGCCCAGACCGCTCCGCTGATCACCTATTATGACGAAAAGGGGGCGCTGCACGGTATTCCAGCGATGGGTGCAATCGACGAAATCTCGGCAGATCTGGCCAAGGTCGTGTCCAAAGCTACCGGCTGAGGCGCGCGGTCAGCCGGACAGAATTCCCGCCCGGAAACGGGCGGGCCCTACAACGCCCGGCAGCGGGCATTGCGAAATATGTCCGTTTTACGGGCATTCATGAGGAAGAGGAGGACTCACATCATGGCGGATAAAACACCGCAAAGTGCTGCACCAGCGACCGAAGCCGACAAAGGCTATTGGGCGGCGAATGTACGCATCATCATCATCAGCCTGATCATCTGGGCAATCGTATCTTTCGGGTTCGGCATTCTGCTGCGCCCTGCCCTGTCGGGCATCTCGGTCGGCGGTTCCGACCTGGGCTTTTGGTTCGCGCAACAAGGCTCGATCATCGTCTTTCTGGCGCTGATCTTCTTCTACGCCTGGCGCATGAACAAGCTCGACCGTGAATTCGGCGTCGAGGAGGAATAATACATGGATCAATTTACCATCAACCTGATCTTTGTGGGTGCAAGCTTCGCGCTTTACATCGGCATCGCGGTCTGGGCCCGCGCCGGGTCCACCTCGGAATTCTACGCTGCGGGCCGCGGCGTGCACCCGGTTACCAACGGCATGGCCACGGCGGCCGACTGGATGTCGGCGGCCTCTTTCATCTCCATGGCAGGTCTTATCGCGTTTGTGGGTTATGACAACTCCACCTACCTGATGGGCTGGACCGGCGGCTATGTGCTTCTGGCGCTGCTTCTGGCACCCTATCTGCGCAAGTTCGGCAAGTTCACTGTCTCCGAATTCATCGGCGACCGGTTCTACAGCCCGACCGCCCGCATGGTTGCGGTTGCCTGTCTCATCATCGCCTCGACCACGTATGTGATCGGACAGATGACCGGCGTGGGCGTGGCCTTTGGCCGTTTCCTTGAAGTGTCCAACACAACCGGCCTGCTGGTCGGTGCGGTCATCGTGTTTGCCTATGCTGTTTTCGGCGGCATGAAAGGTGTGACATACACGCAGGTCGCGCAGTATTGCGTGCTGATCCTGGCCTATACGATCCCGGCCATTTTCATCTCGCTGCAACTGACAGGCAACCCGATCCCGGCGCTTGGCCTGTTTGGCGATCACGTCGCAAGTGGCGAACCGCTGCTGACAAAACTTGATCAGATCGTTCGTGAACTGGGCTTCAGCGAATATACCGCCCATCACACCGACACGCTGAACATGGTGCTGTTCACGCTGAGCCTGATGATCGGTACTGCCGGTCTGCCCCATGTCATCATGCGTTTCTTCACCGTTCCCCGCGTGGCTGATGCCCGCTGGTCGGCCGGTTGGGCGCTGGTGTTCATCGCGCTGCTGTATCTGACGGCCCCGGCTGTCGGCGCAATGGCTCGTCTGAACATCACAGAGCTGATGTGGCCCAACGGCACGGATGGCGAAGCCGTTTCGGTGCAGATGATTGCCGAAGATGACGAGTATGACTGGATGGCCACCTGGCAGAAAACCGGTCTTCTCGGCTTTGAGGACAAGAACGGTGACGGCCGCATCCAGTATTACAACGATGCCAACCCGGAAATGCAGGCCAAAGCGGCAGAAAACGGCTGGGAAGGCAACGAGCTGACCAACTTCAACCGTGACATTCTGGTGCTTGCGAACCCTGAAATTGCCAACCTGCCGGGTTGGGTGATCGGCCTTGTTGCGGCGGGTGGTCTTGCGGCTGCTCTGTCCACGGCTGCCGGTCTGCTTCTGGCGATTTCCTCGGCTGTCAGCCACGACCTGATCAAGGGGCAGCTGAACCCGTCGATTTCGGAAAAGGGCGAGCTGTTGTCGGCGCGTATCGCCATGGCGGTTGCCATTGTTGTGGCCACCTATCTGGGCCTCAATCCTCCGGGCTTTGCCGCGCAAACCGTGGCGCTCGCCTTTGGTCTTGCTGCGGCTTCGATCTTCCCTGCGCTGATGATGGGCATCTTCTCGAAGAAGGTGAACAATGTCGGGGCTGTGGCCGGGATGCTGGCAGGTCTGGTTGTGACGCTGGTCTACATCTTCCTGCACAAGGGCTGGTTCTTCATCCCCGACACGAACAGCTTCACCGATGCTGATCCGCTGTTGGGTACCATCCAGTCGACATCCTTCGGCGCGGTAGGGGCAATGATCAACTTCGTCGTGGCCTATGTCGTCTCCGGCATGACCAAGGAAACCCCGCAGGAGATCAAGGATCTGGTCGAAAGCGTCCGGTTCCCCCGTGGTGCGGGCGCGGCCCAGGACCACTGATCATGAACAGACCGGGACCATACCGGTCCCGGTCTACACCCCAAGCTTCCGCTCCTGTCCGGACTCGTTCGGGCAGGAGTTTCTTTGAAATGACGGGACGGACAGACCCATGACCCTCACACCGGACGAGCTGAAACGCTTTCTCGACGGCGTCCATCCTTACGACACCCTGCCCGCCCCCCGACTAGAAGCGATCCTGCCCGAAATTCGGCAGGAAACGGTATCGGTCGGAACCTCGATCTACGAATTGGGCGATGACCTTCAGGGCCTTTATATCATTCATCAGGGCGAGGTAGAGATCCAGGACGCAAATGGCGTTCAGGTGTCCCTGCTCGGCCCAAGAAATTCTTTTGGCGAGCGTGGCTTGCTGCGCGGCGGAGTTGCAGTGACACAGGCTCGCGCGGTCACCGACAGCCTGCTTCTGGTGCTGCCGCGCGATGTTCTGGTGCAGTTAATCGACGACAGTGACACCGCCGCACGATTCTTCAACAGGAAGGGTCCCGTCCGTCCACGCCGCCATGATCTTGCCACCACCATGGTCGACACACTGATGGCGCGTCAGCCCGTCACCTGCCCCTCTACCGCCACGGTGCAAGATGTCGCCCGGCAAATGCGCAAGGCACACACCTCGTCTGTCTGCGTAACCGACGCCAGCAGATTGACCGGCATCGTCACCTCGCGCGATCTGGCGGAAAAGGTGGTGGCCGAGGGATTGCCCGCCACCACGCCTGTGGCACAAGTGATGACGCCGGACCCCGTGACATTGTCGCCCGCCTCCATCGGATCGGACGTTCTGCACATGATGCTTGAACGGCGCATCGGCCATGTGCCGGTGACAGAGGCGGGTCTGTTGGTCGGCATCGTCACCCAGACCGACCTGACACGGTTTCAGGCGATCAGTTCCGCCGAATTGGTGGCAGAGGTTTCCAGCGCCGATGACGCCGCGCGCATGGCCGAGATTACCGCCCGCATCCCGCGCCTTCTGGTGCAGCTGGTGGCAGGCGGCAACCGGCACGAGGTTGTCACTCGCCTGATCACCGACATTGCTGATACGGCCACACGGCGGCTGCTCATCCTGGCAGAGCAAGCCATCGGCCCCGCGCCAGTGCCCTATCTATGGCTGGCCTGCGGCAGTCAGGGGCGGCAGGAACAGACAGGCGTCAGCGATCAGGACAATTGCCTGATCATCGACGATGCCGTGACCGAAGCGCACATGGGCTATTTTCACGAGCTTGCGCAGTTTGTCTGCGACGGGCTGAACACCTGCGGCTACGTCTATTGTCCCGGCGATATGATGGCCAGCAATCCGCGCTGGTGTCAGCCGCTGAAGGTCTGGCAGGGGTATTTTCAAGGCTGGATCAAACGCCCCGATCCAGAGGCGCAAATGCTGGCCAGCGTGATGTTTGACCTGCGCCCGATCGGCGGAACCACCTCGCTGTTTGACGGGCTGCAAACCGAGACGCTGAAAGCCGCCTCCGACAACTCGATCTTCGTGGCGCATATGGTGACCAACTCGCTGAAACACGCGCCACCCCTGGGGCTGCTGCGCGGTTTCGCTACAATCCGCTCGGGCGAGCACAAGAACCATGTTGATCTGAAGCATAACGGAGTCGTGCCGGTGGTCGATCTTGGGCGGATCTACGCCCTTCGGGGGCAGCTTACACAGGTCAATACCCGCGCCCGACTGGCATCTGCGATTGCGGCGGGGGTGTTGTCGACATCAGGTGGGCAAGACCTTCTGGACGCTTACGATCTGATTGCAGAGCGGCGGCTGGCGCATCAGGCCGCTCGGGTTCGCAGAGGGTCCGCGCCGAACAACTATCTGTCGCCTTCGGATCTGTCGGATTTTGAACGCAGCCACCTGCGTAACGCCTTTGTCGTGGTCAAGACGATGCAATCTGCCATCGGGCATGGCCGCGGAATGCTGGGATAGCGCTGGCGCGTCGGCCAAAAATAGCATTGCTTTCCTCTCGTTTCGGGGGAGAGTCACCAATACGGGCCGGCTTTGGAGCGGCAACCATGGGCTGCTACGCCGTGGGCCTTGCCGGAAAAGACCATTAAAGGGAAGAGTAAGCGATGTTTCTGGAACTGATCGCCACATTCGTGGCCGGCATTGCGGGCGCAGGCATCATGATGCTGCTCAACCGGATAACCGGTAACCGTTTGCCCCGCTGGCTGGTCCCGGTCGCGGCCGGGGCGGCGATGCTGACCATGACCATCTCCAGCGAATATGCGTGGTACGGGCGCACGACGCAGAACATGCCTGACCGGCTTGAAGTGATCAAAACCGTCGAAAGCCGTGCTGCGTACCGTCCCTGGACCTATGTCGTGCCATATATAAACCGTTTCATCGCCCTGGACCGCGCCGGGGTGCAGGCCAATGCCGAACAACCGCAGATGCGTCTGGCCGATCTGTTGTTCTACGGGCGCTGGAAGCCCACCAAAGCCGTTCAGATCATGGTGGATTGCGACCGTAACGCCCGCGCCGATCCAGGCGAAAGCGGGCTGGAAACGCAAAACCTGCGCTGGCGTGAGGTCGGCGCGGACGATCCCTTTGTCGCGTCGATCTGTAAAGAGGGGTAGCGCATGTTTTCGCTGCGGACGCGGGTCTTTCTGTTCTTCTGCCTCATCGCGGTAAGCGGTCTGGCAATCCTATGGGGTGCCTTGTGGCTTGGCGTCTCGCGCAACCCTGACGATCTGAGCGGCGCAATCGTGCTGGCGGGTATTTCGGGGAGCTTTGCGTTGATCGCACTTACTGTCGCGGCTTGGTTGCTCTTTGACGAAATCGTGGTGAAACCGATCCAGCGACTGGCGGCCTCCATGCGCGCACGCGCGCATACCGGTGTAGATGTCGAGGTGGACACATATTCGGCGCGTTTTCTGGGTGACCTTGCCCCAGCGGTTCACGCGGTCAGCCGCCGGATTTCCGACAGCGCCATGGAGACCGCGCGCGCCGTCACATCCGAAACCTCTCGGCTGGCCGAGGAAAAGGCCCGTCTGACCGCCCTTCTGACCGAAATTCCCGTCGCCACGATTCTGGCAAATGCCGCGCATCAGATCGTGCTGTATGACGGACAGGCCGCCGAAGTTCTGGCCCAAGGCGGCGTACCGCGTCTCAACGCGCCGCTTTTCGATTATTTCGACGAAGACAGCCTGCGTGTCGGGCTGGACCGGATGAACAAGACCGGGCTGGAACAGAAATTCGAGTTGAAAGGCCTGGACGATGGGCTGGTCTTCGAAGCCGTGCTCAAACCGCTGGATGAGGGCGATTACATGCTTCTGATAGAGGGTCAGACCATGAACACGTCCCCCAACGTCGCGCGTCCGCTGGTCTATGATTTCGAGCTTCTCGGACAACGCCCGACCGGCGATCTGGCTACAACGCCGCTGCGGTCCTTGGTCTATACGGTGTTTGATACTGAAACGACGGGCCTGTTGCCGCATAAGGACGAGATCGTCCAGATCGGTGCCGTGCGTATCGTCAATGGCCGCATTGTTGCCGGCGAAGAGATCAACCAGTTGGTCAATCCCGGCATTCCGATCCCTACCTCCACCACGCAGGTGCATGGCGTATCCGACAGGATGGTGCAGGACGCCCCCGATATTGTCCACGCAGCCGGCCGGTTTCACCACTTTGCCCGTAATTCAGTGATCGTGGCGCATAACGCGCCCTTCGACATGGCCTTTCTGCGCCGCCATGCAGAGAAATGCGGACTGGTCTGGGATCATCCCATTCTGGACACGGTGCTGCTGTCCGCGGTGCTGTTCGGGGCAAACGAAACCCATACGCTGGACGCGCTTTGCACCCGGTTGAAAATAGAGATCCCCGAGATGCATCGCCACACGGCGCTTGGCGACGCGACTGCCACGGCACAGGCGCTGGTGCAGATGTTGCCGATGCTCGAAGGCTGCGGTATGCGCAGCTTTGGCGAGGTCATCGAAGAGACGCGCCGCCATGGACGATTGTTGCAGGACATGAACTAATAATGCCTTCGCCGGGGTTCCCTCAGCCCTGTGCAGCGCCTGCCTGCCGGGCCAGCGAAAGTGCACCGTCAAGCGCGGTGCCGACCGGCGGCACAACCGCCTCTGATAATTGTGCGGGCAAAGCGCGAGTATAGAGCGGTCCCAAGCCCCCCAACAGACATAACCGCGCACCGGGTCGCCAACCAAGCCTGTGCAGCCCGCGTTCGATCCACCCCGCCCCGGTGTTCAACAGATCAGCGGCAGCCGGGTCTCCGGCATCCAATGCTTCGGCGATCAAGGGGGCAAATACCGCGAAATCCGCTGGGGTGGCGGTTGACGCGAACCGCACAAGCTCGGCCGGGTCGTTGCCGAACCTGTCCATCACCCTGGCAACCAGCGCCGACGGTTCTGCCAGCCCGTCACGAACATGCAAGGAACGCGCCAGCAGCGCCCGGCCCAGCCAGGCCCCCGACGCCTCATCCCCCAGCGCCAGCCCCCAGCCGCCGACGCGCCGAACCGTGCCTTGCTGACGCCCGGCGAGGAAAGAGCCTGTTCCCAGCCCTGCAACAAACCCGTCGCCCGACGGTCCCAAAGCCCCCGCGACGGCGCAATCAAGATCTTCGCTTGCCGTGACCTCGCCAAGCAGATCCTCAAGCGCTCGGCTCAACGCGGTTGCGTCACTGCTGCTGACAATCCCGGCGGCACCGATATGCGCGCGCGCGCGGCGCAGCTCGGTCACTGCAAGTCCAGCCTTCACCGCACATGATTGCAAGACCGCGCGGATCGCGGCAATGGTCCGGGCCGGATCGGTGGTCCAGTTGCACCCCGGCCCCGCGACCTCGACCCGACCGCGCACGCCTTCGATGATTGCCCGGCACAGCGTGCCACCGCTATCGACGCCAATGAACAACTGAGATTTCTGCATTCCGCCCCTCGCACCGCCGCTCACCCTGATAAGGGGACGCGGCGGCGGAGACCAGCCACGAAGCCTGAATTAAGCGGTAGGCGGCCCACCGCACGGCCGCGGTGATAGCGTGGCCCCCATGACACTCGGGCACCATCGCCAAATATTGCCTATCGTGGTTCGCTGCGAAGGCCCTTGAAGATCGTGTAGCACATCACCAGCATGAGGACCGAGAATGGCAGGCCGGTGGCTGTAACACCCGCCTGTAGGGCTGACAAACCACCACCGATCAAAAGCACAATGGCGATCAACCCTTCGACGACACACCAGAAGATGCGCTGTGGCACCGGAGCATCGACCTTGCCACCCGCCGTGATCGTATCGACCACAAGCGAACCGGAATCCGAGGATGTCACGAAAAACACAAGCGCAAGGAAGATTGCAATGGTCGATGCGATCTTGGTGAATGGCAACTCGTTGAGCATCCCGAAGAGTGAAAGCTCGGGCGAATAACTGTCGATCACGTTGGCTTTGACCAGCGACGTTTCGGGGCTGGTGATAATCTGCTCAATCGCAACACCGCCGAACACCCCCATCCAGATGAAGATGATAAGCGACGGGATCAGCAAGACGCAGATGATGAACTCTCGTACCGTGCGGCCTCTGGAGACGCGGGCGATGAACATGCCGACGAACGGTGCCCAAGAGATCCACCACGCCCAATAGAACGCGGTCCAGCTTTGACGATACGCATCGTCCGTACGGCCGAACGGGTTCGACAGCGGAATGATTTCTCTGGTGTAGGCGACAAGCCCTGTCCAAAACCCGTTCAGACCAACCAGCGTCGGTCCAACAAGCAGAACGAAGAGGAAGAAGAGGACAGCAAGGATCATGTTGAGTTCAGAAAGAACTTTCACGCCGCCATCAAGGCCGCGATAGACCGACACCAGAGCCACCGCTGTCACAAGAATGATGATGACAACCTGCGCGTTGGTCGAGATTTCCAGCCCGAAGGCAAAGTTGAAGCCTGCATTGGCCTGTTGTGCGCCAAGGCCCAAGGATGTTGCCAGCCCGAACAGCGTAGCGAAGACCGCCAGAATATCGATGCAATGACCCCACCAGCCCCAGACGCGATCACCCAGGATCGGGTAAAAGCAAGAGCGGATGGAAAACGGCAAACCCTTATTATAGGTGAAAAGCGCCAGGGCCAGAGCCATGATGGCGTAAACTGCCCAGCCGTGCAGCCCCCAATGGTAAAAGGTTGCCGCCAGCCCCATGGCGCGTGCGGCCTCGACGTTTTCGGCGATGATGCTGCCATCTTCCGCGATGGGGGAGGCAACGCCCAAGGGCCCCGAGACGTTCATGTGGTAGACAGGTTCGAGAACACCGAAAAACAGCAGGCCGATACCCATACCGGCCGCGAAAAGCATCGCAAACCATGCGAGATAGGAATATTCCGGCACGGCGTCCTGTCCGCCCAGCCTGACCTTCGACATTGGCATAAAGATCAATGCGATACAGAATATCACGAAGAAATTCACGACGATCATGAAGAACCAGTCAAGTTTGGTGATCGAAAAGTCGCGTACCGCCGCGAATGCGACCCCCGCCTGCTGCGGAAAGATGAGTGTGAGGATCACAAAGACGACTGCGGTGAGACCGGAAATGACAAATACCGGATTGTGAATATCGAACCCCAGAGGTCCAAGATTGCCGTCTATATTGTCTTGCCCAACCTCAAAGTCCGCTTCAATTTCGCCACTGTCGCTTGCCGGATCTACCATGAAGTCTCCTGCTGTGTTCAGTTTCCAGCGTACGTTTGCACGACGGTCTCGCATCTTTTTCTATCGGTGCAGCGTTGCACGCTCACCTGCACACTGCAAGTTTTACGGGTAACCGTCTTGGCTTGTCCTCTGGGTCGGGCGTGGTCCGGGGCCCGGATCTTCGCTGCCGCGCGCCGCTTCATGCCCTGAGCAAACGAGGCCACTGGGACACGCGTCGCGGTGCGGCTAGATCGGTTGAAAAAACGGAGACTTTCGGCGCTGCCGACCATGCGGCGCGGCGCTTGCGGCGGGCGACCGGTCTGGGCCGCCCCGAGTTTTGCTTTGTCCGCTCGCGATGCGACCTGCTCGAGGCGTGGGCCTCTCTGCGTGGCGCTATCAACCGCGCCCGATATAGGGCATGGCGCTGGCCATCACCGTCATGAACTGGACGTTCGCCTCTAACGGCAGCGACGCCATGTGCAGGACGGATTTGCCGACATTGGACACATCCATCACCGGCTCTACCGCGATGGACCCATCGGCTTGCGGCACGCCCTTGGTCATCTTGCGCGCCATCTCTGTCAGCGCATTGCCGATGTCGATCTGCCCGCAGGCGATGTTGAACGCGCGCCCGTCAAGCGAGATCGTTCGCGTGAGCCCGGTAATCGCGTGTTTGGAGGCGGTATAGGGTGCCGAACCCCAGCGCGGGACATGCGCGGAAATCGAACCATTGTTGATGATCCGTCCGCCCTGCGGGTCTTGCCGCCGCATCTGACCAAAGGCCGCGCGCGCACAAAGGAACGCCCCGTTCAGGTTGACGTTCATCAGGTTCATCCAGTCCTCGACGGCGATCTCGTCGATGGGCGCGCCCTTCAGGCTGACACCGGCATTGTTGAACAAGGTATCCACCCGCCCCCATTCACCGGCCGCCTTGGCGAAGATCGCGTCAACCTCGTCAGGCACGGTTACATCGCCGGACAGCACCAAAGCGTTGTCATAATCGCCTGCGGTCTCCTCCAGTGCCTGCGCGCGACGACCGACAAGGCCGACCTTCCAACCCGCTTCCAGGAACGTGCGGGCAGTGGATTGTCCGATGCCGCTACCCGCGCCTGTGATGATGATGCTTTTGGGGTCGCTCATGGGTTGGTCCCTTCAGTGGTTGTCGCGTGGCAGGTTGCGAACAACCCGTTGATAGGTGGTGGCCAGTTCCAGACAGCCGCCATCCGATAGCTGCCCGACATGGGTGCGGTAGATCTCTTGCCACGGGGTCTGGCTGACAATCTCGGGCGCCTGCCATGCGTCGATGCGGGCCTGCCAGTCGGCGTCATCCACCAGCGCGTTCAGCGTCGAGTCGTTGAGGTTCAGCCGCACGCGGTCGCCGGTTTTCAGATAGGCCAGACCGCCGCCCACCACTGCCTCGGGCGAGGCATTCAGGATAGAGGGGCTTTCGGAAGTGCCTGACTGTCGGCCATCCCCCACGGTGGGCAAGTGCTGCACACCCCGCTTGATGACGGCGTCCGGCGGCTGCATGTTCACCACCTCGGCAGAACCGGGATAGCCCACACATCCGACATTGCGGATGAAGAGGATGCAGTTCTCGTCAATCTCAAGCGACGGGTCGTTCAACCGGTCATGGTAATCCTCGGGGCCTTCAAAGACGATGGCCCGCGCCTCGTAGACGCCTTCGCTACCGGGTTCGGACAGGAACCGTTTCTGGAAGTCCGGCGAAATGACCGAAGTTTTCATCAACGCAGAGTCGAACAGGTTGCCGGATAGGACCAGAAAGCCTGCATTCTTCCGCATCGGATCATCATATGTCTTGATGACGCGCGTATCGCGGCTTTCCCAGCCGGACAGGTTCTCGCTCATCGATTTGCCGGTCACGGTCATGACGTCCTCGTGCAGACGGCCCGCCTTTTTAAGCTCTCCCATCACCGCGGGCACCCCGCCTGCGCGGTAGAAGCTTTCGCCCAGATATTCGCCCGCTGGCTGCATATTGACCAGAAGCGGCACATCGAAGCCGATCTTCTGCCAATCGGTCACATCCAGTTCCACCCCGGCATGGCGCGCGACGGCTTGCAAATGTGGCGGCGCGTTGGTGGACCCGCCGATGGCGGAGTTCACGACAATGGCGTTTTCGAACGCCTCGCGCGTCAGGATGTCCGAGGGCTTGAGGTCGTCATAGACCATATCGACGATGCGGCGACCGGTTTGGTAGGCCATGTTCATCCGCTCGCGGAACGGTGCGGGGATCGCAGAACAGGTGGTCAGGGACATGCCCAGCGCCTCGGCCATGGCGTTCATCGTGCTGGCCGTGCCCATCGTGTTGCAATGACCAAGGCTGGGGGCGGACGCGCAAACCCGGCTCATGAATTCTTCGTAGTCGATCTTGCCTTCGGCCAGCAGGCGGCGGCTTTCCCAGACGATCGTGCCGGACCCTGCCAGTTTGCCGTTCCACCAGCCGTCCAGCATCGGGCCGCCGTTCAGCGCAATGGCGGGCAGGTCCACCGTTGCGGCCCCCATCAGCATGGCGGGCGTGGTCTTGTCGCAGCCGGTGGTCAGCACCACGCCGTCGATCGGGTAGCCATGCAGAACCTCGACAAGGCTGAGATATTGCAGATTGCGGTCCAGCGCCGCTGTCGGCCGTTTGCCGGTTTCCTGGATCGGATGCACCGGAAATTCCATCGGGATGCCGCCAGCGTCGCGGATGCCCGCCTTGACCCGGTCCATCAGGAAGACGTGGATCTTGTTGCACGGCGTCAGGTCGCTGCCGGTCTGGGCAATGCCGATCACCGGACGTTCGCCCTGCAATTCGTCGCGGGTGAAAGCCTGGTTCTGATACCGCTCGACATAGAGCGCGGTCATGCCGGGATTGTTGGGATTGTCGAACCATTCCTGAGACCTGAATCGCTTGTTTGCACGCGTATCGCTCATGTCGGTGAATCTCCCTGCGGATCGTATACGTTGGTTTCAGGTCCACCCTGTCAATTTGGTATACCATTTGCAAGGGCGTTTTCTGGACGAGGTACAAGGCCCCGGATCAGGTCCGGGGCGGGTTGTGATCCGAGGCAGGCGTTACGAGCCAGTCTCGGCAAAAGAGGCGCGTCAAGTGAAGGCGCTTTTCGCGCCAGCGCTTTCCTGTGTGCGAAAGATCGAGGACACATCGCTTGCAGGCGGTAATGGCAGGCGGACCGGCACCTGTTCCAGCCGAGGCGTCAGACAGGGTGCGCCGGTGACCGTGCGGGCCTGCACGTCTTGCCACAATTCGGCTTGCGACAAGCGGTGAAAATAGGAATTCGACCCCAGCAGCGGCCATGCGTCAGCACTTGCAAGTTCGTAGAACAGGATCAGCCGGTTGCGATCGCTGAGGTTCGGCGCGGACCCGTGAAGCGTACGGACGTGATGCACGGTCATGCTGCCCGCCTTCCCGGTCAGCGTCACGGCCCGATCCCGGTGGAAATCCGGATCATCCGGATCGACCGCCCCCGCGAACACGTCGTTCAGGTTGTGGCTGAGGACCGGTCCGCGATGCGATCCGGGGATGACCATCAACGGCCCGTTATCCTCGGTCACATCTTCCAGCATCAGACCAAAGGCCAGAAGGTCATCATTCGTATGTGGATAAAATGCCCAGTCCTGATGCCATTCCACCGCGCGCCCGCCGCCCGGTGCCTTGGTGTTCAGCTTGGAGGTCAAGATCATCGTATCCGGCCCCAGCAGGTCGTTCAGCACCTGCGTCATCCGGGAATTGCGCAGAACATCCCAGAAATAGGGATTCTGCTTATGCGGCACCTTCACCCGCGTCAGGCGCGGCGTTGCCGCACTGTGGCCGCGATCCAGATCATAAAGCGCATTGCTTTCGCTCACAGTGCGCGACCCTTCGATATAGTCGTAGGTCAGGCGTCGCAATTCGGCCAACTGATCAGGGCTGACAGCGTCCTCAACCAGCAAATAGCCATTCTCGGCAAAGTCGCGTTTCTGTGCATCGCTTAGCATGATTTCTCCTCCCTTGGCGGTAAGCTCAGCTCTTGGCGTGGTTCGCGACAATGGCTGCCAGATCCAGCCCGTTCATCTCTGCCACATGGTCGGCCAGCATCGGGACGTAGTGATCGCCCTTGCCCGCGCCTTCGGCCAGCGTGAAATAATGCTTGATCGCCGCCCCCATGATATTGGCCACGCCAGCATCACTGGCCATGTTTGCGGCATAGCGCACATCCTTGGAAGCGTTTGCGATGGCGAATTTATGCGCATCACGATCCCGGCCCACGGCATATTTCATAAACGTGTCGAAGAACCCGTTGCCCAACCGGCTGGAGCCGATCACCTGTTCGATCATCTGCGGCGCCAGTCCGACGCCCGCTCCCAGCGTCACCGCCTCTGCATACAGCGCGGCATAGCCCATCGAGATGAAATTCATAATCAGCTTCATCTGATGCGCTGACCCGCTCTCGCCCACATGGTTGATATTCCCGGCCCAACATTCGACGACCGGCAGGATCTTTCGATAGGTCGCGTCATCGCAACCGATCATCGCATCCAACGTGCCCTCTTCGGCCTCTTTCGGCGTGCGGCCCAATGGGGCGTCGACCAGCGTCATGCCCTTCTCGGCCAGTTCTGCCGCCAAGGCGGTGGTCGAGGTCGGATCGGCAGTCGTCGCATCCAACACGATCAGGCCTTTGCGACCGCCTGCGAGGATACCGTCTTCGCCGCGAATGATCGCCTCTACCTGCGGCGAGTTGGACAGGCACAGATGGATCATGTCGCATTGCGCGGCCATTTCCGCAGGCGTCTCGACCTCCGTCGCCCCCTTCGAAAGCAGATCTTCGACCGGCACGCGGTTGCGGTTGCCCTTCACCACCAGAGGATAGCCGCCGCGCAGGATACTGGCCGCCATTCCGTGCCCCATAAGGCCCACGCCGATGAAGCCGATGACTGGTTTATCACTCATAGTCTTTCCCCTCAGGTCAAAGCGAAACGGAAATGCCGCCATCCACGAACAGCGTATGCCCGTTGACAAAGGTCGACGCGTCCGAACACAGGAAGACACACGCGCCCACCAACTCGTCGATCTGACCCCATCGGCCGGCGGGGGTGCGTTTTTCCAGCCAAGCACTGAACTCCGGATCGGCGACAAGCGCGGCATTCAACGGCGTGTCGAAATAGCCCGGTGCAATGGCATTGCAGGTCAGCCCGTGCTTGGCCCAGTCGGTCGCCATGCCTTTGGTCAGGTTCGCCACCGCCCCCTTGGAGGCCGTGTAGGGCGCAATTCCGGGCCGGGCCAGAGCGGTTTGAACGCTGGCGATATTGACGATCTTGCCGCGCCCGCGCCCGATCATGTGCCGCGCCACGGCTTGCCCGACATAAAAAACCGAATTCACGTTCGTCCGCATCAGCGTATCAAACCTGTCGGGTGGGAAGTCTTCCAACGGACTGCGGTGCTGCATGCCCGCATTATTCACCAGAATATCGAAAGCGCCATGTTCGGCTTCGAACCCGTCAATCGCGCTTGCCACCGCCTTGGCGTCGCAAACGTCAAAGACCAGCGTATCGATCGTGTAGCCGTCGCTGCGCAATGTTTGAGCGGCTTCTTCCAGCCGCTCTGCGTTACGGGCGTTCAGGACAACGCTTGCGCCTGCCTGCGCCAATCCACGCGCCAGCGCAAAGCCGATGCCCATGGATGATCCTGTGACCAAAGCCCTGCGACCGGTCAGATCGAAAATTTTCATGTAGTCTCCTTCGCTGTGGATCCGACAGCATTGATGAAACCGCCAAAAGGCTGCTTGATGATCTCGAAAAATGGTATACCATTTCTGTCGCAATGCAAGCCGCGACGATCAACCGGGCCACCGGGCGGCACGCAGGGAGACAACAATGACCGCGAGTTTCACAACAAACGCCCAGCGGACGCGCTGGCACATGGCCGGGCGACGGCTTGGCGAACGGGATGTTGCGCCCACATGCTGACTTTTGTGACCCCTTTCTTGGTCCTGCGCCACTCCGCAAGACCCGATGTCTGGGAGAAGACGGGTTTGGGGGCGTCCGTTACGTTTGGAAAGCTCTATACTGGCGGGGCGCTATACGGCGTGAACCTGTCCGGCGCAGCGCGATGCCGGATCAACCATAAAACGGTCAAGTCGATGCTGTTGGTTGTCGTGCTGGCCATTGTTTTTGCCACGGGAACAACATGAAGATCACCGCGCTGGAAACCATTCGCATTGCCGAACGACCAAACCTTCTGTGGTTACAGGTCCATACGGACGAAGGCATCACGGGGCTGGGCGAAACCTTTCGCGGTGCCGCAGCGGTCGAGGCCTATATCCACGAGACGCTGGCCCCACGCATGCTGGGCGAAAATCCCGCCCGGATCGAACATCTGTCGCAGCGCGCCAAGGGCTATCTGGGGTTCCGGTCTTCGGGCGTAGAAGTGCGCGGCAATTCAGCCTTCGACATCGCGCTGTACGACCTCTGGGGCAAGGCAATCGGGCAACCCGTGGCGCAGCTTCTGGGCGGGTTCACGCGCGACCGCATCCGCACCTACAACACCTGTGCCGGCACCGAATACATGAAGACCGATACCGGGCAGCGGACTGCCAATTTCGGGCTGAGCAAGGGCGGCGAATATGACGACTTGAACGGATTTTTGCACCGCGCAGACGAGCTGGCGCATTCCCTGCTGGAGGATGGTATAACAGCCATGAAGATCTGGCCATTCGACTTCGCGGCCGAAAAGACCGGCGGGCAAGACATCACGGCCGAGGATCTGAAATCCGCGCTGGAACCTTTCGACAAGATCCGCAAAGCCGTGGGCGACAAGATGGAGATCATGGTCGAGTTCCACTCGATGTGGAAGCTGCTGCCCGCGATGAAAATCGCCCGCGCGCTTGCGCCATACGGCACCTATTGGCACGAAGACCCGATCAAGATGGACAGCCTTGCGCTGCTGAAACGCTATGCCGAGGCCAGCGAAGCGCCAATCTGCGCCTCGGAAACCCTGGGCGGGCTTGGCGCTTTCCGAGACTTGCTGGAAACCGGCGTTGCGGGCATCATCATGCTGGACATCGCCTGGTGCGGCGGGCTGACAGAGGCACGCAAAATCGCCCATATGGCAGAGGCCTGGCACCTGCCCGTCGCCCCGCATGACTGCACCGGACCGGTGGTTCTGACGGCCTCTACCCACCTGTCGCTGGCAGCGTCCAACGCCTTAGTGCAGGAAAGCGTGCGCGCCTACTACCGCACCTGGTATCGCGATCTTCTGACCGCGCTTCCCGATATAGCCGGCGGCACCATCACCGTCCCTCCCGGCCCAGGCCTGGGGACAGAACTCAATCCCGACCTCGACCAGGCCTTCAACACCTCTCGCAGGATTTCAACGAAAGACGAACGATGACACATGCAACCTATTCCGGCATCTGGCCGGTCGCTCCGACCCCTTTCAACCCCGATGGCAGCCTTGATCTGCCGGGCATGCGCCGCGTTCTGGACTGCATGATCGACCAGCATGTCGACGGCATCTGTATCCTGGCGAACTACTCGGAACAGTTCCTTATTTCCGATGCAGAGCGCGAAACGCTGACCCGTCTTAGCCTGGAACATGTCGCGGGACGTGTGCCGGTGATCGTGACCATCAGCCATTACGCAACCCCTATCGTGGTCGAGCGCGCGCAGCTGGCCAAGGATCTGGGCGCGCATAGCGTGATGATCATGGCTCCCTATCACGGTGCCCTCCTGAAAGGCACAGCCGAGCAGACGTATGAGCAGTTCGCCGCCGTGGGCGAGGTCGGCATTCCCATCATGTTGCAGGACGCGCCCCTGTCCGGCGTCGATCTGCCTGTGCCGCTGCTGGTTCGGATGGCAAACGAGATCGAGATGCTGAAGCTGTTCAAGATCGAATGCCCACAGGCAGCCGCCAAGCTGCGCAGCCTGATCGCCGAAGGTGGTGCAGCCATCGAAGGGCCGTTCGACGGTGAAGAGGCCATCACTCTGCTGGCCGATCTGGACGCCGGTGCCACGGGCACGATGACCAGCGCGATGATCCCGGACCTGATCAAGCCCATCCTGACCGATTTCCTTGCCGGAAACCGACAGGCGGCAATTGACGGCTATGCCCGCGTGCTGCCAGCCGTGAACCATGAAAACCGGCAATGCGGTTTTCGGGCGGCCAAGGCGGCCATGCTCGAAGGTGGCGTGATCGCGTCCGACTTCTGCCGCCATCCGGTTGTACCGCTGCACGCGGACACTCGCGCGATGTTGCTGGAACTGATCCGCCCGCTTGATCCCGTGGTCCTGAAATGGGGGAAATGACAGCATGAGCATCGCGTCCGCCATTGACGCATTGACGTCGATATTCGGCGACCGGTTGTCCACGTCGGACGCGCTGCGCGAACAGCACGGCACGAATGAAAGCCATTTCGCGCTGACCCTTCCGGATGCCGTGGTCTTTCCCGAGACCACGCAGGAAGTGTCCGAGCTTATGCGCCTGTGCCATGCGCATAGCTGCCCGGTCGTGGCCTTTGGGACCGGCACCTCGCTGGAAGGTCATCATCTGGCCGTTCAGGGCGGCATCAGTCTGGATATGAGCCGGATGAACAAGGTCTTGCAGGTCAATGCCGAGGATCTGGATGTCGTGATCCAACCCGGCCTGACCCGCGAAGAGCTGAATGTGGATCTGCGCGCGACGGGCCTGTATTTCCCCATCGACCCCGGTGCCAATGCGTCGCTGGGCGGCATGGCCGCAACGCGGGCCTCTGGCACGACGGCGGTAAAATTCGGCACGATGAAGGACAATGTTCTGGCGTTGGAGGTTGTGCTGGCCGATGGCCGGGTGATCCGCACCGGGTCTCGCGCGCGCAAAACCAGCGCGGGCTATGACCTGACGCGGTTGATCGTCGGCTCCGAAGGGACGCTTGGCATCATCACAGAGCTGACATTACGGCTGCAAGGCCAGCCAGAGGCCGTATCCGCAGCCACCTGCCGGTTTGCCTCGGTCGAGGATGCGGTGAACTGTGTCATCACCACGATCCAGACCGGCATTCCCATGGCCCGGATCGAACTGGTCGATGAAATGATGGTGCGCGGTTTCAACCTGCATATGAAAAAAGACCTGCCTGAAGCACCGCATTTGTTCCTCGAATTTCAAGGCTCGCCCGCCAGCGTCGCCGAACAGGCAGAGACCTTCGGGGCCATCGCCGAGGATTTTGGCGGCAATGGATTCAACTGGACCGACCGCGCCGAAGAGCGCAATGAATTGTGGAAGATGCGCCATAACGGGCATTACGCCAACAATGCGCTCAACCCCGGCAAAAAGACTTTGGCAACGGATGTCTGCGTGCCGATCTCGCAACTGGCAGAGGCTGTCACCACGGCACAAAGGCGCAGCCGCGAGTTGGGCATCACCTGCACCATCGTCGGCCATGTGGGCGACGGCAATTTCCATTGTGGATGCCGGGTTGATCCGACCGATGCCGAGGAACTGGCCCGCGTCACCGGCTTTGCAGAAGAACTTGCCGACATGGCGCTGCGCCTGCATGGCACCGTCACTGGCGAACACGGCATCGGCCTTGGCAAGATGAAATACATGCAAAAAGAGCACGGGCCCGACGCTTTGGATGCCATGCGCGCGATCAAGCTGGCGCTCGATCCCAAGAATATCCTCAATCCCGGCAAGATCCTGCCAGCGACCAATCAATAGGGAGACATAAATGTTGCCTGTAACCAATGACCACGCAAATGCCACACTGATCGGCCGTATCTGGCGCGAAGGGGTTGGGCCTGCGCTGGTCCGGCTCGACGGTGACGCCGTGATCGACATCACCAGCGCCGAGGCACCGACCATGCGCGACCTGCTGGAGCTTGACGATCCGGCGGCCTATGCGCGCAATGCGCCGGGCACGCAGGTCACGACGCTGACGGATCTGGTGGCGGGCTCTGTCGAGGGCGCGGAAGGGCTGCGCCTGCTGCCGCCCTGCGATTTGCAGGCGATCAAGGCCAGCGGCGTCACCTTCGCGGAATCGATGGTCGAACGGGTCATCGAGGAACAGGCCGCAGGCAATGCCGACCGCGCGCAGGAAATCCGGCTGAAAGTGCAATCGGTCATCGGCGACTCGCTGTCGGGGATCGAACCGGGCAGCGATCAGGCGATGCAGGTGAAGGCCGTGCTACAGAAGGAAGGCCTTTGGTCGCAATATCTCGAGGTCGGCATTGGCCCGGATGCCGAGGTGTTCACCAAGGCCCAGCCGATGGCCTCTGTCGGATACGGTGCCAGTGTCGGTCTGCACCCGATGTCACATTGGAACAACCCGGAGCCGGAAATCGTGCTGGCCATCGACAGCCGCGGGCGCATTCTGGGCGCGACGCTTGGCAACGACGTGAACCTGCGCGATGTCGAAGGGCGCTCTGCCCTACTGCTGGGCAAGGCCAAGGACAATAACGCGTCCTGTTCGATCGGACCGTTCCTGCGGTTGTTCGATGACAGCTACGGCATGGAAGACGTCCGCCGCGCCGAACTGACTTTGCGGGTCAAGGGCGAGGACGGTTTTGTCATGGACGGGCATTCCAGCATGACCAAGATCAGCCGCCGCCCCGAGGATATCGTCTCGCAGACCATCGGCAGGCATCACCAATATCCGGACGGGTTCATGCTGTTTCTGGGCACGCTGTTTGCGCCGATACAGGACCGCGATGCGCCGGGACAGGGGTTCACCCACAAGACCGGCGATGTGGTCACGATCAGCGAACCGTCGCTTGGGGCCTTGACGAACACCGTTCGCCTGTCCACCGAATGTCCCGAGTGGACGTTTGGCACAGGCGCGCTGATGCGCAGCCTGTCGGAAAGGGGTCTTTTATGATCGGTATATATGACGAGACCCGCTGCTCCTTGGGCGAAGGCCCTCTGTGGCATCCGGACCTGTCGGCGCTGTTCTGGTGTGACATCAACAATCGTCGCATTCTGACGCGCGGCGTGGAAGATACTGCGTTCTGGCAGATGGGCGAGCATGTCTCGGCGCTCGGTCGGCTGGGAAACCGCCTTTTCGTGGCCGGGGAAACCGGGCTGTTCGCCTTTGACCCCGCCACAGGCGACCGCGAGGACATCGCCCCGCTGGAGGCCGAGAACGAGGTCACACGCTCCAACGATGGCCGCGCCGACCCGTGGGGCGGCTTCTGGATCGGCACGATGGGCAAATCCGCCGAAGAGGGTGCCGGGACGATCTATCGCTTCTATCGCGGCGAGATCCGCGCAATGTATGGCAAGATCACCATCCCCAATGCGATCTGCTTTGCGCCGGACGGATCCTGCGGCTATTTCGCTGACACATCGACACGCCAGATCTGGCGGCAGCCGTTGAACCACAAGGATGGCTGGCCAAAGGGCGATCCTGAAAAATTCGCCTTGTTGCCCCGCCCCGATGGCGCGGTCGTCGACACGGATGGCAACCTGTGGTGTGCCAATTACGGCGTCGGGCTGCTGACCTGCCATGACAAGGCGGGCAACCTGATCCAGCAAATGCAAATGCCTGCAAGTCAGGTGACCTGCCCCGCTTTTGGCGGCGAGGGAAGTTCGCGGATGTTCATAACCAGTGCGGCCCAGGGCCTGTCCGATCCCAATCCCAAAGATGGCCAGACATTCGAGATCGAGGCCGATGGCGAAGGCCAGCAAGAATTCGAGGTGATCCTGTAAGATGAAGCGTTTTCTGACACTTGGCGAGTGTATGGTGGAACTGGCCCCGGCGGGCGATCAACTCTACCATAGGGGGTTTGCCGGCGACACGTTCAACACCGCCTATTACGCGCGCCGCCTGCTGCCGCAGGACTGGACCGTTGGGTATTGCAGCGCCGTCGGCCAGGACGCGGTCTCGGAGGATATGCTGGATCTGATGCGCGGCCACGGGATCGACATCAGCGCCATTCGGCAGGTCGCGGACCGCACGCTGGGGCTTTACATGATCCAGCTGAAAAATGGCGAGCGCAGCTTTTCCTATTGGCGCGGGCAATCAGCGGCCAAACTGCTTGCTGACGACCCCGCATGGCTGGCAGCGCAGCTGGAAGGCGCGTCCATGGCGCAATTTTCGGGCATCACACTGGCGATCCTGTCGCCCGAAGGGCGCAATACGCTCTGCGCCGCGTTGGCGCGGGCGCGCGCAAACGGAACGCATGTGGCCTTTGACACGAACCTGCGGCCCCGGCTTTGGGAAGATGAGGCCACGATGCGCGCGGGTCTGCGCATGGGGGCCGAGGTGTCCGACACGGTCCTGCCTTCATTTGACGAGGAAGAAGGGCTGTTTGGCGATGCCACTCCGACAGACACAATTGCCCGCTACCGCGACTGCGGTGCGTCCACCATCGCGGTCAAGGACGGCGCGGGCACGCTGACCATCTGGGACAAGACCGAAGGCACACAGGAATTCCAGCCGGTCAAGATTGACCCGGTGATCGACACGACCGCCGCAGGCGACAGCTTTGGCGCGGGCTTTCTTGCGGGCCTCGCGATGGAACGCGGCATCGCCGCCTCGGCGCATCTGGCAATGGCCGTCGCGGCACAGGTGGTGCAGGCCCGCGGCGCATTGGTGGATTTGGACATGACGGATATCGAAGGAACACAGGCATGAACATTCTTATCATTGGCGGTGGCGGTCTGATTGGCCAGAAACTCGCACATAAATTGATCGACAAGGGCGAGTTGCGCGGGCAGGAAATCACGGGCATGGTGCTGGCCGACATTGTCGATCCTGCCCTGCCCGACGCGCCGTTTCCCATCAGCGCCGCAAGCTGCGACATCGGCGAGCCTGAGGCTGTGGCCGGACTGATCGACAAGGACATCGACGTCATCTATCTGCTCGCGGCCGTGGTCTCGGGCCAGGCTGAAAGCGATTTCGACATCGGGATACGGGTCAACCTGCATGGCACGCTGAACGTGCTGGAACGGTGCCGGGCGCTGGAAACCACGCCGGTGGTGGTCTTCACCTCTTCGATGGCGGTGTTCGGCGGCGACGTGCCGGACCCGATCGAGGATTGGACCATTCCCAATCCGCAAACTTCCTACGGCACGCAGAAGGCGATCGGCGAACTTCTGGTCAACGACTATTCCCGCAAGGGGTTTATCGACGGGCGGGCCTTTCGGCTACCGACAATCTCGGTCAGGCCCGGCAAACCGAACCTTGCCGCATCCAGCTTCATGTCCTCGATCTTCCGCGAACCGCTGAACGGACAAGAGGCGATCTGCCCGGTCGACAAGGATTTTGCGCATTTCTACCTGTCGCCACGGCGCTGCGTGGAGAACTTGGTTCACGGCGCAGAGATCGACGGCGATGCGATGGGCACCAGCCGCACAATGATGATGCCGGGACGCACCTGGACCATCGGTCAGATGATCGACGCCATGACCGCGGTGGCTGGCCCAGAGCCTGCGCGCCTGATCCGGTTCGAGGATCAACCCGAAATCCAGGCAATCGTTAAAGGTTGGAAATTTGATCTCAACCCTGCAAAAGCCCTGTCGCTGGGACTTTCGGCAGACGAGAGTTTTGAGGAAAATATACGCTATTATCTGGAGGACGACCTGCCCCGGGCGTAAGACCCGGGGCCTCGCGGTCCTGATGTCACCGCACTGGCGGCGTAGGCTTCGCAACATGTCCCAGCCTACGCTCCCGCCACCAGATATAGATGCCGGACCCCACGATGATCAGGGATCCGACAAGCGTCCAGATCGTCGGCCAGGTATTGAATACCAGCACACCCGCCGCAGTGGCCGAGATCAACTGGACATAGGCCATAGGTGCCAGCAGGGACGCATCCGCCAACCGATGCGCCGCAGTCGCTGCCGCATGCCCGCCAAACCCGAACGCGCCGATGACACCCATCACGATCCAACCGAGCGGGCTGTCAGGCCATTGCCAGCTTTGCATCACGAATGGCAATATGCAGATCGCCGCCAGGCCGCTGCTCCAGATCTGGCTCGTGGCGTTGGATTCATGCCCGGCCAGCATCCGGGTTACGACGAAATACAGCGACGCGCAGCAAAGCGCGCCCAGAGACAGGAACATCGCGGGATGAAAATCCGCGCCCCACGGCTGCACAACCACAAGCACGCCGCTAAATCCCGCAAGCACCGCCAGAAATCGACGCAATCCGACAGTTTCCCCCAAAAGCAGAACCGAAAGCAGCGTCACAGTCACCGGCATGCTGAACATGATCGCTGTCGTCACGGTGATCGGCAGAAATTGCAGCGCCGCGAAATTAAGCCCGGTGCTGCCCAGAAGAAAGGCTGACCGGGCAAGCTGAAGGCGCGGGCTTTGCGACCGCAGCGCCTCTTTGCCTTCGGTTGGCAGAAACACCGCAAGCGCCAGCACAAAATGCCCCAGATAGCGCATGAACACGACCTGCAACGCCCCCAGCCCCGACAGCATCAGCCATTTGGCCGAGGTGTCGATACAGGTAAAGCCCAGAACGCCCAAGGCCATCAGGGCCAGCCCGGCGCTGGCCCTGTCCTCCTTTGGTTTCAGCGCGCGCATGGGACCGTCAACCGTTGGCCCAACCGCCGTCGATCACATGCGCCTGTCCGGTGGTGAACCCACTTTCATCAGAGCCAAGGTAGACCGCAAGATGCGCAATCTCTTCGGGCAGTCCGATGCGCCCCATGGGTTGACGCGCGATGAAGGCCTCAAGCGCCGCTTCATAATTCCCGGTCGCACGCAGCCGGTCATGCAGGCTGGGACTGTCCACCGTGCCGGGGCAGATCGCATTGGCCCGCACACCCTTTTGAACATAGTCGACCGCCACCGATTTTGTCGATGCGATGACCGCCGCCTTGGAGGTCGCGTAAAGATAGCGATTGGGCGCGGCCAGGATGGTCGAGGCGACCGAGGCGATATTCACGATCGACCCGCCCCCCCGTTCGACCATGCCCGGCAGCGCTGCCTGCATGGAGTGAAACTGTGCCCGTACATTCAGGTTCATCGCAAAGTCGAATTCGTCATCCGTCGCGTCGGCGATGCTGCCCGCGTGCACCACGCCCGCGCAGTTTACCAGAATGTCCGGGGCCGCATCGGCCACCGCAGATTGCAGCGCCGCCCTGTCGGTCACGTCCAGCGCAAAGCAGCGCGCGCCATCCAGCCCTGCCAGAAGCCCGTCGTTCAGATCCGTCGCGGTCACGTCGGCACCTTCGCGCAGATAGGCTTCTGCGATGGCACGTCCGATACCTTGCCCTGCGGCGGTGATGAATGCCCGTTTACCTTGCAGCCTCATTTCGCTTTCATCTTTCCGTGTAGAAAATCAACCATTTCCGGCACCATATGGTCACCGAACCCGTCCGTGACCGCCTCGTTCAGCGTGGCATCGGCAGCACCCGACATGCGCGAGGTCACGCCCAGATCCTTGGCCATGGTGCGGTAATAGCCCACATCCTTGCTGGCATTCGCGACCGAGAAGGCCAGATCGATCTGGCCGTCCTTGGCGTAGTTGCGGATGAATTCCATCATGCCGGACTTCAGCGGCCCTGCGGACACGGCGCTATACATCGTCTCGCGGGGGATACCGGCCGCGTCAGCCATCGCAAACGCCTCTGACATGGCGCAGGCGGTGGTCATGGCGAAGAAGTTGTTGATCAGCTTGATCGTGTGCCCGGCACCGGACTCGCCCAGATGAAAGACGTTCTCGCCCAGATCGTCCAGCACCGGCTTTAAGCGCGCGTAGGCGGCCTCGTCGCCTGCGCACATGATGTTGAGCAGACCGTCCTTGGCATGGGCCGGAGTGCGCCCCAGAGGCGCATCCAGATAGGCCGAGCCGCGCTCTGCCACATCTGCGGCAATCTTGCGGGTGGAGTCGGGAAGCGAGGTGCCGAAGTCGATCACGACAGAGCCAGAGCGCAACCCTTCCAATACGCCATCCGCGCCGTAAACACGGCTTTCCACCTGATCAGAAGTGCCCATGCAGAACATGATGATGTCGCTGACCGCTGCGAGCGATGCGGATGTTTCGGCTTCGGCCGCACCACGCGCGACAGCGGCATCTACCGCCTGGCGCGATTTGTTTGCCATGACCGTCACGGAATAGCCCTTGTCCTGCAACCGGCCGACCATGGCCGCGCCCATCAGGCCGAGGCCGATAAATCCAATGCTGGGTTTGCTCATGTGAGTCTCCATTTTTTGATGCGTGAACGACGTCCGGCCCCGCAATCATGTGTTTCAATCCTTGTGGCGCATTCCAGCCGGGCCGCGCCCTGCCCGTCGCTACATCACGGCACCGATCTGCCACGGCACGAATTCATAATCGCCCAAGCCCTGTGCTTCGGACTTTGTCTTCTCTCCGCTGGCCACACGCAAGAGCGTCTCGTAGATCTGTCGGCCGACCTGCTCAACACTGGCACCATCGCTCAGAATCGTGCCCGCGTTGATATCCATATCCTCGGTCATGCGGTTATACATCTCGGTATTTGTCGCGATCTTCAGAGACGGCGACGGCTTTGCCCCGAAGGCCGATCCGCGGCCGGTGGTAAAGGTCACAAGGTTGCACCCGGACGCGATCTGCCCTGTCACGCTGGCCGGGTCGTAGCCGGGGCTGTCCATGAAGGCAAAGCCGGGTTTGGTCACCGGCTCGGCGTATTTATAGACGCCGGTCAGGGGGGTGGTGCCCCCCTTGGCCGCGGCACCCAGCGACTTTTCAAGGATGGTGGTCAGGCCACCCTTCTTGTTACCGGGGCTGGGGTTGTTGTCCATGCTACCCAGATTTCGGGTGGTGTAATCCTCCCACCAGCGGATGAGACCGATCAGCTTGTCGCCGGTCTCCCGGTCTGCGGCACGGGCGGTCAGCAGATGCTCGGCGCCATAGATCTCGGGCGTTTCGGCCAACACCCCGGTGCCGCCCTGCGCCACGAGCAGATCGCAGGCATAACCAAGCGCCGGATTGGCGGTGATGCCGGACCAGGCGTCGGACCCGCCGCATTGCAGCGCGACCATCAGCTCCGATGCAGGGCATTCCTCGCGCTGCACGTCATTGACCAGCGGCAGCATCGTCTCGATCTTCTTGATGCCCAGTTCGACCGACTTGCGCAGCCCGCCCACGTCCTGAATGTTCATCGACTGGAACAACGGCCCCGGCACCAGACCGTATGCCTCGATCAACCAGTCGATCTGGTTCATCTCGCAGCCCAGCCCCGCCATCAGCACGGCGGCCACATTGGGGTTGCGGGCATAGCCCCACATGACGCGCTGCAATGCCTCGAACCCGTCGCCGGACCCGGCCATGCCGCAGCCGGTGCCATGTACGAAGGCCACCACGCCATCGACATTGGGATATTCCGCCAGACGCTCGTCGGTGAAATGCGCGGCGATCTTGCGCGCGGCGGTCGCCGAACAGTTCACCGATGTCAGCACGGCAATATAGTTGCGCGTGCCCACGCGTCCGCTGGCGCGGCGATACCCCATGAAGGTATCACGCGTCTCGGTCGGCGCGACAGGGCGCAGGTTGGTCGAATATTCGTATTCCGTATCCACGTTTCGAAATTCAAGGTTCTGCGTATGCACATGCGCGCCCTGAGCAATATCCTCGGCGGCGTAGCCGATGACCTGCGCATATTTGATCACCGGCGCACCCTTGGGGATCGCCACGGCAGACATCTTGTGGCCACGCGGTATCAGCGCCGAGGCACCTGCGTCCCCGACAGCAAGCGGGGAAATGGCAGTGACGACATTGTCCTCGGCGGACAGTCGAACGGTTTTCATGGTGAGTCCTCACACGGGAATCGGGCCTAGAGCAAGCCCGGTAGGTCTGTTGTACGGCCCGGCGACGCAATGGCCGCCGGGCCGGGTTATTCAAGCGCTACAAGAAGAGTGTGACGATCGGCGGCCAGATCAGCAAGATCGCCAATGCGATCAACTGAATGGCGATGAACGGCAGGAACCCTTTGAAGATGTCGGTCAGCGAAATCTCGGGCGGGGCCACTGATTTCAGATAGAAGGCCGCCGGACCAAAGGGTGGCGACAGAAAGCTGACCTGCATGTTCATGCAGAACACCACGCCGAACCAGATCGGGACGTAGCGCGCGTCGACATGACCCAGAAAGCCGATCTCTTCGGCCGGAAGCCGCACGACGATGGGCAGGAAAACCGGCATGATCAGCAGCACGATACCCACCCAGTCCATGAACATCCCCATGATCAGGAAGATGAACATCATCACGAGGATGACCCCCATGGTCGGCATCTCGGCCCCGACGATCAGGTTGGCGACATAGGTCGGCCCGCCGGCCAGCGTATAGGCCGCCGCCAGCGCCGCCGCACCGATCGTCACCCAGATGATGGTGCCGGTCGACTTCAGCGTCCGGATCAGGCTGTCCCAGACGATGTCAAAGCTCATCTCGCGGCGCAGCGCACCAATGACAAAGACCGCGACGACCCCCATGCCGGCGGCCTCGGTAATGCCGGTGATGCCGCCATAGATCGACCCCAAGACAACGCCGATCACCACGGTGGGCGCGATCAGACCCTTGCCCATTTCCCAGCCGATGGCGGTGCGTTCTCTGCCGACGATGACAAAGACAACCACCGCGAACAGGACGAACGCCCCGATAAGCCAGGGCAGATCAGACACCATGCCAAGGAAGATCGGATCAACCCCTTCGGTGACGATATTCGCGCTGGTGACGGTGAAGAACAGTGCCCGCAGGATCAGAACAGCGGTGACCCACATGCCGAAACGCGCCAGAAATCCAAGGAAGAGCAGCCCCTTTTCCTTGCCCTTCGGATCATCGGGATCGTCCGGCGGAAGCGGTGCCAGACTTGGGTTCAACTGGGTGCGGATGATGATGTAGATGATGAAGAATGACGCCAGCATGAACCCCGGCAGGAAAGACGCGGTGAACAGCGCCTTGATCGAGGTTTCCGTGACCAACCCGTAGAAGATCAGCACGATCGACGGCGGGATCATCGTCCCGAGTGACCCGCTCGCACAGATCGTCCCGATGGCGAGGTTCTGGTTATAGCCAAGGCGCAGCATCTGCGGCAGCGCGATCAGGCCCAGCAAAACGACCTCGCCGCCGATGATGCCCGACATTGCCGCCATGATGACCGCCATGATCGAGGTGACAAAGGCGATGCCGCCACGGGTGCGCGACAGCCAGACATTGAGCGAGGAATACATATCGCGGGCGATGCCTGATCGTTCCAGTAGCGCCGCCATGAAGATGAACAGCGGCACAGAGATCAGCACGTAATTCGTCATCTGCCGGTAGACCGCCTGCCCCAGCACCGACAAAGGCCCCTGTCCGAATGTGCGGAACAGAATGTCGACGTCGAACTTCAGCACAAGTGTGACCACAGCCAGAAACGCAGAGGCAAACCCAAGCGGCATACCAATGGCCAGCAGCGCGAACATACCCAGCAACAGGATCAGGGACAGTGTTCCGATATCGACCATTACTTGTTCTCCGCAAGCGTGCGGCGGATATTCTCGATCTCCACCTCGTCGATATCGTCAGCGGCCGAATGATGTTCCGGCGACTTGTTCCAGTCGGCAATCAGATTGGATATGGCCTGAATGGTCACCAGCACGATGATGATCAGGATCGCAGGCTTCACCGTGCCCGGAATGGGCGGATCCCAGGCGGTGCCAAATGTTTCCATCCGCAGAAGGCGCCGCATGGCGTCATTATAGCCACCCCAGACCAGCGCGAAGGTGAAGGTGCAGATCAGCCCGACAGAGATGACATCGGCGGTCTTCTGCATCCAGCGGGGCATGATGTCGTAGACAACATAGATCCGGATATGGCTGCGTTGCTGCATGGCGTATTGTCCGGCAAGCAGGAAGACCAAGGCGGCAATCCACAGTGACAGTTCATTGGCCCAGAGTGTCGGCTTGCTGAAGACGTAACGCGACACTACCTCATAGAACATCACCAACACGATCAGCCCGATGGCAATCATCGACAGCCTTGCGCAAACCAGTGAGAAATAGTCGAAGAACCCCTCTGGCTTTGCTTCAATGGCGCCGACGGTGTCCGACAGAAACAGCGACGTGCTCAGCAACGTCCCCGCCACCAGAAACAACATGAGTACCACCATGGGTCGCCCGGCAGGCCGGATCATTTCCTGCATTCCGATGGCATTGTCGGAGATGAAGATCATCGCCACCATCCAGAGAAAAATCAGTCCCGTCGCCGCGGCAAATCCGATCATCGCGATGCGGATCGGCTCCCGCAATGGACCGAGCCAGACACTCTTGCGTTCCATTATTGCCTCCCAGTCTCACCCTGCATGCGTCTACGCAGGAGATTTAGACAAAACGGGCGGGCTCGGAAGGAGCCCGCCTCATAGTTTCAGGCATGCATCACACGCTGACGGATCACTCGGCAATCAGACCAAGCTGCGTCAGGTACTCGCGGTGGCTTGCTACCAAAGCTGCGGCTTCCGGGGTCTTTTCCGCCCAGCCGTCCCACGCGGTTTGCGCAGCAGCACGGAACGCAGCCTTGTCCTCGTCGGACCAACTGTGAATCGTCACGCCCTGCTCTTTCAGCATGGCCGCTGCTTCGGCATTGTTCTTCTCGTTTGAAATAGCAGTATGTAGCGCCAGCTTCTGCATCGAGGTGTCCATGATGCGCCGCTGTGCATCGGTCAGCCCGTCCCAAACGGCCTTGTTGCACGCAAGGTGGTCAGACGGCATCGAGTGGAAGCCGGGATAGTTGGCGTGCTTGACGATATCATAGAGCCCAAGGCCCACGTTGTTGGCCAGACCCGAAGCATCCGCCCCGTCGATGATGCCGGTTTCCAGCGCGGTGAAGATCTCGGTGAAATCCATCACGATCGGAGTGGCTCCGAGTTCTGTGAAAATCTCGGTTTCCAGACCCGGAGGTGAACGGAATTTCCAACCCTTCAAATCTTCTGGACCTGCAATCGGTTTGGACGAGGCCAAGGATTCTTGACCGTAGATCCACCAGCCCACCAACTGCATCTCATTGGCGTTATAGAGTTCCTGAGCCGCATCGTAGCCGCCACCATAATACAGCCACGACAGCTGTTGGTAAGGCGTGTCATAGCCGCCCATGATATCACCGACGAACTGAAATGCCGGATTCTTGCCGGTCTGATAAGCGCCGCCGGTCATATCACAATCGATAATGCCGTTGACGGCCGCGTCCCATGTCTCGGTCGTGGCGACGACGGAAGAAGAATAGAACATCTCGATATCAATGGAACCGCCGGACATGGTTTCGACGTCGTCGACGAACTGTGCCGCCAGTTTGCCCGAGGGGTGCTCGGTTGCATAGTGGGTCTGGATGCGCAGTGTCACGTCCTGCGCGTTCGCAGTGCCGGCAAGCAACGCTGCCGCTGCGGCCGTTTTCATCATCTGAGCAATATTCATGTTTTCCTCCCTAAAAGACATGTTCTGCTTCTGCATGCTGCGATCTTGGTTCGCGGCGCCAAGTGGTATACCACCAGTAGTGGCACGCTAACGATGTCGTTATCGACAATCAATCTTTTTTGGTATACCAAATAAAACAATATCGACCAACAACAGCAGCGCTTTGAAAAATAAGACCTTTTCAAACGGCGGAGGTGAAGCGGAGACCATGACGGACAACAGCCTGGCCGAAAAAATCGCCACTTCGCTGCGCCGAGACATTCTGCGCGGAGCCCTCGCACCCGGTGCCCAGATCAAGGAACGCGACAGCGCGCAGGAGATGGGCGTCAGCCGCACGCCCATGCGCGAAGCAATCCGCATTCTTGCCAAGGAAGGCCTGGTGATGTTGCGCGCGTCGCGTAGTCCTGTGGTTGCCGATCCGTCTTTGAAAGAGGTCACAGACGCAATCGTCGTCCTGTCGGCGCTGGAGACGTTGTCGGGCAAACTGGCCTGCCGCAACGCCACCGACCAGGACATCGCAAACATCCGCGGTATCCATGAGCATTTCGTCAACGCTTACGATCATTCCGATACGCTTGATCTGTTCGAAATCGACATGTCGTTTCACCTTGCCATCGCCAGCGCCTCGCAAAATACTTCGTTGGCCGACACCCACCGCAGCTATCTTGAACGCCTCTGGCGGGCACGATTTCTGTCAGCGCGCAGGCGCAGGGCGCGGGACCGCGTCCTGAAACAGCATGGCGAAATCATCGCCGGACTGGAGGCGCGAGACGTGATCCGCGTCACTGGAGAAATCGAGCGACATCTGGAGCATCTTGTGTTGAATATCGAAACCTATTTCGAAGAACGCGCAGCGGAAGACGCATCTGGGGCCGCGCCACAGGACAAACACGACCAACCCCGAAAGGAAGAAAAATGAAACTACTTAGATTCGGCAATGCTGGACAGGAAAAACCCGGCTTGCTGGATGGCGACGGGAACGTCCGCGATCTGTCCGCCCATGTTGATGATTTCGCCGGGCCGACCGTGGCGCTCGACGCGTTGGAGGCCTTGCGCGCCCTTGACCCCGCAGATCTGCCATTGGTCGCAGAGCCGGGTCGGATCGGCTCTTGCGTCGCCAGTGTACCGAACTTCTTCTGCATCGGGTTGAACTATACCAAACATGCCGAAGAAACCGGATCGAAGCCCCCCAAGGAACCGATCATCTTTTCCAAGGCCAGTTCTGCCTTGTCCGGGCCGTTTGATCCTGTGATCATTCCGCGTGGCTCTGAAAAGGGCGATTGGGAGGTCGAGTTGGGCGTCGTGATCGGGCGCGAGTGTCTGTACGTTTCCGAAGACGAGGCGCTGGACTATGTTGCGGGCTATTGCACCATCAACGACGTGTCGGAGCGATCGTTCCAGATCGAACGTGGCGGCCAGTGGATCAAGGGCAAATCGGCCCCCACCTTCGGCCCTGTCGGTCCTTGGCTGGTGACCGCTGACGAGGTCGGTGACCCGCAGAAGCTGGATGTGAAGCTGACCCTGAACGGCGAAGTCGTGCAGGATTCCAACACCTCCGACATGATCTTCACCGTCGCGCAGTGTATCTCGCACATGTCGCAATTCATGAAGCTGGTGCCAGGCGACATCATCGCCACCGGCACGCCGTCCGGTGTTGGCATGGGCATGAAGCCGCCGCGCTTCCTGCGCCCCGGCGACGTGATGGAAATAGAAGTGCAAGGGCTTGGCGCGCAGCGTCAGGATACCGTCGCCGCAAAGTAACCAACGATCTGTCCGATTATTTCGGATCGGGCGTCAGCCCGATCCGACCGGGGGCGCGGGGTTTAATCCCGCGCCCCCGAACGCAAGAAGGATATGAAATGCGCGTCATTTCCGGCCCACGCCGTCCGTGAAGCTGCTATCGCTGAGGTCCGGCCTGATCTTTATGGCATGCGCTTGTGCCGGAACACTGTCAGGCTGAAGAACCTGATTTCCGTCGCAACGGTTACTTGTCTCAAGACGTATTTCGGTGGCGGCAAACCGGTGCGCGGCCTCCCGCCCCTTTAAGTGGCTTCCAGACCGGTCGCTGCTTAATTCACCGGCGTTTTCAGAGGATCACCGGCAAGAAATGCCTCGATATTCGCGAGTTGCAGCTTCGCCATACGGCCGCGCGTCTCGCTGCTGCCGGAGCCTTGATGCGGTTGCAGATGAACATTGTCGAGTTTCAGAAAGCGCGGATCGATCTTCGGTTCGTTCAGGAACACATCAAGTCCCGCACCGGCGATCCGGCCTTCCTCCAACGCGTCGAGCAATGCGGCCTCGTCGATCGTGCTCCCGCGCGAAATATTGATGACAATGCCGCGCGGCCCAAGCGCATCTATCACCTGCCGGGAGACGTGCTTTTCCGTCTCGGCACCGCCAACCAGCGCCACGACAATAACATCCACCGCCTTTGCCATCTCTTCGAGAGAGGCATGGAACGTCCAGCCCGGCGTTTCTTTCTGACTGCGCGATGTGTAGTGGATGTCGCATTTGAAGGCTGCGAGCCGGTCGGCAATCTCGCGTCCGATGCGCCCCAGCCCGACGATACCGACCTTGCTGCCGCTCATCTGCCGGTTCAGCGGCAGGTTTTCACCTGCGGACCAACGGCCGGACCGAACCAGATCATCGCCGGCCACCATGTTGCGACATTGCGCAATCAACATCGCGACGGCCAGATCGGCCACATCGTCGTTCAGCACGTCAGGTGTGTTCGTCACCTTGATGCCACGTTCAGTCGCGGCCGTGACGTCAATCGCGTCATACCCCACGCCGTAATTCGCAATCACGCCAAGGTTTGGAAACAGATCCATTTCCGCGCCGCCAAGCGGGTGGTGTCCTTTCACGGCTATGGCGCGGACCGAACTGCGCACAGCGTCCGGCAGGGCGGCCATGTCGGACGGCCCGGCGACGAAGGCGGATGCCAGCGCAGTTTCAAGACGGGTGCGTTCTTGTTCGGAAAAGCTGTCACCAGAGATAAGAAGGATGGGGTCAGACATGGATAACCTCTTATTGTCAGAGTATTGCGGCGATACGTTCAATCGCGGAACGTATATTCTCGGTTGAGTTGGCGTAGGAGAAACGCAGATACCCCTCGCCGAATTTACCAAAGCTGGTGCCCGCAACCGTGGCAACGCCAGCCTCGTTAAGGAACCGGTCCTGCGCTTCGCGCGAGGTCATTCCGGTGCCTTCGATATTGGGGAACGCATAGAAAGCCCCCGCCGCGTCCGGGCAGCGAAAGCCCGGCAGGCCATTCAGCGCATCCACGATCACCTGACGGCGGGTGTCAAACTGCGCGACCATCTCGCGCACCGCGTCCTGCGGGCCGTTCAGCGCCGCGATCCCGGCGAATTGAGTCGCCGCGTTCACGCAGGAATGATCGTTGATGCACAGCCGCGTGACATGTTCGACGCAGGCATCCGGCCAGACCGCATAGCCCAGCCGCCAGCCGGTCATCGCATAGGTCTTGGACCAGCCATCCAGCATGATCAACCGGTCGCGGATCTCGGGATATTGCAGCAGGCTGGTATGTTCCCGCCCGCCGTATAGCATGTTGGAGTAGATCTCGTCGGACATGAGCGCAACATGAGGATGCGCCTCCAGCCCCTTCACCAGCTTGTCAATTTCCTCTTTTGGCGTGACGCCGCCGGTGGGATTTGCGGGCGAGTTTATGATGATCAGTCGGGTGCGGTCGGTGATCTGCGCCAAAAGCGCCTCGGCCGAGAAGGCAAACCCGTTCTTTTCCTCCAGAGCGATCGGCACCGGCGTGGCACCGGAATAGCGGATCACGGATTCGTAGATCGGAAAGCCGGGATTGGGATACATGATCTCGGTTCCCGGCTGCCCGAACATCAGCACCGCAAAAAACATCGTCGGCTTGCCGCCGGGTACGACGACAACATTGTCAGGATGGACCTCAACCCCGTGTCGGCGGTGCAGATCGGCTGTGACCGCTTCGCGCAAGGGCAGCAACCCGTTTGCCGGAGTATACCCGTGGTGGCCGTCCTGTAGCGCCTTGATGCCCGCCTCGACGATATGATCGGGCGTGCGAAAATCCGGCTGGCCGATGCCAAGATTGATGATGTCGCGCCCCTCGCCCGAAAGCTTTGCGGCACGCGCCAGAACCTCGAACGCGGATTCCGTCCCCAGCCGTCCCAGCGAGTCGGCAAATTTCAACTGTGTCATCTGTGGCTCTCCCTACTGCCGCCGGCGCGAACGCCCCTGTCCCGGATGTCTGATTTGAACAGGTTTCGGACCTTATTCGGGCTTGGTATACCAAACATCCGGGCACGGCAATCGTGCCGAAACACATGCCGCGCAAGGGGATCGCTGCAAGACAAGCACCAACGGCGGAGGGCATATGATTTCGGACCTGCGGGCCTTGGCCGCAAGGCGCGGCAGCCGGCCAAGTTTGACCGCAAGAACGCGGAAAAATGTGCAGATCAACCATGAATAACGCATCAGAGCCGCTTTGGTTCCGGTTAAAAAGCGTCCCTCGCGACCTTTCCCGAAATCTATGCGCTTCTTCGTTTTTTGGATGCAGATCGTGGAACTTTAGCCTGTCGTCGCGCCTTCTTTCAGCAATAGGCGGTCGCGATGGCCGCTGCAATCACCGCGCGATTCAAACCGCGGAATGTTCAGAAGGATGGATATGATGACGCAAGATGACACCGTCCAGAAAGACTTCGAAAGCACCAAAGCTGACGTGAAGGCGGCGGCAGAGGATCTGCGTGACGACGCCCGAGGCGCGGCGCGCCATATGCGCTCTGAGGCAGAAAAGATTGCCGGAGATCAGGCCAACGCTGCCCGCCAGCGTGTTGCCGACGAAGTTGGCAGTCTTGGGGGCGCACTTCGCAAGGCGGCCCGCGACCTTGAAGCCGGCACGATTCAGGAACAGGCGATGTCGCGCGTTGCCGAAGGCATTGCCGACCTGTCCGACAACATCGCCACCGCTGACCTGCGCCAGGGTGTTGACGACATGGCCGGATATGCGCGCCGCCAGCCGGTGGCGTTTCTGGGGGCCGCAGCGCTGCTGGGTTTTGCCGGGGCGCGGTTCCTGAAAGCATCGGATCACGCGCCGTCGCGTGCCGACGACCTGTCGGAAGATTGGCCGGAGTATAGCTGATGACGCCAAACGACCATCCCAAGACCTCTACAGCATCGCTTCTTCAGTCGCTCTTAGAGCAGCTGTCAGGCCTGTTCAGAGGCGAGGTGGACCTGCTGAAGGCCGAGATGTCCGAGAAGGCATCCTCCATAGGCGGAGCGCTGGGGTTGGTTGTCGCGGGTGTGGTGGTGACGCTGGTCGCGTTGCACGCATTCGCCGCCGCCGCCGTGTTCGGGTTGATGGAATACGGGCTGCATCCCGGCCTTGCCGCGCTGGCGATTGGGGCGGTGCTCGCGCTGATCGCGCTGATCATGGTGAAGATCGCCATCGCCAGATTGAAAAACACGTCGCTCACACCCGAGCGTACCGCGAATAACGTCCGCAAGGACGCTCATGTCATAAAGGAGAAAACCCATGCCGGTTGATTCAAGCGAACTCGAACGTGAACTCGAACGTCGTCGCGCCCGTCTCGGTGCGACTCTGGAAGATCTCGGCGACAGGCTGTCGCCCGAAAAGGCCCTGCAAAACGCTTCGGAAATGGCAAATGATCTGGGCCACACTGCCGTGCAAGTCGCCAAGCGCAATCCATTGGCACTGGCCCTTGTCTGTGTCGGTGTAGCGCTGGCCTTGTCGAACACCGGCCCGACTGCCGGACAAATCCGCCGCGGCGGTGAGCGTCTGGGCGACAAGGGTCGCGATCTGGGGCGCAGCCTGCGTGATCGCCTACCCCATGCAGACGATGGTGATGATACAGTTCAAGTCGGTGCCGTGACCGGGCATACAGTCCGCGCCACACCGATGATCAACAGAAGGTCGCCAGCGTGGATGGCCGATGTGCATGATACCCCTGCGGTATCGCAAAGCCGCATCGAAGAACTGCGCGAGAACGCCCGTGCCAAGGGCGAAGAAATCAGCGACGCGGTCGCCAGCCGCCGGGCACGGCTTGTCGCAAAGGCCGAACGGTTGCGCGAAAGGTTTGCCGAAGGCACCGACCATCTGAGCACCGAGGCCCGCAACCGGGTGGTCGAGGCACGCGAGCAGGCTTATGTGCTGAGCCGCCGCGCTCAGGATGCGGCCAGTGAAGGGGCTACGAAGGCGCGTGGATTCTATGAGGAACACCCCTTGGTGGTGGGCGCGCTGGCCATCGCCGGTGGCGCGGCTGTGGGCGCGCTGTTGCAACGCACCGATCGCGAAAACCGGGCCTTCGGTGGGTATTCCGACCGTTTTGTCTCAGAAGCAGAGCGTGTGTTCGAAGAGGAAAGCCGCAAGGCGCTGGACGCCGGACGCGCCGCTTATGAAGAAGGCAAAGCGACGCTGAAGGAAAAAACCGGGGATGCATCGGCAGCAGACGTCAAGGACGCAGCCGAAGAAACCGGAAAACGCGCCGCACAGGCCGCCAAGTCAACGGCAAAAGACGAGGGGCTTGGCAAGCCTACCCACTAGTCCAAAGTTTTTTTTATGAGTTTGCCCGGTGCCCTGCGCACCGGGCTTTTTTTTGGTATGCGCTAAAGACATCGAGCGGTTCGGGCCGAGAGGTGCAGAACCGGGCATCGCAAAAATACGCGGTTTGCAGTTATGCCGGGGTCTCCAAGCGGATCCGCATATCTCGTCGAAAGGTCTGTCAGCGCGTGTTTGGGCGGGCCTCTGTGCCAGATAAACAGCCGACAGCCATTGATTTGGCCTTCCGCAAGTCAGCGCCAGCAGAATGCGGAAGGCAATACAGCACCTTTGGCCTACCCTAAGCGTTCCACGGCCGATCGCCGCTGTCGTCCCGGATCATGGTGGGCAGCCCCATACGGTCGAGCAGCGTGAAGAACGGTTTCGGGTCCAGTTCCTCGACATTTTTCATCGCCTTGGCATCCCATTCGCCCGAAGCGACCAGTATGGCCGCAGCAACAGGCGGCACGCCGGCGGTATAGCTGATGCCCTGGCTGCCCACTTCCTTATACGCTTCGGCATGATCGGCGACGTTATAGACAAATAGTTCGATTTCTTTCCCGTCCTTCACACCTTTGACAAAATCGCCAATGCAGGTTTTGCCGGTATAGCCCGGCGCAAGCGAGGCCGGATCGGGCAGCACCGCCTTGACCACTTTCAGCGGAACAACCTCCTGCCCCTCGGCGGTCGTCACCGGTTGTTCGGACAAAAGCCCAAGGTTCTGAAGAACGGTGAACACGTTGATGTAATGTTCGCCAAAGCCCATCCAGAACCGGACATCCGCCTGCGGGTAATTTGCCGAAAGCGAATGCACCTCGTCATGCCCGGACATATAGGCCATCTGCTTGCCCACCACGGGCAGATCCCATTCGCGGCCGACCTCGAACATGGCGTTTTCCTGCCATGCGCCGTTCTGCCAGGAATAGACGGTCCCGGTGAATTCACGGAAATTGATCTCGGGGTCGAAATTGGTTGCGAAATACTTGCCGTGTGAGCCTGCGTTGATGTCAACGATGTCGATGCTGTGCACCTCGTCCATCCGGTCGGCGGCAAAGCGGGCGAAGGCGTTGACGACGCCCGGATCGAATCCGGCGCCAAGGATCGCGGTCACGCCCTTTTCGGCACACAGGTCGCGCTTTTTCCATTCGTAATTGCCGTACCAGGGCGGCGTTTCGCAGATCTTGTCAGGGTCTTCGTGAATCGCCGTGTCGATATAGGCGGCACCGGTTTCAATACAGGCATCCAGCACCGTCATGTTCACGAAAGCCGAACCGACGTTGATCACGATCTGCGCGCCGGTCTCGCGGATCAGCGCGGCCACCGCGGCACTGTCCATCGCGTCAACCTGATGTGCGGCCAGCACGCCATCCTGCTTCATCGCCGATTTCTCGTGGACCGAGGCGATGATCCCTTCGCATTTGGACAAGGTCCGGCTGGCGATATGAATATCGCCCAACACATCATTGTTCTGCGCGCATTTATGCGCAACGACCTGAGCAACGCCGCCGGCGCCGACGATGAGAACGTGTTTTTTCAACTGACAGAACCCCTTTTTCGTTCGCAAGTATTCCTGGCGCGTAATTTTAACGCCCATGCGCGAGAGTCACGACAAGGCCGCCGCAAAATCGCCATATGTGAAGTCGCGGACCAGCCGCTCTGTCCCGTCCATCTCGCGGATCGCTATGGCGGGCATTTTCACGCCATTGAACCAGTTTTTCTTGACCATTGTGTAACCACCCGCGTCTTGCATCGACAACCGGTCACCGGGTTTCAGCGGCGCAGGAAAGCGGAACTCGCCAAAAATATCGCCCGCAAGGCAGGATTTGCCGCAGATCATCCACTCCTCCGGCCCGTCATTCGGCGTGACCTTGGCGCTTTCGCGGTAGATCAACAGATCAAGCATATGTGCCTCGATCGAGCTGTCGACGATGGCAAGGTTCTTGCCGTTGAACAACGTGTCCAGCACAGTGACTTCCAGCGTGGTGGAATTGGTGATCGCGGCCTCGCCCGGCTCCAGATAGACCTGCACCTCGTTCTCGCCTGCGAAGCGCTTCAACCGTTCGGCCAGCTTGTCCAGCGGATAGCCTTCGCCGGTGAAATGGATGCCGCCGCCAAGGCTGATCCAGCCCATTCGACGGATCAACGTGCCAAAACGCGCCTCGATCATGTCAAGCATCTCGTCGAACCGGGCAAAGTCGCTGTTTTCGCAATTGTTGTGGAACATGAAGCCGCTGATAAGGTCCGCGACGGGTTCTATATCGGCCGGATCATGTTCACCCAGACGGCTGAACGGGCGCGCGGGATCGGCCAGATCAAAACCGGATGTGGACACGCCCGGATTGACGCGCAGCCCGCGAACATGATCGCGGCTGACCGTTTCGAACCGGCGCAGTTGTGCTGCGGTGTTGAAAATCACCTTGTCGGAATTGGCCAACACCTCATCGATCTCATGGTCGGCCCAAGCGACGGAATAGGCATGTGTCTCGCCCGGAAACTTTTCACGCCCCAGCTTTACCTCGAACAGCGAACTGGAGGTGGTGCCATCCATATACCCGCTCATCAGATCAAACACCGACCAGGTGGCGAAACATTTCAACGCCAGCAGTGCCTTGGTGCCTGATGCCTCGCGCAGAAACGCGATCTTTTCGAGGTTCGGCAGCAGCCGCGACTTGTCGATCAGATAATAGGGTGTGTGCAGCATGTCTTTCGCCTTCCGATACGCAGGCACGGAACTGGCGGTATAGGCGAATTGGACCGGTGGAACAAGCCACCGGAGCGCAAGGAAACCCTCGCCAGAGACGCAAGTGCATCTCCTCTGATGTGCCTTTTGACACAGCGTTGCGAGCGTAGATTGCATGTAGCGGACCGGCACTTTCGATCCTCTGCCATAGACGATCTACCAACTCCATCCGACACCGCGCCGGACAAGATTCACTGTCCATAAACCCTGACGCCTTAAGACCGTCGCAGGAAGGGTGCGGTACAGATCGGTCATCGCCCGAACCATTTGAGGACGAAACATGCGCGGTGCCAACCGATATTCAAGGCGTTTATGTCTCTGCTTCGGAATGGCATTAAAACGGCTCGCCCCGTTGCTTTTCCTGTTGTTCCCCTTCGCCGTCGGTGCCGCCCCCCAAGCCGCGTTGGTCATGGACACCCGCAACGGTCAGGTTTACCTGGCCGAGGATGCTGACAAGCAACTGCATCCCGCATCTCTGACCAAGATGATGACGCTCTACATCGCGTTTCAGGCGGCGGGTGCGGGCGAGGTTGATCTTGACGCGCAAGTCACCGTATCGGCCAAAGCCGCAGCAGTGACGGGGTCGTCATTGCATCTGCAAACAGGCGAAAGGATCAGTCTGCGCGACCTTGTAATCGCCACCGCCATCAAATCCGCCAATGATGCGGCCACCGCGCTGGCAGAGGCAATTTCGGGCAATACCGAAGATTTCGTCGCCCGGATGAACACCACGGCCGCGCGGATCGGCATGACCCGGACGCATTTCCGCAACCCCCACGGGCTGACGGCTGACGGCCACCTGTCGACCGCTCGGGACATGTCGCTGCTGGCGCGCCAATTATTCTTCGACCATCCGGCATATTTCGACCTGTTCAGCAAGGTTCACGCATCGGCAGGTGGACGCAAGATCGCGCATACCAACCGGCGGTTTCTGGGTGCCTATTCCGGCGCTGACGGGATCAAGACCGGCTACACGCGCGCCGCCGGATACAACCTGACCGCCTCGGCGCAGCGTGGACAGAAACGTCTGATCGTGACCGTATTCGGCGCGAGGTCCTCCGCTGACAGAACCGCTCGCGTCGCGGCATTGATGAACAAGGGATTTCGTGCTGCCCTGGCTCAGGTCGAATGGGTTCCCCCTGCCCCATCACGACCGAAACTGCCTGGCCACCCGGCAGCTGCCGCTCTTCTTGTCAGCACGCATATGGGGATCAAGCCCGTGCGAGGCCCGCAAGTTGATGGCACACCACATCCCAAAGCCAGTCGGTTCGGGTCGGTCCTCGACCAGCCCCAGACAGCGCGCTTGACGCATCCCTCGGGCAATATGGGATTGCTCAGACCCGACAGCGAGACAACAGACGCGCCGCTCCCCGCCCTGCGTGCGGCCAGCCTTGGCGGTGTCAGTCTTGGAGCCATGCTGCGATAGCTGGGTGTTCCGTCCCGGCACTTGGTGGACTGAATTGACGGTGAGTTGAATGGGTTCTGACGTCCGGATCCTACAGATGTATTCATAGGGCGTGATGCCCTGAATGTGTTGCGCCTTCAGACGAAATTGAGAACCGCCATGACGTCGGCGAGGTGCATTCGCACCTGATCGTGGTTGTCGGAATGGAAAATGCGACCGTGGCGCTGACGCGCGCAGCGACCTCATCGCACTCCACCACTTGCCAAATGGCATTTATTACGTATATATATGCCATAGGAGATTTACCATGCAGTTTGCCACGATCGAACCCACCGCGTCGCGCCCTGACCTTCCCGCCATCACGGACGAGGAGGCCGCAGCCCTCGCGCGCACCACCGTCAACCTGTTTCGCGCCTGGCAGCTCAGCGATATCGAGGCCCGCACGCTGCTGGGCGACATGGCCCAGCGCACCTGGGCCCGCTGGAAGGACGGGAGCATCGGCCGGATCGACCGCGACCTGCGAGCGCGCATGGCGATCCTGATGGGGATTCACAAGGGCCTGCGCTATCTCTTTACCGATCCTGCGCGCGGCTATGACTGGATCAGAAAACCGAACGCGGCCTTCAACGACCAAAGCGCGCTCGACATCATGATGCGCGGCGAGATCACCGACCTGATCGACCTGCGCAGCTATCTGGACGCAGAGCGCGGGGCATGGTGACAGCGCCGGCACGCCGCGTGGTCTGGCCGCGCAGCGTCCGGATCATCCGCTCGATCTATCCGCCGATTGACCTGTTCGAGGACATTGCCGACCCTGCCGATTGGGAGGCGTTGGCCTCGGCCGAAGCCAAGTTCAACCCGCGCATCCGCGACAGCATCGGCGATCTCGCGAAGGTCCCGGTGGGCCGGCGCGTCACAGGAACCGGCGCAAGCTGGGTCATGGCCCCCTTTGTTCACTGCTCGCCTTTGCGGCCGGGGCGGTTCAGCGATGGGACGTTCGGCCTGTATTACGCGGGCGACAGCACCGAGGTAGCCATCGCGGAAACAATCTACCACCACACGAAAACCATGCTGGCCACGGAGGAAGCCCCAGGCTGGACATCGCAGTTCCGCGAATTGATCGGGTCGGTGGACGCCGAGATGGACGATGTGTCGGGCTTCGGTGACCTGCTGGACCCTGACGATTACGGACCCTCTCAGGTGTTCGGTGCCGAACGGCGCGCGGCAGGCTCGAACGGCATAACCTGGCCCAGCGTCCGGTTTGCGGGCGGCACCTGCATCGCCGCATTCTGGCCCGATGTCGTTCCGATCCCCGCACAGGGGGCGCATTTTGCCTACCACTGGAATGGCAGCGCGGTAGATTACGTCAAGAAGCTGGATACCGGAGATATGATGCGGGTTCGATGACCGCTCGTCGGGCGCAGTCAGCCGAACCGCGCAACCGCCGGAATTGCCCTTCGCGAATTCTCCCGCGACTATCCCATGAATTTCGCTGATAAACAGATTTGACCAATGCCTCACGATCTTTCGGGCTTGGGCGAGGTTGGCGAAGATATGTTCATTCAGACACGCATCTCGCTGCCGGCCATTGACGCTTTCCACGACTGCGTTTTGCATTGGCTCGCCGGGGGCGCGATGCAGTGCCAGCCGACACCAGTCCCGCCTTGACCTCGGGCGGCACTCTACATCACGACCGCGCTGCGCGCCTGCGTTTGGCGCGGATCAGGTTCAACCCCTCGACCCCACCCGCAAACACCATCGCCGCGTAGATGAAGCCTCGCTCGACATGCACACCGAATCCATCGGCCATAAGCGCCATGCCGACCATCACCAGAAAGGCCAGCGCCAGCATCTTGGTGGATGGATGCGCCTCGACAAACCGGGAGATCGGCTCGGCCGCCACCATCATCACGAGAATCGCGATCACCACGGCCGCGATCATCACCTCCAGATGATTTGCGATCCCCACGGCGGTAATGACTGAATCGAGCGAAAACACCACGTCAAGCACCATGATCTGCACCAGAACAGAGGCAAAGCTGGCGGCAACCACATTGGCTTCGTGCTTCACGCCTTCGACCTCGTCGAAAATCTCGGTCGAGGCTTTCCAGATCAGAAAAAGGCCACCGGCCAGCAGGATCATGTCACGCCAGCTGAACGGATGCCCGAACACCTCGAAGAGCGGATCCTTGAGCGAAACGATCCACGCGATTGAAAACAGCAGCGCCACACGCAGAACCAGCGCACCAGAAAGCCCGATCAGCCGGGCGGATCGGCGCTGTTCTTCCGGCAGTTTTGCTGCGGCAATCGAGATGAAGATGACGTTGTCCACGCCAAGCACGATCTCAAGCACCGTCAGCGTCAGGAAGGACGCCCAGACGGCGGGATCAGATAGCAGATGCATCATTGTATTACGTCCCGGAACAGTTTCTGCTGCACAAGCATCACACCGACCGATGGGTCAGGCATTGCTCAACACGCGTAAACTTGTGTCGCCGCCCCGGTTCGGCAAGGTTCCGGGGCGACGAATTTCCTAGGCTTCGTATTCGACCAGCAGATCCTTGGCATCAATCTGGGCCCCGGGCTGGACATGCACGGCCGCGACCACCGCGTCACGCTCTGCATGGATGCCGGTTTCCATCTTCATCGCCTCGATTGTCAGCAGCAGGTCGCCATGTTTCACGGGACGTCCAGCCTGCGCCGCAACAGAGGCGACGACACCGGGCATCGGGGCACCGACATGGTTGGCATTGCCCAGTTCCGCCTTGGACCGTGCAGCGGTGCTGGCCTTGGATTTGCGGTCCGGCACGCGGATCACGCGGGGTTGGCCGTTCAGTTCGAAGAACACCCTGACTTCGCCGTTCTCGTCGGTCTCGCCCAGCGTCTGAAGGCGGATCTCCATAGTCTTGCCGGGATCAATCTCGGCCGATATTTCCTCGCCCGGTTCCATCCCGTAAAAGAACGTCCTCGTCGGCAATGACCGCACCGGACCATAGGTCTGGTGGCGCGCCATGTAGTCCAGAAACACCTTGGGATACATGAGATAGCCGTTCAGATCCTCGTCATCCACCTCTGCCCCGTCGAGAAGATCCGAAAGCTCCTTGCGCTTGGCGTCCAGATCAACGGGCACAAGATGCTTGCCCGGACGTTCTGTGTTGGGCTTTTCGCCTTTCAGGATCTTCTTGAGGATACCGTCCGGGAAACCGCCCGGAGGCTGACCAAGGTTGCCGCGCATCATGTCGATGACGGAATCCGGGAAGGCCACATCGGTCTTGGGGTCCTCGACTTCGGCGCGGGTCAGGTTCTGGCTGACCATCATCAACGCCATGTCGCCCACAACTTTCGAGGACGGCGTGACCTTCACGATATCGCCGAACATCCGGTTCACATCGGCATAGGTCTGGGCGACCTCGTGCCAGCGTTCCTCCAGCCCCAGGCTGCGAGCCTGCGCCTTGAGGTTGGTGAACTGGCCGCCGGGCATCTCGTGCAAATAGACCTCGGATGCGGGGGCTTGCAGGCTGGATTCAAACGCCGCGTATTTGCCGCGCACGGCCTCCCAGTAGTTCGAGATTTCGCGCACCGCGCCAATGTCCAGCCCGGTGTCGCGCTCGGTCCAGCGCAAGGCCTCGATCACAGAACCGAGCGTCGGCTGGCTGGTATTGCCAGACAGCGCGTCCATTGCCGCGTCCACCGCATCAACCCCGGCCTGCGCCGCAGCCATCACAGTGGCGATTGCGGCACCGCTGGTGTCATGCGTGTGGAAATGGATCGGCAGGCCCACCTCTTCCTTGAGCGCGGTGATCAGCGGCCCGGCGGCGGCGGGCTTCAACAGCCCTGCCATATCCTTCAGCCCCAGCACATGCGCGCCTGCGGCTTTCAGCTCCTTGCCCATGGCGACATAGTATTTCAGGTCATACTTGGCGCGATCCGGATCGTTGATGTCGCCGGTATAGCAGATCGTGCCTTCGCACACCTTGTTGCTGTCCAGAACCGCATCCATCGCGACGCGCATGTTCTCGACCCAGTTCAGGCTGTCGAAGACGCGGAACACATCCACGCCGGTCTCGGCTGCCTGTTTGACAAAGCTCTGCACCACGTTGTCGGGGTAGTTGGTATAACCGACGCCGTTTGACGCACGCAGCAGCATTTGTGTCATCAGGTTGGGCATACGCGTGCGCAGATCGCGCAAACGCTGCCACGGGCATTCCTGCAAGAAGCGGTATGCCACGTCGAATGTGGCACCGCCCCAGCATTCGACGCTGAACAATTGCGGCAGGTTGGCCGCATAGGCAGGCGCTACATTGATCATGTCGATCGAGCGCATCCGCGTGGCAAGCAGGGACTGGTGCCCGTCGCGCATGGTAGTGTCGGTGATCAGCACCTGCTTCTGGGCCGCCATCCAGTCGGCCACGGCCTGCGGGCCTTTTTCTTCCAGCAGGTTGCGGGTGCCCGGCGCAGGCTCACCACGCACTTGTGGAGCACGCGCCGGCTTGAGATCCGAGGCAGGCAGCACACGGCCCGCTGTCTCGGGATGGCCGTTCACCGAGATGTCGGCGATATAGGTCAGCACCTTGGTGCCCCGGTCCCGCCGCTTGGAGAACTCGAACAGCTCGGGCGTCTCGTCGATGAACTTGGTATGATACTGGTTGTTCAGAAATGTGGGATGCTTCAGCAGGTTTTCGACAAAGGCGATATTGGTGCTGACGCCCCGGATACGAAATTCACGCAAGGCACGGTCCATGCGCGAGATCGCCTTTTCCGGCGTCTGTGCCCAGGTCGTCACCTTTTCCAGCAGGCTGTCGTAAAACCGCGTGATGACCGCACCGGAATAGGCGGTGCCGCCATCCAGCCGCACGCCGTTACCGGTGGCGACGCGGTAGGCTACGATCCGTCCATAATCGGGGATGAAATTGTTCTGCGGATCCTCGGTGGTGATCCGGGTTTGCAGCGCATGACCATTGAGCCGAATGTCATACTGACTGGCCTTGCCCGTCGCCTCGGCAAGCGATTTGCCCTCGGCAATCAGGACCTGCGCCTGGACGATGTCGATTCCGGTGACTTCCTCGGTCACGGTGTGTTCGACCTGCACGCGCGGGTTCACCTCGATGAAGTAGAACTTGCCGGTCTCCATATCCATCAGGAATTCGACCGTCCCCGCACATTCGTAATTCACATGCGCGCAGATCTTGCGGCCAAGCTCGCAGATCTCTTCTCGCTGTGCCTCGGACAGGTAGGGCGCGGGTGCCCGTTCAACGACTTTCTGGTTGCGGCGCTGGACCGAACAATCACGTTCATACAGGTGGTAGATATTGCCGTGGCTATCGCCCAGGATCTGCACCTCGACATGCCGGGCGCGGATGATCATCTTTTCCAGATAGCCTTCGCCATTGCCGAACGCGGCCTCTGCCTCGCGGCGGCCTTCCAGCACCTTTTCCTTCAGCTCGTCAGGGCCGTTGATAGGCCGCATACCGCGACCACCCCCACCCCAGCTGGCCTTGAGCATCAGCGGATAGCCGATCGCTTCGGCCTCTTTCGCAATGGCGTCGAAATCGTCGCCCAGAACCTCGGTCGCGGGGATGACCGGGACCCCGGCATCTATTGCCACCTTGCGGGCGCTGGCCTTGTCGCCCAGAGCGCGCATGGTTTTCGCCTTGGGCCCGATGAAGGTGATGCCGTTCTCGGTGCAGGCATCCACAAAATCCGGGTTCTCCGACAGCAACCCATAACCGGGATGGATCGCGTCAGCGCCGCATTCCTTCGCCACGCGAATGATCTCGTCAATGCTGAGATAGGCGGCTACCGGCCCCATCCCCGCGCCGATACGATAAGCCTCGTCGGCCTTGAACCGGTGAAGCCCCAGCTTGTCCTCTTCGGCGTAGATCGCCACCGTGCGTTTGCCCATCTCGTTCGCGGCGCGCATGATGCGGATCGCAATTTCTCCGCGATTGGCAATGAGGATCTTGTTGAAGTCTGTCATCGTGGCGTTGTCCTGTACTTAAAGTCCATTCGGCATGTCATTTTAATCGCTTACAGTAGCGGCAGATTACAAAGATGCGAATAGTTTTTCGCACATGCAGCATTGCATGGTTCTGGTCACGCTAACGTAAGCAATTTGAAAGGTCCGCGAGGTTTTTTGCCCCGATTTGCCCCATATTGGCGGCCATATCGCGGGTCAGCATGTCAATCAGATGCGGCGGCCCGTCATCGCCCAATGCCGCAAGCGCGAAATGCCAGGCGCTGGCCATCATCACGAAATCGGCCCCCAGCGCCACGGCGCGCAGGATGTCCAGACCGCCCTCGATGCCGCTGTCGAAGATCAAAGGCAGATCGGTCGCGGCGCGGATTTCCGGCAGAACCTCGATGCTGGCCGGTGCGGCGTCAAACTGGCGCCCGGCATGGTTGGACACCCAAAGCGCGTCGACGCCCGCAGCCTCCAATCGCTCGGCGTCGTCGGCACGCATCACGCCCTTGACGACAAACGGCCCGTCCCAGCCATCGCGCAGCCAGCGCAGATAGTCCCATCCCGGCGACGTCCGCAGAAGATAGCCTGCATGTTCCGTGCTGCTGAGGCCGGTCACCTTGGCGGCGTAATCATCAATCAGGCGCATCCTCGGCATGCCCTGCTGCAAGGTCCCCAAGGCCCAAGCCGGGCAGCGCGCCACCTGTGCCAGCACCCGCGGCGTCAGGCGTGGTGGTGAGGTCAGACCAGAACGCAACTGCCGTTCGCGGCGGCTTGCCACGGGCACATCCACCGTCAGCACCAGCACCGAGAATCCCGCGTCTTTGGCGCGGCGCAGCATGTCGGTACGCACGGCCTCGTCCCGTGGTGGATACATCTGAAACCAGCCATTGCCGTCGATATGCGGGGTCAGATCCTCTGGAGTGCGGGTGGCGACGGTCGACAGGCTGTAGGGCAAACCCGCGCGCGTTGCCGCTGCCGCCAGTCTGCGCTCGGCATCCGGCCAAAGCAGCCCGGACATGCCCACCGGGCTGACACCGAAAGGCAAGGGATAGCTTTGGCCAAACAGCGTCGTGGACAGGTCGGGCGTGAATTCGCCATGAAGAATCGAGGGCATGAAAAGGACATCATCCAGCTTGGCCCGGTTGCGTGCCCTCGTGGCCTCGGTTCCGGTAGCGCTGGCCAGATATTCCCATGCGAAATGCGGCACACGCCGCTGCGCGCGGTCCTTCAGGTCGGCGATTGCCGGAAAGCGAGCGTGAAGATCCATGCCGCTTATGTGCGACGGAAGCCGCGTCTTGTCCAGCAGATCGCGGGTCGGCAGAACGCTAAAGTCGGAAATTTCTCCGAAAAGCGGCACGAACATAGCAGGAACGAGCCTTCCCTTCCGTCATATCCTCGACTAGGTTCGGCGCATGAGCAGTTTCGACGAAATGGACGCCTTTGAAGGCGCATCACTTTCCGCACGCGCCATGGCTGCGCGGCCCACCCCCTATCTGGACGGGCTGAACCCCGCGCAGCGCGCTGCGGTCGAGGCGTTGGACGGCCCCGTTCTGATGCTGGCAGGGGCCGGCACCGGCAAGACCAAGGCGCTGACCGCCCGGATCGTGCATCTGCTCAACACCGGACGCGCCCGCCCGAACGAGATCCTCGCCGTGACCTTCACCAACAAGGCCGCGCGCGAGATGAAGAACCGCGTCGGCGGCATGTTGGGGCAGACGATCGAGGGCATGCCATGGCTCGGCACGTTTCATTCGGTCTGCGTCAAGCTGCTGCGCCGCCATGCCGAACTGGCCGGGCTGAAATCCAACTTCACCATTCTGGATACGGACGATCAGATCCGGCTGTTGAAACAACTGATCCGTGCCGCAAACATAGATGACAAGCGCTGGCCCGCGCGACAGTTGGCTGGCATCATTGACGGTTGGAAGAACCGCGCCCTGACGCCATCCAAGGTGCCTGCTGCGGATGCCGGGGCATATAATCAGCGCGGCGCGGAACTGTACGCCCAATATCAGGCGCGGCTGCGAGAGTTGAACGCGGTCGATTTCGGCGACTTGCTTTTGCATGTCGTGACGATCTTTCAGGCGCATCCCGATGTGCTGGAACAGTATCAACGCTGGTTCAAATACATCCTCGTGGACGAGTACCAGGATACCAACGTCGCGCAGTATATGTGGTTGCGGCTGCTGGCAGCCTCGCATAAGAACATCTGCTGCGTGGGCGATGACGATCAGTCGATCTATGGCTGGCGCGGGGCCGAGGTGGGCAATATCCTGCGCTTTGAAAAGGATTTTCCCGGCGCGCATGTGGTGCGGCTGGAACAGAATTACCGCTCTACCCCGCATATCCTTGCCGCCGCATCCGGTGTGATCGACGGCAACACCGGACGGCTGGGCAAGACGCTGTGGACAGAGGCACAGGACGGCGAAAAGGTCCGCCTGATCGGCCATTGGGACGGCGAGGAAGAGGCCCGCTGGATCGGTGAGGAAATCGAGGCGATGCAGAAAGGCACGCGCGGGATGCGCAGCGTGTCGCTGGACGAGATGGCGATTCTGGTCCGCGCCTCACACCAGATGCGGGCGTTCGAGGACCGTTTCCTGACCATCGGCCTGCCCTACCGCGTGATCGGCGGCCCGCGTTTTTACGAACGGTTGGAAATCCGCGATGCGATGGCCTATTTCCGCTGTGTGGTCAGCCCCGATGACGACCTGGCGTTTGAACGCATCGTCAACACGCCCAAGCGCGGGCTGGGCGACAAAGCGCAACAGGTGATCCAGACCACGGCCCGCACCAACGGCGTGTCCCTGATCGACGGAGCCGCGCTGGCCATTGAGCAAGGTTTACTGAAGGGCAAGGGGGCCAGGGAACTTGGCAAGCTGGTCGTGGATCTGGCGCGCTGGGGCCGGATGGCGGGCGACGACGATCTGACCCATATGGAACTGGCCGAGATCATCCTCGACGAATCCGGCTATACCGGCATGTGGCAGAATGACAAAACGCCCGAGGCACCGGGACGGCTGGAAAACCTCAAGGAACTGGTGAAGGCGCTGGAGAATTTCGAAAACCTGCAAGGGTTCCTCGAACATGTCAGTCTGATCATGGACAACGAGACAGACGACGGCGGTGCCAAGGTCAGCATCATGACGCTGCATGCCGCCAAGGGGTTGGAATTCCCTGCGGTGTTTCTGCCCGGTTGGGAGGATGGGCTGTTTCCCTCGCAACGATCCATGGATGAAAGCGGCGTGAAGGGGCTGGAGGAAGAACGGCGACTGGCTTACGTCGGCATCACCCGTGCCGAAGAAATCTGCACCATTTCCTTTGCCGCGAATCGCCGTGTCTTCGGCCAGTGGCAATCGGCCCTGCCGTCGCGCTTCATCGACGAATTGCCCGAAGAGCATGTCGATGTGCTGACCCCGCCGGGCCTTTACGGTGGCGGCTACGGTGCGGCGGGCATGGGCGGATCATCGGGCATCGAACAGCGCGCGGCCGATGCCAATGTCTACAACTCGCCGGGCTGGCGACGCTTGCAGGAACGCTCTGCCCAGCGACCTGTCAGCCAGCCGCGCGAGACCCGAAATACCGTGATCGACCTGCAAGCCGTCTCAAGTTTTGAGACCGGAGAGCGCGTGTTTCACCAGAAATTCGGCTATGGCAGCATCATCGGGATCGAAGGTGACAAGCTGGAAATCGCGTTCGAGAAGGCCGGGACCAAGAAGGTCGTGGCCAGCTATATCTCAGCCGCGGACGACATTCCTTTTTGACCTGATCCTGCGGGGCTGGATTGCAGAACCCATGCGTCCGTCTAGCAGGATAGCAGCACGGAGCGTCCACCTTGTTTGGTTGCACGCATGTTCGGCCATTTTGATCTGTCTTACCGATCTCATCAACAGTCAGCGCAGATCCGTCAGACCCGTGGCGAAGACTGACAAAGAAATTTAATACACGACAGAAAGAGTCGGATTGACATATCTGACTAAATAAGTCACCTAATGGGTGTCCAGCCACCCCACCTGCATCCGGGGAAGCCCGACCACATCATGTGGAGGTATCCCAATGCAGAAATCCTACGACGAACCCACCTATGAACACGTTCAAAGCACCGAACCCCCCGCCTGCCGGTCAGAGCTATGGAGCCTGGCCGAAATCAACAGGGTGCCGGGCGGGGTCAGCATTGAATGGCTGCTCGACCATTTCACGGACCGGGTGGAGGCCGTGAGATGACCGCCCAAATCCCGAACAGAACGCCAAGTGCGGCGGTCCCTGCCCTGCCCCGCTATGAAGCGACGGATCTGACCTGTGGCGGCGATCTCGCGGAAATCGTCCTTGGCGACCAGATCTACCGTCTTCGCATCACGAAGGCCGGCAAGTTGATCCTGACCAAATGACCCAGACAGCACATAATCGCGGCGGCGCGCCCGTCGGCTACCTCACGGAACTTGGCCCGGTCGAGGCCGGTGCCGTCCTTTATCTGCGGCTCTGGTGCGACGGTGCCGAGGCGCAGCAGCAGGTCTGGAACGACTTCTCGACAAGTCTGGGCGCACAGCATGGCCGTTCGGCGCTGCGCAACCTGGAGGATCTGTGCCAGCTTTGCGCGGATCACGGCCGCCGTCCGCTGATGCGGCACCATGTTACCTGCAAATGTCTTGGCGCGGACGAGGCATGTTTTGCCAATTTTGTCGGTGCCGCCACTGACGGTGCCCGCGAAGACGCGATGTTGATGGCAACCTTGCTGGTTCGACCGGACGTCGCCCCCTCTATCGTCGAACTTGCCCAATCACTTGGCCTCGCGCTGCGCAGGATGGCGCGTCATGTTCCTACAACCACTCATCGCCAACCTGCCGAAACCTTGCACTGAAAGGGGTGCCGCATGATCATCTGCCATTGTCAGAACATCACCCACCAAGACATTGATGCAGCCATTGACTGGATGCGCGCGGCGGATGAGACTACACTGATCACTCCGGGTAAGGTCTATCGCGCATTGGGCAAATCCCCTGATTGCGGCGGCTGCATGTCGCTGTTTCTTGGCACGATGCGCAAGAACGATAATCTGGAAGTCCCCATGAACCTCCGCCGCCTGCGCGCCGGAGAAACACAGGAAAACCAAGCATGCAAGGCGACACCAAAGTCATCCAACATCTGAACGACGCTCTTCGGGCCGAACTGACGGCGGTCAGCCAATACTGGCTGCATTACCGTCTGCAAGAGGACTGGGGGCTGGGTCACATGGCCAAGAAAAGCCGCGAGGAAAGCATCGAGGAAATGCACCACGCAGATAAATTGATTGCCCGCATCCTGTTTCTGGGTGGTCATCCGAATCTGCAAAAGCTGGATCCGCTGCGCATCGGCGAGACCGCCAGGGAAACGCTGGAATGCGATCTGGCGGCAGAGCTTGACTCCGTCGCGATGTACAAGGAAGCCCGCAAATATTGCGAGTCAGTCGGTGATTTTGTCTCCAAGAATATTTTCGAGGAACTTCTGACCGACGAAGAAGGCCATGTCGATTTCCTGGAAACACAGCTCGATCTGATGACCAAGATCGGCGAAGAGAAATACGCGCAACTCAACGCCTCGACAATGGATGAGGCCGAGTAACGCGGGAGCTTTCACAAGGCAGCAAGCAATCGGGGCAGGTCAATCGACCTGCCCCGAAACGCTTTGGAAACCGCCTGAATGAGTGATGCTGTCCGGTTTTGTTCGCGGCATCGAACGGCACCAATCTTCGTTCCCGACGATGGAAACCAAAACCGGTGCCGCCCCCTGTACAGTTAACCGAGCACCTGCGCCACGGCCTCGGCCGTCTTGGACGCGATCTCGTCCGCCTGATCTTCAGTCAGGCAGAACGGCGGTGCCAGCCCCAGAATGTCGCCCTGCGGCATCGCGCGACCAATCACGCCGCGTTCCAGAAGGGCTGCAGCGATGCTCGGCCCGACCTTGGCGGATGGGTCGAAAAATTCGCGCGTTTCACGGTCCTTGACGAATTCCACGGCGCATAGCATGCCTTCGCCCCGGACGTCACCAACATGGGCATGTTCGCCCACTGCCTCGGCCATGACCTTGTTGAGATACGCGCCCACCGTACCGGCATTCTCGATCAGGTTCTGCTCGTCCAGCAGCTTCAGGTTGGCCACGCCCGCAGCCGCACCAATCGGATGCGCGGAATAGGTCCAGCCATGCCCGATGGGGCCGTTTTCATCCGTGCCCTGCTCCAGCACCTTCCACATCTTGTCAGAGACAATAGAACCCGACAGCGGCGCATAGGCCGAGGTCAGCCCTTTGGCGATGGTGATAAGATCCGGCGTCATCCCGTAATGCGTGGACCCGAACATGCTGCCCAGACGGCCAAAGCCGGTGACGACCTCATCCGCGACCAGCAGGATGTCGTGGCGGTTCAGCACTTCCTGAATGGCCTCCCAATAGCCAGCGGGCGGCGGAACGATGCCACCTGTGCCCAACACCGGCTCGCCGATGAAGGCGGCGATGGTGTCGGGGCCTTCGGCCTGGATCAGCTCTTCCAGCTCTGACGCGCAATGGGCCGAGAATGCCTCCTCGGTCATCTCCTGCTTGGGACGGCGGAAGTAATAGGGCGCTTCGGTATGGATCACCTGCGCCATCGGCAGATCGAATTTCTTGTGGAACAGTTCCAGCCCGGTCAGCGAGCCTGTGACCAGCCCGGACCCGTGATAGCCGCGCCACCGGCTGATGATCTTCTTCTTCTCGGGACGACCCAAGATATTGTTGTAATACCAGATCAGCTTGACGTTGGTTTCGTTCGCATCCGATCCTGACAGCCCGAAATAGACCTTGGACATATGATCGGGCGCGCGATCAAGGATCATCTTGGACAGGGTGATCGACGCCTCGGTGCCGTGACCGACATAGGCATGATAATAGGCCAGCTCGCGCGCCTGATCGGCAATCGCCTCGGCGATCTTTTGTTGCCCGTAGCCCACGTTCACGCAGTACAGCCCGGCAAACGCATCCAACAGGCGCGTGCCCTCGCGGTCGGTGATATGACAGCCCTCGCCGCCGGTGATGACGCGATGCGGCGCGTTGCCCCGCGCGAATTCGGCAAGATGTGTCGAGGGGTGGAAAAAGTTGTCCCGGTCCCAGGCTTCGAGTTGATCATTCTTCAGCATTGTCAGTTCCTTTGCGTAATTTCGTAGCGTCGGCGTTCAAATCCCTGACCAGGTCCGGACGCCGCAAAAGTCATGCCCAGTCACGACAGACGTATTTGATTTCCATGAACTGTTCCATGCCCCGACGCGCCCCTTCGCGACCAAGGCCCGACTGCTTCACCCCGCCAAAGGGGATCGGCGCGCCCGTCACCTTGGTGCGATTTACGGCGACCATGCCGAATTGCAGCGCCCGGCTAACCCGGTAGATTCGGCGCGGATCATGGCTGTGGACATAGGCGACAAGACCGTATTCGCCCGCGTTGGCACGGGCCACAACCTCGGCTTCGGTATCGAAGGGCGTCAGGGGCGCCACCGGGCCGAAGGTTTCCTCGGACATGATGGCAGCATCGTCCGGCACATCCGTCAGCACCGTCGGTTCATAAAACAGTGGACCGAGCGCATGGCGTTTGCCGCCTGCGACCAGCTTCGCGCCCTTGGCCAGCGCATCCGCGACATGCGCCTCTTGCTTGGCGATGGCGGCTTCGTTCATCAGCGGCCCAAGGTCACAATCCTGAGCGCCCGGCCCGATGGTCAGCGCCTTGACGGCTTCGGTAAACCGGGCGCTGAACTCTGCATAGATGGCGCGTTCCACATAGATGCGGTTGGCGCCAAGGCAGTCCTGCCCGGTGGTCGCGAATTTCGCCTTGATCGTCTCGGCCACGGCTTTATCGAGATCCGCGCCCTTGAAGACGATCACCGGCGCGTGGCCGCCCAGCTCCATGACCAGCCGTTTGATCGTGTCAGCAGAGGCGCGGTACAGCAGCCGCCCCACCTCTGTCGAGCCGGTGAAGGACAGCGCCCGCACGCGGCTGTCATCCGTCCAGGGCGGCACCACGGTCGAGGCGCGCCCGGTGACGACGTTGAACACGCCCGCAGGCAGGCCCGCGCGTTCCGCCAGTTCCGCCAGTGCCAGCGCGGAAAACGGCGTCTCGTGGCTGGGATGGGCGACCACGGTGCAGCCTGCCGCCAGCGCGGCCGCGGCCTTGCGGGTCAGCATTGCGGCCGGAAAATTCCACGGCGTGATCAGCGCCACGACACCGACAGGTTCCAGCCACAGTTCCACCTCTGCATCGGGCAGATGGCTGGTGACGCCTTCGATATTCGGGCGCTTGGCCTCTTCGGCGTAGAATTCCACGAAGGACGCGGCATAGTCGATCTCGCCGCGCGCTTCGGACAGCGGTTTGCCCTGTTCGGCCACCATCAGCCGGGCCAGATCTTCGCGATGCTCAATCATCAGATCGAACCAGCGGCGCAGAATGGCGGACCGTTCCTGAGGCAGCCGACCCGCCCAACCATCAAATGCGGCTTGTGCGGCATCCACGGCCCCAGCGCTTTCGGTGGCGGACAGGCTGGCAACCTCGCCGATCACCCGGCCCGTCGCGGGGTCTGTCACATCGACAACATCACCGGATGCCGCAGCGCACCATTTGCCGTCAACATAGGCAAAGCTGCGTTGCAGTCGGGGATCTTCAAGCGCGAGAGCGTCAGGCAATTTCACGTCATACATGGCAACACCTCCGGGATTGTTGCCCGTAGTATCGCCCTCGCCGTCCAGCGGTTGAGGCTGAAATCACCTGACTCGAAAGAAAATTCGACTATATGAAGCGGTCAAGGCAGACGATTCCTCTGCCGCTTACTCGTCTATCCCTGCAAGCAGCGCCAGAGGCGGGGGATTTGGCCCCTTCACCGGTTTGGTCACGATATAGGTGAAATAGCGCGCCAGGCCGATGCGGGCCTCCAGCATGCTGTCAATCAGGCGTTGATAGGCGTCAATATCGCGGGTGACGACCTGCATCAGATAATCAAAACCGCCGCCCAAGGCCCAGCAGGCCGTGACCTCGTCATACCGGTGCAGCGCATCCTCGAACACGCGGAAGGTGGCGGCAGTGTGATCGGCAAGTTCCACGGCGACAAAGACGAACACATGCGGGCCAAGCTTGCGCAGATTGACCTGCGCGCCGTAGCCGTCGATCAGGCCTGCCCGCTCCAGCTTGCGCAGACGTTCCCAGCAAGGCGTGGGCGACAATCCCACGGCCTCGGCAAGGGCGGCCTTGGTGATGCGCCCGTCCCGGCTGAGCACCGTCAGGATTTGCAGATCGCGCGCGTCGAGCCGCTGCATCATGTAACCAAAGGAGAAATCTGGAGGATCACTTTCTGGACGTCCTTAGGAAACATGCGCCTGCACTGCGCTTTGTTCCTAGCACGGACGCGCGTGCGTCCGCAAACCTCATACATCATGGCTCGGGACGGCCCCCGAACCTGACTTTGCACAACGCATTTAAGGACATTTTGTTCCAATCAGATCGCCAAAAATACTCTGGAACCGCTCCGCCGATCTCGGCGTTTTCCTCTCACAACGCGTCAGAACGACGCGACGAAAACACACTGAAAGGAGGCCCCCTATGCTTGGTTGGGCACTGACATTTCTTGTAGTTGCACTGATCGCCGCGTTGTTCGGCTTTGGTGGCATCGCCGGCGCGTCTGCCGGTATCGCACAGATCCTGTTCTTCATCTTCGTGGTGCTGTTCGTCATTGCGATGATCGTACGCGCTTTCAAAGGACGACCGCCGGTCTGACCGCACGGCTTGGATCACATGAAAAGGGCGGTCGATGTGACCGCCCTTTCGCGTTTAGCCGTTGCGTAATAGTTCAGGCATTCAATGTTTCTGTCGACGCAAAGAACATTGCCTGACTGATCGCGGATTGCACCTGTTCTTCCGAGTAAGGCTTGGTGATGACGAATGCAGGCTCCGGTCGCTCGCCGGTCAAAAGGCGCTCGGGGAAGGCGGTGATGAAAACCACCGGGATCTCTCCTGCTGCGGCCAGAATGTCATTCACCGCGTCAATCCCCGAAGACCCATCAGCAAGCTGGATATCCGACAGGATAAGATCAGGGCGCTCTTTCTGAGCCAGCGATACAGCACCGTCGCGGGTCCGCCCGACACCAGTGATGGCATGCCCCATATCCGCAATGATGCTTTGCAGGTCGAGCGCGATCACGGCCTCGTCTTCGATCACAAGAATACGACCAGACAAGCTGGTTTCCATCTCGCGGCGCGCGATCGTCAGCAACTCTTCGGCCTCTTCAGCCGAAATCTGCATGATCGACCCGATGTCGCGATGCGAGAAGCTCTCGATCGTGTAGAGCAACAAAACCTCGCGGGTGTTCGGCGTCAGATCGGCCATATGCGCCTGAGCGCGGCGCCCAATCGCTGTCTCGTCCTCTGCGACGGGCGCGCCCGCGCTGGTCCAGATGACGTGAAAGGCCCGAAACAGCGCAACCTTGGGGTCAAGCTCGGCATCAAAGATCGTCCGATCCTCCAGCAAAGCCTCCAACGTGGCGAGCGCGTAGTTGTCCCCCGTGGTCTGGCTACCCGTCAATGCGCGGGCGTAACGCCGCAAGTAAGGCAACAGGCTGCCAACTGTTTCCGCGAAATCCGCAGCGGAGCGACCATCCGTCATTTTTTCGTACCTCTTGTGTTTTTCTTGGAACCTAACGTTCCTCTGTGGCGTTCGGTTCCCGTGTTGTGCAATTTTTTGGCTAATAGAAGTGGTGCAGGGGAACAGGATGGCTCTACCAAACCGAAAGTCTGGCTTAGAAGAACAGATAGAGGAAAACCTTCGCAAGGTTTACCAGAAAACTGTCGAAGAGGATGTGCCGGACAGGTTCAAGGCGTTGCTGGAAAAGCTTAAGGCACAGGAAGCCAATAAATGAGCGACTTAGAAGCCTCGGAAGAGCATTCCGACCCGCGCGATGAGATCGTGCAGCACCTCCCGTCGATGCGGGCCTTTGCGTTGAGTCTGACGCGAAACGGCTCTGCCGCGGATGATCTGGTGCAGGACACGGTTGTCAAGGCGTGGAACAAGATCGACCATTTCGAACCCGGTACCAATATGCGCGCCTGGCTGTTCACCATCCTGCGCAACACCTTCTATTCGGACCGTCGCAAAAGCCGCCGCGAAGTCGCGGATGTCGATGGGTCCTTTGCCGAAACCCTGTCCGAGAAGCCGCATCACGACGGACGTCTCGCGATGCGCGATTTCGAAGAAGCCTTTGCCAAGCTTGCAGACGAACAGCGCGAAGCGCTGATCCTCGTGGGCGCATCAGGTTTTTCCTATGAAGATGCTGCCGAAACCTGTGGCGTCGCCATCGGCACCATCAAGAGCCGCGTCAACCGCGGACGGTCCAGATTGGCCGAATTGCTGGATTTGCACAGCGATGACAGCATGGAAATGACCGACAAAGCGACGATGGCGGTCGTCAATGGCATGATTCCGCCGGGCAGATTTTCGGCGTGATACGCAGACTTCGCGGCGCGAGCGATGGCCTCGCCTTCAGGTTTGGTGTCATGCTGGCCGCCGCGTTGTTGCCGCTTGGTCTGATATCGGTTTCGCAAACCGCTGTGGTGGTTGAGAAGTCCCGCCGCAATGCCGAAGCCAACCTGCTTGCGATGACGGCCGCTGCGGCCGGCGGTGAAGAAGGCCTGCTGCGCAACGCCTTTGGTGCCGCGCAGGCAATCTCCAGCTTTGTTCCGTTGATTCGTGATGACCCTGCGCTATGCACTTCGGTCCTGAAGAACTATCTGGACACATCCAGCACCTACAGTTTTGCGGGCTTCATCAATTCGGACGGCATTGTCGAATGTTCTTCTTCGCCGCAGCAACTGAACCTGTCCGGCAACAAACTGTACTTGACGATGAAGGAAGATCCCCGCCCACGCGTCACCATGTCAGCGTCAGGCTCTGTCAGCGGTGTGCCGGTGATCGTCGTGTCGATACCCATCATCAACAATGGTGAATTTATCGGACATGTTTCGGTGTCTCTGCCCCACGGCCACCTGCATTCTCGCGACAACGACGTGAAGAAAGACAGCCCGCTGGACCTGGTGCTGTTCAACGACACCGGCGAAATCCTGTCGGCCAGTGGCGGCATGAACGGGGTAGAGGTACGTTTGCCCGCAGGACGGCCCCTGCAGAAATTCATTGGCAAGCCACAGCAAAGCTTTACCGGCATCACCCGGATGGCTGAAGAACGTGTCTTTGCCGTCGTGCCGGTTGTGCCTGGATTGATATACGCGCTTGGCAGTTGGCCATCGAAGGTGAACTCGATCACCGCCGGGGCGATCCGCTTGGCAATTCCGCTGCTCTTCCCGGTGCTGATGTGGCTGGCAAGCCTTGCCGTCGCCTATGTGGCGGTCGAACGGCTGGTGATCGGTCCCACTCGAAACCTGCGCGCACGGATGCTGATGTTCATGCGGTCCCGCGCGATTCAGGCACCACGGCAGGACATGATCACCCCTAAAGAGCTGCGTGAAATCGATGAAACCTGGCACCGGCTGGCCGTCAGCGTTTTGCGCGACGAAGCCGAGTTGGAAGACATGATCCATGACAAGACGGTGTTGTTGAAAGAAGTCCACCACCGGGTCAAAAACAATCTCCAGCTTATCGCTTCGATCCTCAACATGAAGATCCGCAAATCCACCAATGACGACGCGCGCGTCGCATTGCGCGATGTACAGGGTCGCGTGATGAGCCTCGCGACCGTTCACCGCAACCTATATGAAACCTCGCTTCAGGGCCGGGTTCAGGCCGACGAGCTGGTGAAGGCCATCGTTGACCGCGTGGTTTCGGCGGGCAGTTTGCCGGAAAGCCGGATCAAGATCCGTCAAAGCGCGGACCGCGTGATCCTCTATCCCGATCAGGCCGTGCCTCTTAGCCTCGCCGTTTCCGAGGCTGCAAGCAATGCGTTGAAATATATTGGCAAGCCCGCAAATGGTGGTCAGCCGTGGCTGGAAGTCACCCTGCGCGAAACCGAGGATGCCAACGCGGTGCTGCGCGTCGCGAATTCGCTTGGCGAACGTGTCACCGAAGCAAGTGCGTCAGCCGATAGCGGGGGGTTGGGATCGCAATTGATCGCGGCGTTCGTGGCGCAGCTTGAAGGAACGATGGACGTCACAGAGGACACCGAAATGTTCGTTCTGGAAATCAATTTTCCCATGGCCGAGTTCAAGGAAAAGTAACGCAATACCGTTCTGATGCAAGTTTACGCCGCTGGCGCATGATGTTCGATCTCATGTGCCAGCGACTTGATATGCAGGGCCGTTTCAGATTGCAGGCGTACCTGTCGCCGCCTCTTCCTCTGCCAGCGTCGCCAGCCCATCATAGACCGCAATGAACCACACCAGGAGCGGGATCGCGACGATACCCCCCAGCGGCCCCCAAAGCCAGAGAAACAGGCACAGCGACAGGAATACCAAGAGCGGATTCACATTCATTTGCCGGCCGACCAGCGTCGGCGTCACAAATTGTGCCTCGATCAGGTTTAGCCCCACATAGGCAGCGGCCGGCACAAATGCCATACCTCCGGTAAAGACCGCTGGACCTGCGATGAGCGCAGCCGTGGCAACAAGGGCCGGCCCAAGGTAGACGACAAAGTTCAACAGGCCTGCAACCGCACCCCAGATAATGTAACCCGGCATTCCGATCAGCTTGAACACAAGCGCGACGCAGACCGCATAGCATACATTGATGATCGTTATGGTCAGCGAGTAGCGGGCAACCAGCCGGTCGGCCTCGTAGAACTTCAGCGCGGCGGCCTTGGAATTGACGGTCGAAAGCTTGCCCAACCAGCGATAGACATCACTGCGACACAGCAACAGGAAATACAACGCCCCGAGGAAAATCATCACCTGGCCTAACAGCGCAGGTGCCAGAAACATCAGTTCAGTCAGACTGGGAAACGATTTGCTTGCTTCATCGACGGCATCGCCACCGGCTTCACCTGTTGAATTGGATCCCAAGGCACCTGTGACCTCGCGCGACACATCGTCAATGTCACGCAGCAGCCCGCGCAGGCTCCATACCATTTCGCGCATCCCACCGCGTATGCTCGGCCATTTTTCATACAACCCGTTTGCGACGGGTTCCAGCAACACGGCCAGCACGACGATCACCAGGACGCATAAAAACAGTGTCATTAGGCTCGACGCTGTTGCGGGCAATCCGGTGCGCTGCCAGAAATCGGAAATCGGCGTCAGTACGATGGCGAACACAAACGCCAGCGTAAAAGGTGCAAAGACGGGTTTGGCAAAATACAACGCGGCAATGACTGCCACCGCAGCGAGGATTGTCAGCTGCCAATGCTGGCGTATGTTGGAATGCATCCGCGGGGCTCGCCCTTAACCTTCGAACCGCGGCAAGCGGTCCAGTTCGGCGTTGCTGACCAGAAGTTGCACGGCCGGATCACGCGTTTCACCATCCAATCCTCGCATCGCCAGTTGATCAAGGCCAAGATCGACGCGATGCGCGCCCAGTCCCAGAAAACCGCCAATCTCGACGATTGCACCGGTTACGCGACCATCCGGCCCGACGCGCACTTCCGCTACGGTGCCAACCGTATCGGATTGTTCGTCAAAAACCGGAAGCCCGTGCAACACATCGAAATCCACGACCGCAGGGCTGGGCAGGTCAGTCGCAGCGTGGATCGCGGTGGGCGTTGACATTTCGGTGTCGGCCCAAAGCCCCGCGACAGCGGTGGCACCAGTCAAGACGACACCTGCCATGATTGCAGCGCTTGCGCTGAGGGTCAAAAACTTGCGGGGCATGGACTGTCCTCCTTTACGACCGATTCTCGGCCTGTGCTGCGCAATCAACGCCCGCTGAACGCCATTTGTTCCGCTTGCCGTGCAAGCATGGGCCATCATGTGAGGTCCGACTACCGGGTATTGAGGTATTGAGAAAAATTGACACGCCCACCGGATCCGCACCCGATGGGCGTGTCGATAGCAGAGATGCGCCAGTAAACAGGTGCTCTCTTCTCTGCCCTGCGCCACCGGGGGGAGGGTCCCGAAGGCGCGCATTCAGCTCCCGGTCAGGTCGCGGCAAATCTGAGGGAGGAAGATTGCCGCGACCTGACTACCTGCCGTAAATTGGACAAGCAGTTTAGTGCCTGAAAATCCAACCTTCCGAGATTTGATTGGTTCCACACGGATTGAAAGAAATTTACAGTCAGGCTGAACGCCGATGAGAATTGCCAGGTTTTCGCACGATATACAAAGGTCTGACACCCCAGATTGCCCAGGCCCAACGCCCTGCATTGACCTGCACGATCGCCGAGAAGCTGCATCACCGTCGCGCGCCGCGAGCATGTTTTCACATCCATCTCGCGCGGCCATCGGTCCAATGCAACAAGCGAAAACCACCCACAGCCACAAGCGGCATTGTCACGGACGTCTATAATATCTGAAAGGCTTGGAGCGGGCGACGGGAATCGAACCCGTATCATCAGCTTGGAAGGCTGAGGTCTTACCATTACACAACGCCCGCTCGACGACTCTTCACTTATTTCAGCCTTGTTCCGGCGTCAAGCGCTGGCAGCCGTTTCGTTGAAACGCTCCGGTTTTTTGCCGGGCGTTTCGGGGCAGCCAAACAGCAAATGATCAGCTTCGGCTCCCCCGAAGAAGCACCAGGTGTACCGCAACCGCACCCAGCCGACAGCGCGCAACTTCACGAATGCCACGCCGCCGGGCGGTTTTGAACGGGGCAAAATCCAACGCATGCCGACATAGCCAAGCCTTATGCGCAACTGACAGATTTCATGTTAGACTGCGCAGCAGGACCTTACATCAACCTGAGGCATCGGTCGTGACCATCCGCAAAGTGGACTTGCGTTATTTTACAATCGCACTGGTTCCGATCAGCATTTTCTGGATGCACGGTGTAATTTCCGACCATATTTTCGCCACCGATCTGGCGGTTCCAAGCGCCATTTTGCAAGAAGGTCGGCATTGGCTGGAAGCGGCGGGCCGGTTCAGGTTCATTGCGGCAACATGGTTTTTTGGCGCTCTGGCCCTGCTTGCCGTTGCGCTGGTGATCCGGGACATCGCGGGACCGATCTCGCGCGCCACCCGGATCGCGGCAATCGGCACGTTGCTGTTCATTCTTTATCTGGCGATGACACCCACAATCGAGCAGAACGCATCCCCCGATGCGCCACACGTCTATCACCGGCTGGGCGCAGACCTGTTCGAATCCGCTTTGTCCCGCGGCAACCTGCCCGGCTGTTCGGGACCTCAGGATATGTGGTTGCTGGGGCGTTGCGGTGAGATTCCCGTCATATCCCTGCTCAACCGCGTGCTGGATATCATCAACGGGCTGGCGGGGCTTGGCGTGGGCGCGCTGATCGTCGGCATGATCCTGTGTCTGGAACGCGGCGGCGGCAACACGCGCGAGGAAGAGGCGGCGCAACTTGCGCAGAATCTGGTCAGGATGCGGCGACAGCTTTACCTGTCCAGCCTGATCCTGACCTTCGGCATGTTCTTCGCGACAAGCTGGATGTACTGGCCGCTGCCTCTGGTCATGGAGGCAGAGCGGAACGCTTACGGGACCGTCGTTCTGGCCTCCGCGCTGTTCACCGGCACATATTTTTGCCTGCTGATCCTCAGTTTCTATCTGCCGGTCGCGCTTGTTCTGGATGGGCGCATCAACAGACTCGCCCAAAGTGCCGCCCAAGTTTCAGATGAGGGCGAGCGCACCGATGTCGACGATTGGATGGAGGCACGCGGCCTGAAATTCAGCACCAGTGACCACCTGCGCGCTGGCTTTGCCGTCACCGCACCGATCCTTGCTGCATTTGCGGGCGGGATTTCCCCGATAGCCCTATAGGCGCGGTGTTGTCTATGCGGATTAAGGTGTCGGATTGTCCGGCGGTCAACAGCCAGACCATTCACCGACCAGCCGGTAGACTGCTGATAACTCACACCAGCGGCACCGTCAGATCCCGTATCAACGCGGCTGTGTCGGGACGTTGTTCTCGCCACCAGGCATAGGCCTCGGCCGCCTGTTCAACCAGCATCCCGACGCCATCCGCCAGGACCGGCACACCCATCCCTCGGGCCTGTCGCAAGAATCCTGTCAGCCCCTTTGCATAGACCAGATCATAGGCCAGCCCTGTCCCCTCGAACACTGCATCCGCGACCTGTGGGCGCGTATCGAACAGGCTGGCTGAGGTGGCATTCAGCACGATGTCATGCCCCGCACCCAAACTGTCATAGCCTGTCGCGCGGATCTCGCCGAAGCGAGTCAACTCATCGGCAATCGCCTGCGCCTTGGCGACGGTCCGGTTGGCCACAACCACCTGCGCCGCCCCGGCCCTGAGGATCGGCAGCGCCGCGCCGCGTGTCGCCCCGCCCGCGCCAAGGAAAAGCACACGCTTGCCCGAGACCGCTTGGCCCAGATTTTCCGCAATATCGCGCAGCAACCCGACCCCGTCGAAATTTTCGGCAATAATGCGTCCATTCTCGAATTTCAGACAGTTGGAAGCACCTGTCAGAGCTGCGCCTTCGCAACGTTCATCCGCCGCCGCAAAAGCATCGGTCTTGAACGGGACGGTGATGTTGATGCCCCGGCCTCCTTCGGAGATGAACTGATCCAGCCGGCTGCGAAACCCGTCTTGCGGTGCCTCAATCGCCTCGTAGGACATGTCGTCATCAAATTGCGCGGCAAAGCTGCGATGAATGAATGGCGATTTCGAATGCCCGATGGGGTTGCCGAAAACGGCGTAGCGGTCCGTCACGTCCTGTTCTTCCTTATCGCCTGAGCACTTTTGCCGGTCCCTGCCTCACAGACGCCGCGATGTAAACGTCGCACGGTCAGCTTTGATGATGTGACCACCCCCCGACGGCATCAATGTGCCAAGGTGGGTCTACGATGATCCACAAAGGAGGACGGTCATGTCGGAGATTATCACGGTCGGGCTCGACCTGGCGAAGAATGTGTTCCAAGCGCACG
>NZ_JBLWVF010000018.1:0-65424 GCF_048268605.1 Primorskyibacter flagellatus
GATCGCTATGGAAGAAAAGCTGCGCTTCGCGATCCGCGAAGGCGGCCGCACAGTCGGCTCCGGCGTCGTCTCGAAAATCATCGAGTAATCAAACTGACTGCGCGGGGGGCAAACAACCCCCCGCAGGGTTCGAAGAGGGGGCGGGATGATCCCGCCTCCTCCTATCAACTCCAATGCCGCGAAAGGCTAGATTGAAATGCAAGGCCAAAATATTCGCATCCGGCTAAAGGCGTTTGACTACCGCGTCCTGGATGCCTCGACGCAGGAAATCGTCAACACCGCCAAACGCACCGGTGCAGACGTCCGCGGGCCGATCCCGCTGCCGAACAAGATCGAGAAATTCACTGTTCTGCGTGGTCCCCACGTGAACAAGAAATCCCGTGATCAGTTCGAGATCCGGACGCATAAGCGTCTGCTCGACATTGTCGACCCGACACCCCAGACCGTGGACGCGCTGATGAAGCTCGACCTGGCTGCCGGCGTCGACGTCGAGATCAAGGTATAAGGAGGGCACCCGGACATGTTGCGCTCTGGTATCATCGCTAAGAAAGTCGGCATGACCCGGCTTTTCATGGAAGACGGAAAGCAGATTCCTGTGACCGTTCTTCAACTCGACAAGCTTCAGGTTGTTGCAACCCGCACCGCCGATCTGCACGGCTATACCGCTGTTCAGCTGGGTGCTGGCACGGCCAAGGCAAAGCGGACATCCAAGGCCATGCGCGGCCACTTCGCGGTTGCGAATGTGGAACCCAAGCGCAAGGTCGCGGAATTCCGCGTGGCTGCTGAAAACCTGATCGAAATCGGTGAGGAAATCACGGCTGACCATTACTTTGAAGGTCAGTATGTGGATGTTTCCGGCACCTCGATCGGTAAAGGGTTCGCCGGTGCCATGAAACGGCACAACTTCGGTGGTCTTCGCGCCTCGCACGGTGTTTCGATCAGCCACCGTTCGCACGGCTCCACGGGTCAGTGTCAGGATCCCGGCAAGGTCTTCAAAGGTAAGAAGATGGCGGGACACATGGGTGCTGCACGCGTCACCACGCAAAACTTGCAGGTCGTCAAGACCGACGCAGAGCGTGGCCTGATCATGATCAAAGGTGCCGTTCCTGGCTCCAAAGGTGGTTGGGTGACGGTCAAGGATGCGGTCAAGAAGCCGACACCCGAGAACGTGATCTATCCTGCCGCGCTGAAGTCGGCGGGTGAAGAAGCCAAGCGCCTTGCCGAGGAAGCCGCCGCACAGGCCGCAGCCGAGGAAGAAGCCGCAGCAAAGGCCGCAGCTGAAGAGCAGGCCGCCGCCGAGGCAGATGCGCTGAAGAAGGCTGAGGCCAATATCGAGGCCGAGAAGAAGGAAGGCGACGAATGAAACTCGACGTGATCAAACTGGACGGCGGCACGGCCGGCTCGGTCGATCTGGGCGACGACGTCTTCGGCCTGGAACCGCGTGCGGACATTCTGCACCGTGTCGTTCGTTGGCAGCGCAACAAGGCGCAGGCTGGTACGCACAAGGTCAAGACCCGCTCGGAAGTCAGCTACTCGACGAAGAAGATCTATCGCCAGAAGGGCACCGGCGGCGCACGCCACGGCTCCCGCAAGGCACCTATCTTCCGCAAGGGTGGTATCTACAAGGGTCCGACCCCGCGCAGCCACGGCCACGATCTTCCCAAGAAGGTCCGTGCACTGGGTCTGAAGCTGGCACTGTCTGCCAAGCTGAAGGACGGTTCGCTGGTCATCATCGACACCGCAAACTCGAACGGCAAAACGTCCGAGCTGGCGCGTCAGGTGAAGGATCTGGGCTGGAAGCGCGCACTGGTTATCGACGGGGCAGAGGTGAACCAGGATTTCGCCCGCGCCGCAGCCAACATCGACGGTCTCGATGTTCTGCCGTCGATGGGTGCCAACGTTTATGACATCCTCAAGAAGGACACGCTTGTCCTGACGAAGGCGGGTGTCGAAGCACTGGAGGCTCGACTGAAATGAGCGCGAAAGCAGAACATTACGACGTGATCCGCAAGCCGATCGTCACCGAAAAATCGACCATGGCGTCGGAAAGCGGTGCGGTTGTCTTCGAAGTGGATATCGAGGCCAACAAGCCACAGATCAAAGAGGCCGTCGAAAGCCTGTTTGGTGTGAAGGTCAAGGCCGTCAACACCACGATCACCAAAGGCAAGGTCAAGCGTTTCCGCGGGCAACCGGGCAAGCGCAAGGACGTCAAGAAGGCCTATGTCACCCTCGAAGAGGGTAACACCATTGACGTGACCACCGGGCTGTAATAGCCACGGGCAACTTTCGCAGCCCCGGATTCGTTCCGGGGCTGCACGGTTTTTTGTCTGGAGGTCCTTGTGGACCCGCAGACACCCGTCCCGGACTTGATCCGGGACCTCTTCGCCTGATCTTGCGGCGTGCCGGCAACGGTTCTTTTGCATTTTTCGGCGGATCACCGGGGACCTTCGGGGCCCTTATACTTCGGTCACCTCGCACGAGGGGGCTTACATCAGGCGGGTCTCCCGCCAGTAGCTAACGGAAGACAGAAAGCATGGCACTCAAGTCGTATAAGCCGACGACGCCGGGCCAGCGCGGGCTGGTGCTGATCGACCGTTCGGAGCTTTGGAAAGGGCGTCCGGTCAAATCTCTCACCGAGGGTTTGTCCAAATCGGGCGGTCGGAACAACACCGGGCGGATCACATCGCGCAGGCGTGGTGGTGGGGCAAAGCGCCTCTACCGGATCGTAGATTTCAGACGTAACAAATTCGACGTGGCGGCAACCGTCGAGCGGATCGAATATGACCCGAACCGGACCGCCTTTATCGCGCTCGTCAAATATGACGATGGCGAGCAGGCCTACGTTCTTGCCCCCCAGCGTCTCGCTGTCGGTGACAAGGTCGTGGCAGGCACCAAGGTCGACATCAAGCCGGGCAACGCAATGCCGTTCTCGGGCATGCCGATCGGGACGATCGTCCACAATATCGAACTGAAACCCGGCAAGGGTGGTCAGATCGCGCGTGCGGCGGGCACCTATGCCCAGTTCGTCGGTCGCGATGGTGGCTATGCCCAGATCCGTCTCAGCTCGGGCGAACTGCGCCTGGTGCGTCAGGAATGCATGGCCACCGTTGGTGCCGTGTCGAACCCCGACAACTCGAACCAGAACTACGGCAAGGCAGGCCGGATGCGCCACTATGGCAAGCGTCCGTCCGTTCGCGGCGTTGTGATGAACCCGATCGATCACCCCCATGGTGGTGGTGAAGGTCGTACGAGCGGTGGTCGTCACCCGGTTACTCCTTGGGGTAAGCCGACCAAAGGTGCCAAGACCCGTAACAAGAACAAGGCCTCGCAGCAGCTGATTATCCGCTCGCGGCACGCCAAGAAGAAAGGGCGCTAATACATGACACGCTCTGTCTGGAAAGGCCCCTTCGTTGACGCCTATGTGCTCAAGAAGGCCGAAGCTTCCCGTGAATCGGGTCGCAGTGAAGTTATCAAAATCTGGTCGCGCCGTTCGACGATCCTGCCCCAGTTCGTGGGCTTGACGTTTGGCGTCTATAATGGCCGCAAGCATATCCCGGTGAACGTCTCCGAAGATATGATCGGTCAGAAGTTCGGTGAGTATTCGCCGACCCGTACATATTACGGACATGCGGCCGACAAAAAAGCGAAGCGGAAATAAGCCATGAGCAAGGATAAGAATCCCCGCCGCGTGGCTGATAACGAAGCAATGGCAAAACTGCGCATGCTTCGCACAAGCCCGCAAAAGCTGAACCTGGTTGCTGCGATGATCCGTGGCAAGAAAGTGGAGAAGGCCCTGACCGATCTCACTTTCTCGAACAAGCGGATCGCGATCGACGTGAAGAAATGCCTTCAGTCGGCCATCGCCAATGCCGAGAACAACCACAATCTGGATGTTGATGAACTGGTCGTCGCCGAGGCCTATGTCGGCAAGAACCTGACCATGAAGCGCGGTCGTCCCCGTGCCCGTGGCCGGTTTGGCAAGATCATCAAGCCGTTCAGTGAGCTGACCATCAAGGTCCGCCAGGTCGAGGAGCAAGCATAATGGGTAACAAAACCAACCCGATCGGTATGCGCCTTCAGGTCAACCGCACCTGGGACAGCCGTTGGTATGCTGACACCAAGGACTATGGTGATCTGCTGCTGGAAGATATCGCCATCCGCGAATTCATCTTCAAGGAATGCAAGCAGGCCGGTGTGTCGCGCGTCATCATCGAGCGTCCGCACAAAAAGTGCCGTGTGACCGTTCATACCGCGCGTCCGGGCGTGATCATCGGCAAAAAAGGCGCCGATATCGAAACCCTGCGCAAGAAGATCGCGGCAATGACCGACTCTGAGTTGCACCTCAACATCGTTGAGGTTCGCAAGCCCGAGCTTGACGCGCGTCTGGTGGGAGAATCGATCTCTCAGCAGCTTGAGCGCCGGGTGTCGTTCCGTCGCGCCATGAAGCGTGCCGTGCAAAACGCGATGCGCATGGGCGCATTGGGGATCCGGGTGAACGTTGCTGGCCGTCTTGGCGGCGCAGAGATCGCCCGTACCGAATGGTATCGCGAGGGCCGCGTGCCCCTGCATACCCTTCGCGCTGACATTGATTACGCAAATGTCGAGGCCGAAACGGCCTATGGCATCATCGGGATCAAGGTCTGGATCTTCAAGGGTGAGATCATGGAGCACGATCCGCAAGCGCGTGACCGTAAGGCACAAGAGCTGCAGGACGGCCCGGCCCCTCGTGGTGCCGGCGGCGGCCGCCGCTAAGGAGAATTTGAGATGCTTCAACCGAAACGCACTAAATTCCGCAAGCAGTTCAAGGGTCGGATTGCAGGTCTTGCCAAAGGCGGCAGCGACCTGAACTTCGGAACCTATGGCCTCAAGGCAACCCAGCCCGAGCGTGTGACAGCGCGTCAGATCGAGGCGGCTCGCCGCGCGATGACACGTCACATGAAGCGCCAGGGCCGGGTCTGGATCCGGATTTTCCCGGACGTGCCCGTGACCTCCAAGCCCACCGAAGTTCGGATGGGTAAGGGTAAAGGTTCGGTCGACTTCTGGGCCTGCAAGGTCAAGCCCGGCCGTGTCATGTTCGAGATCGACGGTGTCGACGAGGACGTGGCCCGCGAGGCCCTGCGTCTTGCTGCGATGAAATTGCCGATCAAGACCCGCGTCGTCGTTCGCGAGGACTGGTAAGCAAAGGGCGATAGCCCGATGCGAGTAGAATTGACCCCCGGCGCGAAAGCGGCGGGGGTTTTCGTTTCGTTGCGGTCGGTCACTGCGCGCCCCGGACTTGATCCGGGGCCTTCTGCCGTCAGCGAAACCGCAGAGGCCCCGGATCAAGTCCGGGGCAGGACGCGCTGATGCGAATGGCCTCTCGCACCCGGTGACGACTCGCGCTACACCACGGTCATGTCACAGATACGCTCGCTTTTTGCCACCCGCCTTTACCGTGCTGCCTTGTCGGAGCATGCACCCGTTATCGACGCCGACGAGATGGCCCAGTCCTGCTATTCGATCGCAGAGGATGACGAGGCCGGGCAGGTGTGGTGCGAGCAGAATGGCTATCCCGGCTATACGTCTTACGCGTCGTTGACGGACTTGCCTTGGCGGTTTCCCGTGTTTGGGGATCTGGTAACGTCCTTGGACAAGCATGTTGCGGCTTTCGCAAAGGATCTGGAATTTGATCTGGGCGACAGGGCGTTGGTGCTGGAAGATATCTGGATCAATATCCTGCCCGAAGGTGGCACCCATTCCAGTCATATCCATCCGCATTCGGTCATTTCAGGCACCACATATGTTGCCATGCCTGGTGGAGCATCTGCTTTGAAGCTTGAAGATCCGCGTTTGCCGATGATGATGGCGGCCCCTACACGCCAAAAGGGTTGCCGCGAGGAATTGCGGGCCTTTATATACGAGGCACCAAACGTCGGTGACGTGTTGCTGTGGGAAAGCTGGTTGCGCCACGAAGTGCCGATGAACATGTCTGAAGAAGAGCGCATCAGCGTCAGTTTCAACTATAGGTGGGACTGAGCCGCGCGTGAGACATTCGCTAGATGTGGTGCCGGGCTGAACGGGTAGGGCGCTTCTGATACGATGCAGCCATCCTGTACCCGTCGCCAGGTCAGCACGTTTTGCGAGAACGAACAACGTGCCATGAAGCTTTTTCCACCAACGTTCAGGCAGGCTATCTCACCGAGTGGGACTTCTACGCCATTGCGGTTTATGCAGGCACACTCGGTTGGGGCCTGTTCCGCAAATGCGGGCATGGCGGCAAGTATCAGCCCCAATGTCAGCAACTGGCGCATGACACATCATAGCCTGAAAGCCGACGCTGGGTAAAGAAAAGCCGGATAGGCGTTTGAAGGGGGGGAGCGGTAGACCGAGGCGCAAACGCATCGCGAAGCCGGTCGGGTGGCTTTCGTTTATACAGAGTGTTGCGTTTTGAACGAATCGCGCGTAAAGGGGCTGCTCATCCACGGACTCCACCGGAAAAAGGGTGACCCTATGTGCACGCAGATGGGGGCCTGCCGGTGATGTTGTAGTAAAGGAGAGGCGCATGAACGCCCACGAACTCCGTGACAAGACCCCGGACGAACTCCGGGATCAGCTTGTCCAGCTTAAAAAGGAGGCCTTCAACCTCCGCTTCCAGGCGGCCACCGGCCAAATGGAAAATACCGCACGTATGCGCCAGGTGCGTCGTGACGCGGCACGGGTCAAGACCGTGCTGAACCAGAAAGCCGCGCAAGCGGCTGCAGAATAAGGACGCCTGATATGCCCAAACGAATTCTGCAAGGCACCGTCACAAGCACTGCCAACGCCCAGACCGTCACCGTGAAGGTCGAGCGTCGCTTCAAGCACCCTGTGCTGCAAAAGACAATCCGTAAGTCCAAGAAGTACCGGGCTCACGACGAAGCTGAAAAGTTTCAGGTTGGCGACTCGGTCCGCATCATCGAATGCGCGCCGAAGTCGAAGACGAAACGCTGGGAGGTGGTGGCTGAATAAGCCTCCGCTCAACAGCTTTACGAAACCCTGGGGGATTGGCGTGAATGACGCCCCCCAAAGGTCGGGAGAAACCAAATGATCCAGATGCAGACCAATCTGGATGTCGCTGACAACTCCGGCGCTCGCCGGGTGCAGTGCATCAAGGTTCTGGGTGGTTCCAAACGCAGATATGCGAGCGTGGGCGACATTATCGTCGTCTCCGTCAAGGAAGCCATCCCGCGCGGTCGCGTGAAAAAAGGGGACGTCCGCAAGGCCGTCGTCGTGCGCACCGCCAAGGAAGTCCGTCGTGAAGACGGCTCCTCCATCCGTTTTGACCGCAATGCCGCCGTGATCCTGAACAACGCAGGTGAGCCGGTCGGAACCCGTATCTTCGGGCCGGTCGTGCGCGAATTGCGTGCCAAGAACTTCATGAAGATCATCTCGCTTGCTCCGGAGGTGCTGTAATGGCTGCTAAGCTCCGCAAGGGCGACAATGTCGTCATTTTGACCGGCAAGGACAAAGGCAAGCAGGGCACGATCACCCTGATTGACCCCAAAGCCGGCAAGGCTGTCGTGGACGGGCTGAACATGGCCATCCGCCACACCCGTCAGACCCAGACCAGCCAGGGGGGCCGCGTGCCCAAGGCGATGCCCATTGCATTGTCGAACCTGTCGCTGGTTGACACTAACGGTAAGGCAACCCGCGTCGGCTTCCGCATGGAAGGCGACAAGAAGGTTCGTTTTGCCAAGACCACGGGGGACGTGATCGATGCTTGATACTGCAACCTATACCCCGCGTCTGAAAACGCAGTTTCGCGACACGATCAAAGCGGCGCTGAAGGAAGAGTTCGGTTACACGAGCGACATGCAGATCCCGGCTTTGGAAAAGATCGTGCTGAACATCGGCTGTGGTGCCGAAGCGGTACGCGATTCCAAGAAGGCAAAATCGGCACAGGAAGACCTGTCCGCGATTGCCGGTCAGAAGGCTGTCATCACAAAGGCCAAGAAATCGATCGCCGGTTTCCGGGTCCGTGAAGAAATGCCGCTGGGTGCCAAGGTGACCCTGCGCGGTGACCGGATGTACGACTTTCTCGACCGTCTCATCACCATCGCAATGCCCCGTGTCCGTGACTTCCGCGGAGTGTCGGGCAAATCGTTCGATGGCCGCGGCAACTATGCCACGGGCCTCAAGGAACATATCGTCTTTCCCGAAATCGATTTCGACAAGGTAGACGAGACCTGGGGCATGGACATCGTGATTGTCACGACCGCGAAGACCGACGCGGAAGCCAAAGCGCTGTTGAAGCATTTCAACATGCCGTTCAACAGCTGAGGGGATCTGTATCATGGCGAAGAAAGCAATGATCGAACGCGAGAAGAAGCGCGAACGCCTGGTGGCAAAATATGCCGCAAAGCGTGCCGAGCTCAAAGAAATCGCAAAAGACGAGTCGAAGCCGATGGAAGAGCGCTTCAAGGCCCGTCTCGAATTGGCGAAACTGCCGCGCAACAGCGCGCCGTCGCGTCTTCACAACCGCTGCCAGCTGACGGGGCGTCCGCACGCCTATTACCGTAAGCTGAAAGTCAGCCGTATCATGCTGCGTGAATTGGCCTCGAATGGCCAAGCTCCCGGCATGGTCAAGTCCAGCTGGTAAGGGAGGGTTAGCAAATGAACGATCCTATCGGCGATATGCTGACCCGTATCCGCAACGCCCAGATGCGTGGCAAGTCCACGGTCATCACGCCAGCGTCCAAGCTGCGTGCATGGGTTCTGGATGTGCTGGCGGACGAAGGCTATATCCGTGGCTACGAGAAAACCACGGGCGCGGATGGCCACCCGGCCATCGAAATCAGCCTCAAATACTACGAGGGCATCCCGGTTATTCGCGAACTCAAGCGCGTTTCGACTCCGGGCCGTCGTGTGTATCTGGGTGTGAAGGAGATCCCGCAGGTCCGTCAGGGTCTGGGTGTCTCGATTGTCTCCACCCCCAAGGGTGTGATGTCGGATGCAACAGCACGCAGCCAGAATGTTGGCGGCGAAGTGCTTTGCACGGTCTTCTGAGGAGTAGGTAATGTCTCGTATTGGCAAGAAACCGGTCGAGCTGCCCTCGGGGGTCAGCGTATCCGTGTCCGGCCAGACCGTCGAAGTGAAGGGCCCCAAAGGGACCCACAGCTTCAACGCAACCGACGATGTCACCATCGAGGTGCAGGACAATGTCGTGGCGGTCACGCCGCGCGGCAAGTCCAAGCGCGCGCGCCAGCAGTGGGGCATGAGCCGCACTATGGTTGCCAACCTCGTGCAGGGTGTGTCTGAAGGCTTCAAGAAAGAGCTCGAGATCCAGGGCGTGGGTTATCGTGCCCAGCTTCAGGGGAACGTGCTTAAACTGAACCTTGGTCTGTCTCACGACGTCGATTTCACTGTGCCGGAGGGCGTCACCGTGACAGCCCCGAAGCCAACGCAGATCGTTGTTGAAGGCACTGACGCACAGTTGGTCGGTCAGGTCGCAGCGAACATCCGCGAATGGCGCAAGCCCGAGCCTTATAAGGGCAAGGGCATCCGCTATAAGGATGAATTCATCTTCCGTAAGGAAGGCAAGAAGAAGTAAGGACGCACAAGATGGCAAACAGCAAAAGAACCCTGTTTCTGAAGCGCCGCCTGCGCGTTCGGAACAAACTTCGCAAGGTCAATGCCGGTCGGCTGCGGCTGAGCGTACATCGCTCGAACAAGAACATCAGCGCTCAGCTGATCGACGATGTGAACGGCGTTACCCTGGCTTCCGCCTCCTCGCTGGAGAAGGATCTGGGCGTGACCGGCAAGAACAATCTGGAGGCTGCCGCAAAGGTGGGCACCGCGATTGCCGAGCGCGCCAAGAAGGCCGGTGTGGAAGAAGCCTATTTCGACCGTGGTGGTTTTCTGTTCCACGGCAAGGTGAAGGCCCTGGCCGACGCCGCGCGTGAAGGTGGCTTGAAGATCTAAGTGCAGGACGCCCCGGACAATCGTTCGGGGCACCTCGATGATCCGGGCCCCGGACCAGTGCCGGGGCACCAGGATTGAACTATTTTGGTGCGCATCGCCGCGCCTGAACGAAAGGACGCCGAATGGCAAGAGATACCAATAACCGTGGTGGCAACCGCCGCAACCAGCGTGATGAAACGCCGGAATTTGCGGATCGCCTCGTCGCGATCAACCGCGTGTCCAAAACCGTGAAGGGCGGCAAGCGTTTTGGCTTTGCAGCACTCGTGGTTGTGGGCGACCAAAAAGGCCGTGTCGGCTTTGGCAAAGGGAAGGCCAAAGAGGTCCCCGAGGCCATCCGCAAGGCGACAGAGCAGGCGAAGCGCAAGATGATCCGCGTGCCGCTGCGCGAAGGCCGCACATTGCACCACGACATGGAAGGCCGTCATGGCGCTGGCAAAGTCGTCATGCGTACCGCGCCACAGGGTACCGGTATCATCGCCGGTGGTCCGATGCGTGCCGTGTTCGAGATGCTGGGCGTGCAGGACGTTGTCGCCAAGTCGATCGGGTCGCAGAACCCCTACAACATGATCCGCGCAACGCTTGAAGGTCTTGGCAAAGAGACCAGCCCGCGTTCGGTGGCTCAGCGTCGCGGCAAGAAAGTTGCCGATATTCTGCCAAAGCGTGAAGACGCGCCGCAGGAAAGCGCCCAAGTGGCCGAAGAAGCGTAAGGAACCGGGAACATGGCAAAAACCATCGTTGTAAAGCAGATCGGGTCGCCGATCCGCCGCCCTCAAGTTCAGCGTCAGACGCTGATCGGTCTGGGTCTGAACAAGATGCACAAGACCCGCGAACTGGAAGATACCCCGTCCGTGCGTGGCATGATCGCAAAGATTTCCCACATGGTTGAGATCGTCGAAGAGCGCGACTGACGCGCGCACAAGATCTTTCGCACAAGATCTTTACTGCATCAAATAAAAGTGATCGCCCCTCGGCCCTGCCGGGGGGCGTTTCGCGTTCTTCGCCCCAGTTTTGGCGTTTGTCGTTTGCGTGACGCGGTCTATCTTGAAGGCATCCAACAGGAGAAATCTGACATGACACAATCACGCAGAGCCTTTCTGGTCACCGCCGCCGCCGGAGCAGGGGTCGTCACCGTGCTGCCCTATGCCGCGCACGCCGCGGCCCACACTGGCGACATGTTCGAAACCGCTGGAGGTGCGATCTCGGTGCATCCGGTCAGTCACGCATCTGTTGTGCTGGAGACACCTGCAGGCACAATCTATGTCGATCCCGTCGGCGATCCCGCGCAATATGCCAATCTGCCCGGTGCCGACCTTATCCTGATCACCCACGAGCATGGCGACCACTATAATGCCGAAACGCTGGCCGCTTTGATGGGCGACGACACAGCAGTGATCACAAACCCTGCGGTCCACGGCATGCTTCCTGAGGGGATAGCCGCGACAGCGCAGGCCATCGGCAATGGAGAGTCCACAGAGTTCAACGGCGTCGCGGTCGACGCGATCCCGGCCTTTAACACCACCGAAGAGCGCATGAACTTCCATCCCGAAGGCCGGGACAACGGATATGTCCTGAGCTTTGATGATTTCCGGGTCTATCTGTCCGGCGATACCGAAGACATCCCCGAGATGCGCGCACTGGAGAATATCGACCTTGCCTTCGTCTGCATGAACCTGCCCTTTACCATGGATGCGGCGGCGGCCGCTGATGCGGTCCAGGAATTCGGGCCAACATACGTCTACCCCTACCACTATCGCGGCCGCGACGGCGGCACGCAGGATCCCGAAGAATTCGCGGAACTCGTCGGCAATGCGTCAGAGGTGAAAATGGGTGGATGGTACGAAGAGAGCGAGGCCTGAACTTCGTCTATCTCGGCGCACACCCGCGACTTGCACGGCCCCGCCCCCGCCCTGAGCGGGGGCCTGTTGGCGGATCTTTCCGCGATGTGGAACTCCGCCCTTGAACGTGCGCGCGCGCCTCGGTATACGCGCCGGGTGGCCCGGTATGGGCCGCGACTCGTTCACAAACACACGCCGTGTTCGGCCGCTCCCGTCGCTGGGGGCCGCATCCGGCAAAGGAGAAGCGACATGAAACTGCATGAATTGCACGACAATGACGGCGCAACCAAGCGCAAGAAGCGCGTTGGCCGTGGCCCCGGCTCCGGCATGGGTAAAATGGGTGGCCGTGGTATCAAGGGTCAAAAGTCCCGTTCGGGCGTGGCGATCAAAGGCTTCGAAGGCGGCCAGATGCCGCTCTACCAACGTCTGCCGAAGCGCGGTTTCAACAAGCCCAACCGGAAGTCCTACGCGGTCATCAACCTTGGCCTGATCCAGAAATTCGTCGAAGCAGGCAAGCTGGATGCCGGCAATGCGATCACCGAAGACGTGCTGATCGCGTCCGGTCTGGTGCGCCGCAAGCTGGACGGTATCCGCGTTCTGGCAAAGGGCGACGTCACCTCCAAACTGACCCTCGAAGTCACCGGTGCCTCCAAGTCTGCCATCGAGGCGGTAGAGAAGGCTGGCGGCTCGCTCAAGGTCACGACCGCGCAAGCTGCTGAATAAGAGGTTGTGAGCGGGCGTCAGTCCGCTTACATACCTTTGAGTTTTCCAAACGCCGCCCACGAGCCGGAAAACGGCCCGGGCGGCGTTTTCACTATAGAGAGACCCGCATGGTATCTGCAGCAGAACAAATGGCCGCGAATACAAGCTGGGCGGCATTGGGCAAGGCCACTGACCTGCGCAATCGCATCCTGTTCACGCTTGGCCTACTGATCGTCTATCGCCTTGGCACCTACATTCCCGTTCCGGGCATCGATGGTCTGGCTCTGCGCGAATTCATGGAACAGGCCCAGCAGGGCATCGGGGGGATCCTCACGATGTTCACCGGCGGCGCACTTGGCCGTATGGGGATCTTCGCGCTGGGGATCATGCCCTATATCTCTGCCTCGATCATCATTCAGCTCCTGTCCTCGATGGTTCCGTCGCTGGAGCAGATCAAGAAAGAGGGCGAGCAGGGCCGCAAGAAGATCAACCAGTACACCCGCTACGGAACGGTGATTCTGGCGACCTTCCAGGCCTACGGTCTGGCGGTCTCGCTGGAAGCGGGCGATCTGGTGACGGATCCCGGTCTCTTTTTCCGCGCTTCCTGTGTCATCACGCTGGTCGGCGGCACCATGTTCCTGATGTGGCTGGGCGAGCAGATCACCGCTCGCGGCATCGGCAACGGCATTTCACTGATCATCTTCGTCGGCATCATCGCCGAGGTTCCGGCCGCATTGGCGCAGTTCTTCGCCTCTGGCCGTTCGGGTGCGATCAGCCCCGCTGTCATCATTGGCGTGATCCTGATGGTCATAGCGGTGATCATGTTCGTGGTGTTCATGGAACGCGCCCTGCGCAAGATCCATATCCAATACCCACGTCGTCAGGTTGGCATGAAGGTCATGGAAGGCCAGTCCAGCCACCTGCCGGTCAAGGTCAACCCCGCAGGCGTTATTCCGGCAATCTTTGCGTCCTCGCTGCTGTTGCTGCCGACTACGATTGCAACCTTTTCTGGCTCTGATGCCGGTCCGGTCATGTCGACGATCTTGGCCTATTTCGGTCCCGGACAGCCGCTCTACCTGCTGTTTTTCGCGTCGATGATCGTGTTCTTCGCCTATTTCTACACGTTCAACGTGTCGTTCAAGCCGGACGAAGTTGCGGACAACCTGAAAAACCAGAACGGCTTTGTGCCGGGTATCCGTCCGGGCAAGAAGACTGCCGAATATCTGGAATACGTCGTCAATCGCGTGCTGGTGTTGGGGGCTGCCTATCTTGCCGCGGTCTGCCTGCTGCCCGAGATTCTGCGCGGACAGTTCGCCATTCCCTTCTACTTCGGCGGCACGTCGGTACTGATCGTGGTGTCGGTCACGATGGACACGATCCAGCAGGTACAAAGCCATCTTCTGGCCCACCAATACGAAGGTCTTATTCAGAAATCGCAGCTTCGCGGTAAAGGAAGTAAGAAACGTAACAAACGGGGGCCTGCGCGCCGATGAATATTATTCTACTTGGACCGCCTGGAGCAGGCAAAGGAACCCAGGCGCGTATTCTCGTGGATGAGCGTAATATGATACAGCTGTCGACCGGTGACATGCTGCGCGAAGCCAAGGACAGCGGAACCGAGATGGGCAAGATCGTCGCCGACGTCATGGCGCGCGGCGATCTGGTCACCGATGAGATCGTCATCGGACTGATCCGCGAGAAGCTGGAAGGCGACAAGGCGGGCGGCTTCATTTTCGACGGCTTCCCCCGGACGCTGGCGCAGGCTGATGCCCTGGGCGAGTTGCTTGAAAACTCAGGCGAGGCGCTGGATGCCGTGATCGAGATGGAAGTGGACGACGCGGCGCTGGTGGCCCGGATCACGGCCCGATCGACCTGCGGCAATTGTGGCGAAGTCTACAACGATCAGACCAAACCGATTCCCGCCGATGGCAAGTGCACCAATTGCGGCGGAACAGAGTTCAAGCGACGGGCGGATGACAATGAGGACAGCCTCAAGACCCGCCTGATGGAATACTACAAGAAAACCTCGCCGCTGCTTGGCTATTATTATGCCAAGGGGGATCTGGTGTCCGTCGATGGGCTGGGTGAGATTGACGAGGTCAAGGCAGCGATTGACGCGGCGTTGGCAGGCTGAAACCGGTTTCGGCCAGCGGGTCGCATAACCTCGCGAAGCACTAGGATTTTGTGATGCTCGGCAATCGCTTTTCATGCGAATTTACGGTTGGCGAAGCAATCGGACAGCTTCTCATCTGGATTGTGTTATCCATCGTGACGCTGGGACTGGCTTTGTTTGTGCTGCCTTACTACTTCATCAAGGCACCGATGAATCGGACATATGTTCTGGATGGTGAAGGGACCAGGATCGCCCGCGTGTCAGTTGAGGTGGCTTTCTTCGACATTCTGGGACATGCTCTTGTGTGGCTTTTGCTGACCATTGTGACCTTCGGACTTGCGTATCTGGTCTATTGGCCAGCGGTGATAAAGCGCCTGTTGAACGCTGTAGAGCTAAAGCCATTATAGGTCGGCCAAGAAAGCGCTTGACAGGGGTTGACGATGCTTTGACTGGCCAATAGACAGCCGTATCTCGCGCTTTGCGCGCGATTCCCAATTGGGGCTAAATCATCTCGAATTCAGCTGCGGCCCGGGCAATCGTCGTCCGGGCTTGCGTTGTGAAAAAAGGTTCTGGAGCTACGGAACCGCAACAAAAGGAAAGTGACACGTGGCACGTATCGCCGGCGTAAACATCCCGACCCATAAACGGGTCCCGATCGCCCTTACCTACATCACCGGAATTGGTCATTCTTCGGCCAAAGCCATCTGTGAAGCCGTCAACATCGACGCGACTCGCCGTGTGAACGAGCTGTCCGACGCCGAAGTTCTGGCGGTTCGGGAACATATCGACGCCAACTACGACGTTGAAGGTGACCTGCGCCGCGAGACGCAGATGAACATCAAGCGTCTGATGGACCTTGGTTGCTATCGCGGCCTGCGTCATCGCCGCAACCTCCCTGTCCGCGGTCAGCGGACCCATACCAACGCACGCACGCGCAAAGGCCCCGCTAAGGCCATTGCCGGCAAGAAGAAGTAAGGGAGATCAGAAGATATGGCACGCGATACCCGTCGTACGAAGAAGAAGGTTTCCAAGAACATCGCCACTGGCGTTGCGCATGTAAACTCTTCCTTCAACAACACCAAGATCCTGATTTCTGACGTTCAGGGCAACGCAATTTCGTGGTCCTCGGCCGGCACATGCGGCTTCAAAGGCTCGCGGAAATCGACGCCCTATGCCGCTCAGATGGCCGCTGAAGATGCGGGCAAAAAGGCTCAGGAGCATGGCGTGAAAACGCTGGAAGTCGAAGTCCAAGGCCCCGGCGGCGGTCGCGAATCCGCACTGCGCGCTCTGGCCGCGGTTGGCTTCAACATCACCTCTATCCGTGATGTGACCCCGATGGCGCATAACGGCTGCCGCCCGCCGAAGCGCCGCCGCGTTTGATCTAGATTACTCATTACCGGGGCCTTGCCAGGTGCAGGGCCCCGTGTCGTCGTTAGAAACCTCGGGCGTTTGCCTTTTAGGACATGGAAGGCAGACAAGAATGGAGGGACGCATGATCCACAAGAACTGGGCTGAGCTGATCAAGCCCACACAACTGGACGTAAAGCCGGGCAATGACCCGATGCGCCAGGCAACTGTTGTGGCCGAACCGCTGGAACGCGGCTTTGGCCTGACGCTGGGCAATGCTCTGCGCCGAGTGTTGATGTCGTCGCTTCAGGGCGCCGCGATCACCTCCGTGCAGATCGACAACGTATTGCATGAATTCTCGTCCGTCGCCGGTGTGCGCGAAGACGTGACCGACATCGTGCTGAACCTCAAGGGCGTGTCCCTGCGGATGGAAGTCGAAGGGCCCAAGCGGCTTTCGATCAATGCCAAAGGGCCGGGCGTTGTCACCGCTGCTGATATTTCGGACAGCGCAGGCATCGAGGTTCTGAACAAGGAGCATGTGATCTGTCATCTCGATGACGGTGCGGACCTGTTCATGGAACTGACCGTGAACACGGGCAAGGGCTATGTCGCTGCCGACAAGAACAAGCCCGAAGATGCTCCCATTGGCCTGATCCCGATCGACGCGATCTATTCGCCGGTCAAGAAGGTCAGCTATGACGTTCAGCCGACCCGTGAAGGCCAGGTGCTGGACTATGACAAACTGACGATGAAGATCGAAACCGATGGCTCTATCCCGCCGGATGATGCGGTGGCCTTTGCCGCGCGCATCGTGCAGGATCAGCTGTCGATCTTCGTGAACTTCGACGAGCCTGAATCGGCAAACCGTCAGGACGAAGACGACGGGTTGGAATTCAACCCGCTGCTGCTGAAGAAGGTGGACGAGCTGGAGCTTTCGGTCCGTTCGGCCAACTGCCTGAAGAACGACAATATCGTTTATATTGGCGATCTAATCCAGAAGACGGAGGCAGAGATGCTGCGTACCCCGAACTTCGGTCGCAAGTCCTTGAACGAGATCAAGGAAGTGCTGTCGGGCATGGGCCTGCACCTTGGCATGGATGTTGAGGATTGGCCGCCGGACAATATCGAAGACCTGGCAAAAAAGCTGGAAGATTCGTTCTGAGAAATACCTGTCCCGGGCTTGTCCCGGGACCTTTCGCCCAGAGGCCCCGGATCAAGTCCGGGGCGGGTAGGGTAAACATCCGGGCAGTTGCCCCAAGGAGAGTTCCTGACACGCATCGGGAGCCGGACAAAGCAAAACCGCTCGTAGAGAGCAATTAGGAGAAAAGAACATGCGTCACGCAAGAGGTTACCGCCGCCTGAACCGCACCCATGAGCACCGCAAGGCGCTGTGGGCAAACATGGCCGGCTCGCTCATCGAGCATGAGCAGATCAAGACGACCCTTCCGAAAGCCAAGGAACTGCGTCCGATCGTCGAAAAGCTGATCACGCTCGGCAAGCGCGGCGATCTGCATGCACGTCGTCTGGCAGCATCGCAGCTCAAGCAGGACATCCACGTTGCAAAGCTGTTCGACGTGCTTGGCCCGCGCTTTGCGGACCGCAAGGGTGGCTATATCCGGATCATGAAGGCGGGATTCCGCTATGGTGACATGGCCCCGATGGCGATCATCGAATTTGTCGACCGTGACGTCGACGCCAAAGGCGCGGCTGACAAGGCCCGTCTGGAAGCTGCTGAAGAATAAACCGCTCTCTGGGGCAGAACGATACGAAAGCCCGCTTCGGCGGGCTTTTATTTTGCGCTGACTAGGCGGCGTTTTTTTGATGCAGATGGCGCTGGTAGGGCACTCTGGCAACCAACTGCCCGCATTTCCAATCAAGGATTTGATTTAAGCCCGGCAAACGGGCAATCCGCGTGATCTCCCGGTTGCGCGGTATCTGCAATCAGAGCATCAGAACAGCGTCAAACCCTTTGTGAAGCTGCCCGTCCTTGCTGACGCGCAGCAGTCGCGTCGCAGCGGTTGTGGCTCAAGGCTTGCATCGCGCCGCGCGCGCAGACATATGCTGTATCAGCGCGCGATGCGCAGTGGCCCACTATGCCAACAGGATAAGGACGGATGGCCGATCTCTTCGACAGCTCTCAGAAAGTAGCCGCAGATAACGGCCCGCGCCCATTGGCCGACAGGCTGCGTCCACAGGCGCTAAATGAGGTCATCGGGCAAGAGCAAGTGCTTGGACCGGATGCGCCGTTGGGTGTCATGCTGGCATCAGGCACACTGTCATCGTTGATCTTCTGGGGGCCGCCAGGTGTTGGGAAAACCACGATAGCGCGTCTTCTGGCGGGCGAGACGGACCTGCACTTTGTCCAGATCAGCGCGATTTTCTCTGGCGTTGCGGATCTGAAGAAGGTTTTCGAAGCCGCCAAACATCGCCGGGCGAATGGGCAGGGCACCTTGTTGTTCGTTGACGAGATCCACCGTTTCAACAAGGCGCAGCAGGACGGGTTCCTGCCGCATATGGAGGACGGCACGATACTGCTTGTCGGCGCGACGACGGAGAACCCCTCATTCGAACTGAATGCAGCCTTGATGTCCCGCAGCCAAGTGCTTGTTCTGCAACGCCTATCGCTTGCCGATCTGGAGCGTTTGGCGCAGCGCGCGGAGCAAGAGGTAAGCCGGGCACTGCCGTTGAGCGGCGAAGCGCGAGAACAACTGTTGGAGATGGCCGATGGCGACGGGCGAGCGCTGCTGAATCTTGTTGAACAGATCATGGCGTGGAAGGTCGAAAAACCGCTTGATACCAATAGCTTGAGCGAGCGTTTGATGCGCCGTGCGGCGCAATATGACAAGTCCGGCGATGCGCATTACAACCTGATTTCGGCGCTTCACAAATCTGTCAGGGGATCAGACCCCGATGCTGCACTGTATTGGTTCGCACGGATGCTGGAAGGGGGCGAGGATCCACGCTATTTGGCGCGGCGGATCACCCGGATGGCGGTTGAGGATATTGGGTTGGCGGACCCACAGGCGCAGTCCATCTGTCTGGAATCGTGGGAGATTTTCGAACGTCTTGGCAGTCCCGAAGGCGAGTTGGCGATCGCGCAGGCGCTGGTCTATCTGGCGCTTGCCCCGAAATCCAACGCTGTCTACACCGCCTACAAGGCAGCGCGGAAAGCGGCGGCGAAGACCGGCAGTGAACCGCCCCCCAAACATATCCTGAACGCGCCGACAAAGCTTATGAAGTCAGAGGGTTACGGCGACGGCTATGCCTATGACCATGATCAGGAAGACGGGTTTTCCGGGCAGGATTACTTTCCCGAAACCATGGCCCGGACAGAGTTTTATGCCCCTGTCGAGCGCGGTTTTGAACGGGATCTGAAAAAGCGGGTCGAATATTTTGCCAAACTGCGCGCGCGGCGCAATCCGGGGTGAGGTTTGGGGCCTTTTGTGCCTTTTGCACACTGAATATGTACACATGCCCTCGCAGCGTCAAAGCCGCTGTTCGCTTGACAATGGCGGCGCCAGACGCGACAGGTCCGGCATGATTCTCACCGTCCTTCAAGTCGCCCTTGGCGGGGCTATTGGTGCCAGCGCGCGCTTTCTGACCGGGGTCGGCGTGACGCGGGTCTTCGGGCTGACCAGCTTTCCTTTGGGCGTGCTTACGGTCAATGTTCTTGGCTCTTTCATCATGGGTGCCTTCGTCGTCATGGCGGCCAACAAGGGGCTGACCCATTGGGGGCCTTTCGTGATGACTGGAATCCTTGGCGGCTTTACCACTTTTTCATCCTTTTCGTTGGAAACTGTCACCCTGATCGAACGGGGCGCATTCGGGCTGGCGGGGCTTTATGTGCTTTTGTCGGTCGGATTGTCGGTTGGCGGTCTGACGCTGGGGATGCTTGCAACGCGCGGGGTCTTCGCATGAGCCAGGTACAGAACATCACCATCGGGCCGGACGACGCCGATCAGCGGCTGGACCGCTGGCTGCGACGGATGTTCCCGCATGTGCAACAGGGACGCATTGAAAAGATGTGCCGCAAGGGGGAACTGCGCGTCGATGGCGGGCGGGTCAAGGCCAACACCCGCCTGAACGAAGGGCAGGTGGTGCGCATTCCGCCCATTCCGGCCGAGGATCACAAGCCCGCGCCGGTCCGGATGGATCTGCATCCCGCCGATGAAGAGATGATCCAGGGCACGGTCCTGTACCGCGATGACCATATCATCGCGATCAACAAGCCACCCGGCTTGCCGACGCAGGGGGGCAGCGGGCAGGGGGTGCGCCATGTCGATGCGCTGTCTGCGGCGCTGACATTCGGATATGACGAAAAGCCCCGGCTGGTGCACCGGCTGGACAAGGACACATCCGGCGTCCTGCTGCTGGCGCGGACGCGGCCAATGGCCAAAGCGCTGACAGAGGCGATGCGCCACCGCCTGACGCACAAGATCTACTGGGCGCTGGTGGCCGGTGTGCCCACGCCCTATCTGGGCGAGATCCGCTACGGTCTGGTCAAGGCGCGCGGCCATGGCGCCAAGGGCGAAGGCGAAAAGATGCATTGCGTCCATCCGCACGAGATGAACGGAACCCCCGGCGCACAGCGGGCGCATACGCTGTATGCCACGCTCTACCGGGTGGCAGGGCGCGCGTCCTGGGTGGCGATGGAGCCGATCACCGGCCGGACGCATCAGCTTCGCGCGCATATGGCCGAGATCGGGCATCCGATCATCGGTGATGGAAAATATGGCGGGTCCGGGCAGGATAACCTTGGCGATGGCTGGGGCGCGCAACTGGGGGGTGTGATTTCGAAGAAGCTGCACCTGCATGCGCGTTCGCTGAGTTTCGAGCATCCGGTGACGGGCAAGGACATCATGGTGACCGCGCCGCTTCCGCCGCATATGGCGCAAAGCTGGGATACATTTGGCTGGACCGAAGATCTGGCCGACAAAGACCCGTTCGAGAGCCTGCGATGAGTGACGCACCAAAACTGATCGTCTTTGATGTCGATGGCACGCTTGTGGACAGTCAGGCGGATATTGTCGCCTCGATGGGCGCGGCCTTTGCCGATGCGGGGCAGCCTGCGCCTGCGCGCACGGATGTGCTGGGCATTATCGGCCTGTCGTTGGACCAGGCGATCGGCAAGCTGGCACCGCAGGTGGATGCCGAAGTGCTTTCGCGCATGGTCGCCGCCTACAAGGATGCCTATGTGGCGCTGCGCGCGCGCGACGGGGCAGAGTCGACCTCGCCGCTTTATCCCGGTGTGCGCGCCATGCTGGAGAGGCTGAAGGCGCGTGAGGACGTGTTGCTGGGCGTGGCAACGGGCAAGTCGCGGCGCGGGCTGGATGCGCTGCTGGAAGGCCACGGGCTGACCGGCTTTTTCGTGACCGAACAAGTGTCGGATTTTCACCCGTCCAAGCCGCACCCGTCAATGCTGGAGACCTGTCTGGACGAGACCGGCGCGCTGGCCAGCGAGGCGGCGATGATCGGGGACACGTCCTACGATATGGATATGGCGCGGGCCGCAAAGTTCGGTGCTGTGGGTGTCAGCTGGGGCTATCACCCGGTGTCGCGGTTGCAGGCGGATGTGGTGATCGACACGATTGAAGACCTGCCCGGCGCGCTGGGGCGGATCTGGAAGGGCTGGGCATGAGTTTCGGGGCGGCAAAGCGGTTCTGGAAAGAGGCGCAGGTGGTTGAGGCCGATGGCGGATATTCCGTGGCGCTGGACGGGCGCGCGGTGAAGACGCCCGCCAAGAAAGCACTGGTGGTGCCAACGCGGGCGCTGGCCCAGGCCGTTGCGGCGGAATGGGACGCGCAGGAAGACCGGGTCAACCCGCTGACAATGCCCGTCACGCGCGGCGCGAATGCGGCAATCGACAAGGTTGCGGTGCAGTTCGACGAGGTTGCAACGATGCTGCTGGCCTATGGGGACGCCGATTTGCTGTGCTACCGCGCCGACAGCCCCGACGGATTGGTTGCCCGTCAGGCGCAGGGCTGGGATCCGTTGCTGGACTGGGCCGATGCGCGCTTTGGTGCCCGGTTGGCACCGCGGACCGGCGTGATGCATGCGGCGCAGGACCCAAGGGCGCTGGCCGCGCTGGAGGATCCGGTGCGCCGCATGACGCCTTTCGAGCTCGCAGCGTTTCACGATCTTGTGTCGATTTCGGGTTCCTTGGTGCTTGCATTGGCGGTGTCAGAAGCGCACCTGAAGGCCGAAACCGCATGGGATCTGTCGCGGATCGACGAGACCTGGCAAGAAGAACAATGGGGCGTGGATGACGAAGCTGCGCGTTTGGCTGCGCGAAAGCGCGGCGATTTCCTTCAGGCCAAGGTATTTCTGGACTTGTGTCGGCGCGGGCCATGACAGCGGTCTTGAGGCAGAGAGCTTGACGCAAGGCAAACCGCAAGGCGCGGGAATTCGAAGAGAGTTGTCTTGACGTTACATGCAGATTTCGCCCAAACTCCTGCGCATTGGGCGTGAAATTTCGACGTTCTTGACAAGTGGTCGGCGGTGGGGGAACGCAGGCCATGCGCCGCGATAGGATTTGAGTACTGGAAGGGGTGACGATGAAGGGGACCGCATTGCTTGGTGCGCTTGGCGTGGCCGGCCTGACGGTTGGCGGCGCGGCGGCTGGCACGCTTGACGATGTCAAGGCGCGCGGCATGCTGAACTGTGGCGTGTCCGAGGGCATGGTCGGCTTTGCGGCCGCGGATGTGAATGACCACTGGGACGGTTTCGATGTCGGCATGTGCCGCGCACTTGCCGCTGCGGTTCTTGGCGATCCGTCGGCGGTGAACTTCGTGCCCACCACGAACAAGATCCGCTTTACCGCCTTGGCATCGGGGCAGATCGACGTTCTGGCCCGCAATACCACCTGGACGTTTTCGCGCGACGTTGACCAGCAGTTCGATTTCGTCGGGATCAACTATTATGACGGGCAGGGCTTTCTGGTCCCCAAAGAGCTTGGCGTGTCCTCGGCAAAAGAGCTGAATGGCAAGGCTATCTGTGTGCAGACTGGCACCCCGTCAGAGCTGAACCTTGCCGATTATTTCCGCAAGAACAATATGGAATATACGACCGTTCCGATCGAAACGGTGGCCGATGCGCAGGCGCGCTATCTGGCGGGCGAATGCAACGTCTACACCACCGATGCCTCCGGTCTGGCCGCGACTCGCGCGACATTTCAGAACCCCAAGGATCATGTGGTCCTGCCCGAGATCATCTCGAAGGAACCGCTGGGCCCGTTGGTGCGCCATGGCGACAACGAGTGGGGCGACATCGTTCGCTGGACGCTGAATGCCCTGATCGCGGCGGAAGAATACGGCGTCACCTCGGCGAATGTCGATGAGTTGTCCGGCGTGACCGACAACCCTGAAATCAAGCGTCTGCTTGGCACATCCGGATCTCTGGGCGAGATGCTGGGGCTGAGCCCCGACTGGGCAAAACGCGCCATCATGGCCGGCGGGAATTATGGCGAATTGTTCGAAAAGAATATCGGGCAGAACACGCCGGTCGGCCTGTCACGCGGGTTGAACGCGCAATGGATCGACGGCGGATTGCTCTACGCGCCGCCGTTTCGTTAGGCGGGGGCAGCGGGAGATAGCGCGCCTCGCTTCCCTATTCCGTAGACAGTCCCGATTGGAAAAGCATTTAGAGACGGCCAAGCATCGCACTTGCGACCGTCTTCTTGATCGCCTTCAAGTCAGCTTGGGCTTTCTTCACGACTGCCTCTTGCTTGTGCATCGCGTCAATAACTGCTTCTAACGGCTTCCGGCGACAAGCGCTGCAATCTCTCTCACCTGTGCGTCGGCTTCGACAACTTCGCGTTCGTCGCCGGAGATCAGTGCAAACCTATGCTTGCAGTATTGGCCATTCTCGCCCGCAGGGCAGTCGCATGTAATAACGGGGCCGTCGTCCGTCGAATAAACCTGCACATTGTATTCGTTTCCGCTGGATTTACTCCGCACTACAAAATTCATATCTCAAACTCCGACTTGGCTATCGAGCGCATTAACATCTTCCGCAGCAAGGCATGTCTACCTTGCCGTGTGTTCGGGGATAGAGTTGCTCCGTAGTCTAGTTATGCACAAGCCGGGAAAGCACCGAACACGGTATCGCGTAGTAGCGTTGCTCGTGTTGGGTGTCATGTTTTCGTGAGCGCCAACGGAGCTTTCGGTCAGTCTGTGCGCTTGCACTAGAGAGTATATAGAAATTCAGCCTTCTGAATTTCCGCTGCAAGATCAATAGCTCACACGGAAAAGTGGCAGCCCGTAGGGGAATCGAACCCCTCTTTCCAGGTTGAAAACCTGGCGTCCTAACCGATAGACGAACGGGCCACGCTTGGCGTGAGGCGGTGTTTAGGCAAAGCCTGCGGTGCGTGCAAGTGGAAATTTCACTGTTTTTCAGGGAATTTTTATTCGACGTCGGGTCACGCTGAATTTTTGTGGATTTCCGGGAAAATACGCCGAAAGACAGGGCGTTATTGCGCCTTTGCGGCATCATCGAGGCGCAGTTGGGCTTTGCGCCTGCCACCCCATTCGTTGATTTCCAACCGACCGGCGAGATGAAAGCGTGCGCCGCCGTGATTCTCCAGCGCGTCCCCAAGCGGACCGTCGTAGGCGCCAAAGCAGATTGCGTCGATCTTGGGGCCTGTTCCGTCAGAAAAACTGAGCCGCAGGTGCGAAGAGCCGACGCGCTTTGCATAGCGGATCTCGACCGAGGGGAAGGCGTGACGCGGGGCAGGGGCACCTGCGCCGAAAGGGCCGGCATCGTCGAGTTGGTCGATGATCTCTGGCGTGGCGGCCCCCGGCATCAGCGTGCCGTCAAGGCGCAGGTCGGCAGGGCCCGCGTCACCGGCCCCCTGTTTGGCCAACAGATCTGACAACCGCGCCATCGCTTCGTCCAGCTTGTCGCGGGCGACCGTGAGGCCCGCCGCCATCTTGTGGCCGCCGCCCTTGAGCAGTAACCCCTCGGCGGCGAGTCTTTGGATGGCGGCACCAAGGTCCACGCCCGCGACCGACCGGCCAGAGCCTTTGCCCTCGTCCCCGTCCAGCCCGATGACAATGGCGGGCCGGTTGCTGGCCTCCTTGAGGCGGCTGGCGACGATACCGACCACGCCGGGATGCCAGCCTTCGCCCGCCGCCCAGACCAGTGGTGCGTCAAGCCCGCGCTCTTCGGCCTGCGCCATCGCGGCGGCGCGGACCTGATCCTCGACCTCGCGGCGTTCGGTGTTCAGCGCATCTAGCCGGTCGGCCATGGCTTGCGCTTCTTGCGGATTGCGGCAGGCCAGAAGGCGTGCGCCAAGATCGGCCTTGCCGATGCGTCCGCCCGCATTGACGCGCGGCCCAAGGACAAAGCCCAGATGGTGACTGCTGGGCGCGCTGGTCAGCTTTGCCACATCCGACAGGGCCACAAGGCCGGGGCGGTCGCGCCGTGCCATGACCCGTAGCCCTTGCCGCACCAGCGCGCGGTTGACCCCGATCAGCGGTGCCACATCCGCCACGGTGGCCAGCGCCACCAGATCCAGCATTGCCATCAGGTCGGGGCCTTTCCGCCCGGCTTCGCGCAGTTGGCGGTTGGTTTCGACCAGCATCAGGAACACCACGGCGGCCGCACAGAGATGCGCCAGATCGCCGGATTCGTCCTGTCGGTTGGGGTTCACGACGGCCAGCGCTGCGGGCAGCTCTTCGGCACCGAGATGGTGATCCAGCACGATCACATCCGTGCCCTTGGCGGCGGCGATCGGCTCGAAGCTGAGCGTGCCGCAATCGACGCAGACAATCAGGTCGTGATCCTTGGCCAGCGCCTGCATGGCGGGCACGTTGGGGCCATAGCCTTCGGTGATCCGGTCGGGGATATACAGCGTCGCCTGCCGGTCCATCGCTCCCAGCCAATCCAGCAGCAGCGCGGCGGACGCGCCGCCGTCCACATCATAATCGGCGAAGATGGCGATACGCTCTGCCCGGGTGACGGCGGCAAGAAAGCGTTTTGCGGCCGGTTCCATATCCCGCAAGGAGCGCGGGTCGGGCAACAGGCTGCGCAATTGCGGGGAAAGATAGGCCTGCGCCTCGGATGCGGGAACGCCTGCGCGTGCCAGCACGGCACAGATCGGACGCGGCAGGCCGGTCTGTTGCGCCAATGCCTCGGCCTGCCTTTCGGCCTCGCCCGAGGGGCCGACCCAGCGGCGGCCCGTCAGGGATGTTTCGACACTCAGATAGGCCATGATCCTCCGTCAGGTCCGCCCCGGACCCGGTGTTGCAGGCGCGCCTGAAGGTCCGACCAGATGCCCGGTCAGCGTGTCGGGTTGCGGTAGGTCATGCGCCGGACAGAGCCGGTCTTGGACCGCATCAGGATCGTTTCGGTCGTCAGGTAGCCGACCTCGCGCTTGATCCCGGCCACGAGCGACCCGTTGGTGACGCCGGTCGCGGCAAAGATCACATGTTCGGTGACCAGGTCGTCGCGGGTATAGACCCGGTCGAGATTGGTGATCCCGGCCTTGGCGGCGCGGCCCTTCTCGTCATCGTTGCGGAACAGCAGGCGGCCGAATATCTGCCCGCCCATGCATTTCAGCGCTGCTGCTGCAAGCACGCCTTCGGGTGCCCCGCCGGAGCCCATATACATATCGATGCCGGTCAGGTCGGGTTCGGCGCAATGCATCACACCGGCCACGTCGCCATCGGTAATCAGGCGGATCGCCGCACCGGTCTGGCGCACTTCGGCGATCATCTCCTCGTGGCGCGGGCGTTCCAGGATACAGACGGTGATGTCGTCGGTTGAACAGCCTTTCGCCGCCGCCAGCGCATTGACACGGTCCATCGGCGACATGTCCAGCGTCACCACACCCGGTTTGTAGCCCGGTCCGATTGCCAGCTTGTCCATATAGACGTCCGGCGCATGCAGCATCGAGCCGCGCGGCCCCATGGCGATGACCGTCAGCGCGTTGGGCATGTCCTTGGCTGTCAGGGTGGTGCCTTCCAGCGGGTCCAGCGCAATATCCACCGCCGGGCCGGTGCCGTTGCCGACCTCTTCGCCGATGAACAGCATGGGGGCCTCGTCACGCTCGCCTTCGCCGATCACCACGGTGCCCTGAATGTCAAGTTTGTTCAGTTGGTCGCGCATGGCGTTGACCGCAGCCTGATCGGCGGCTTTCTCATCGCCACGTCCGATCCAGTCGGCGCTGGCGATGGCGGCTTGTTCGGCCACACGCGCCAGACCAAGCGAAAGCATACGGTCATTGAAATCAATATGAGAGGTCATCTGGAAATCCTTCAGGAACGGCATTGCTGCGATGTAGCCCAACGGGGGGTGAACAGACAAGGCCGGTAGCGCTAACGCAGGCGCGCAAGCCGCGCGTTCTAGGGTGTCCGTCAAGGCACAGGAGACTGCTTTGACTGTCTTCTGCACCCGTCGCGGGGCGCGTGGCGGACATTGCTGGCGCCATCCGCCCGCAGGCCAGGACCGCAGCCCACGCGCGCCCGATCCGCATTCGGCCGGGCGCGTTGTGGATCGTGGCGAGTCAGGCTTCCTCGATGCGCAGGGCGACGGGGGCCTCGGCCAGCGCTTTTGTGGCGGGCATGGCGACCAGCGCCTCGTCCAGCGACGCACGGGTTGTCTTGTGCGTCACGATCAGAACCGGTGCGGTGCCCGAGGAATGCCCGTATTGGCGCATCCGGTCGATGGAGATCCCGGCCTCGCCCAGTGTCGTTGCAATCTTGGCCAGCGCGCCGGGGCGGTCTTGCAAAAGCATCCGCAGATAATAGGGGGCAGGTGCCGTGGCACGGGCCGGAGTGACCGGTCGCAGGGTTGTCGCGGGTTGCCCGAAGGTCGACAGGCGGGTGCCGCGCGCGATGTCGATGACGTCGCTTAGAACCGCGCTGGCGGTGGGGCCTTCACCGGCACCCGCACCGCGCAGCACGATCTGGCCGACCTGATCGCCCTCAATCACCACCATGTTGGTGCCGCCTTCCAACTGCCCAAGCGGAGAGCTGTCCGGTACGAGGCAGGGCGACATGCGCTGTTCCAGCCCACGTCCGGTCAGTTGTGCGACGCCCAGCAGCTTGATGCGGTAGCCCATATCGGCGGCCTGACGGATATCCTCGATGGTGATCTGGCCGATGCCTTCAAGTTCTACCTCGGAAAACGCCACCTGTGTGCCGTAGGCGATGGAGGCCAGCAGCGCCAGCTTGTGACCGGCGTCAATGCCGCCCACGTCCAGTTCGGGATCGGCTTCGAGAAAGCCCAGTTGGTTGGCCTCTTCGAACACTTCGTCATAGGGCAGGCCCGCCGATTGCATCCGTGTCAGAATATAGTTGCAGGTGCCGTTCATCACGCCCATCACGCGGGTGATCTCGTTGCCAGCAAGGCCTTCGGTCAGGGATTTGATGACAGGGATGCCGCCTGCGACAGCCGCCTCGAAACGCAGCACGGCCCCCGCGCTTTCGGCCGCCTCGGCCAGGGACTGACCGTGCAGCGCCAGCATCGCCTTGTTGGCGGTGACGACATCCTTGCCCGCGGCAAGGGCCGCCTCTGTCGCGGCCTTGGCGGGGCCGTCGCTGCCACCCATCAGTTCCACGAACACATCCACGTCGTCGCGGGTGGCCAGGGTGACGGGATCATCCTCCCACGCATAGCCGGTCAGCGAAACGCCGCGATCCTTGTCGCGGGTGCGCGCGGAAATCGCAGAGATCGTGATCTCGCGCCCGGTGCGCGATTGCAGCATTGCCGCCTTCTGACGGACGATCTTGACGACGCCGACACCGACGGTCCCCAGACCGGCAATTCCAAGGCGCAGGGGGTCTGACATCGCGGGGCTCCTGTAAAATCTTTATGGCTTGGCGGCGATGTAGCGGGTTCGCAGGCGGGGTGCAACGGCGGGTGGTGCCGTGTCAGCCTTCGACAACGCCGCGCGCCATCCGCGACCGGGTCGGGCTGTCGATGACCGGGCCGCGCAGGCGGTCGGCGCGGGCGCGCAACTGTGCCACACGGGCGGCGATGTCATCCATTGCATCGGGCGTTGCGCGCGGGTCGCCACCCTCGGCCAGAAGACTGTCCAGCGGCAGAAGACGCGGATAGGCGGCGGACTGGATCCCCGGTGTCTGTGCCGCCTCAAGCTCTGGAAAGCTGGTGCATCCGGCAAGGGATGCAAGGGTCAGGGCTACGATCGGGGCTAGGATCAGGCGCATCGGCGGGGCGGCTCCGGTAGGGGCGGGGCGATCAGGACTGCCCCCGTCATGCCCCAGACGCGCGGTTTGGGCAAGTCGGGCTTTGATCTGAACATTTGTTCAGTTATCAGGGGGTATGGCACGCACGACAGGTTCTCATTCCGAAATCACCGGCCCGCGCATCCGCGAGGCAGCTTTGCGGCTGTTCGCCCGGCACGGCTATGCTGCGGTGTCGATGCGGCAGATCGCAACCGAGGTCGGGGTGCAGGCGGGCGCGTTGTATAATTACACAGCAGACAAGCAATCGCTGCTGTTTTCGCTGATGCGTGGCCATATGGACGAGTTGCTGGCGGCACATGCGGCGCTTGGTCAGTGTGGTTCGCCCACGGCGCGGCTGGAGCGGTTCACCCGCTTCCACATCAGCTTTCACGCTGACCGACCGCAGGCGGTGTTCATTTCCTACATGGAGCTGCGCAGCCTGGAGCCGAACAATTTCCAGATCATCGAGGCGCTTCGGCGGGACTATGAGGATGCGCTGGAAAGCATCTTGCGCGACGGCATGGCGGGGGGCGATTTCACCATTGCCGATCCGAAGATCACGACGCTGGCGGTGATTGCCATGCTGACGGGGGTGAATACCTGGTATCGCAGCGCCGGTCGCCTGTCGCTGGAAGAGGTCGAGCAGGTCTATTGGGACATGGTGCACCGCAGCGTGACGGAATAAAGGCGGCGGCGCAAAAATCCCTGCGCCGCCGCCGGGCGGTCAATGCGCCGCCTTGATGAAGGTGCCGTTGCGCAGATCGCGCATGGCCTGTTGCAGCTCGGCCTGGGTGTTCATCACGATGGGCCCGTGCCAGGCGACGGGTTCCTGAATCGGCGCGCCAGAGATCAGCAGGAAACGCACGCCTTGCTCGCCCGCTTGCACAGTGACGCTGTCGCCGGTGCCAAAGCGCACCAAAGTCCGGTCGCCGGACATGTCGCGAATGTTCAGCTCTGCGCCGCCCACCTCTTTTTCCAGCAGCACCCCTGTCGGGTCGGCAGCATCCGTAAACGCCCCCGAGCCTTCGAAGACATAGGCAAAGGCCCGGCGGTAAGTGTCCACGGGCAGGGTCTTTTTCACGCCCGCAGGCACATAGACGTCCAGATATTGCGGATCGGCGGCGATGCCGTCCACCGGGCCGCTTTTTCCCCAGAACGAGCCCACGATGACCTTCACGCGGGTGCCGTCATCGTCGATGATCTCGGGGATCTCCTTACCTTCGACGTCCTGATAGCGCGGCGCGGTCATCTTCAGCGACGAGGGCAGGTTTGCCCAAAGCTGAAAGCCATGCATCTGCCCGCTGGCGTTCCCCTTGGGCATTTCCTGATGCAGGATGCCAGAGCCGGCCGTCATCCATTGCACATCGCCCGCGCCCAGCGACCCGGTATTGCCCAGACTGTCGCCATGATCGACAGAGCCGTTGAGAACATATGTGATGGTCTCGATCCCGCGATGCGGATGCCACGGAAACCCTTGCAGGTAGTGATCCGGCACGTCATTGCGGAAATCATCGAACAGCAGGAACGGGTCCAGCTCTGATGGATCCTGAAAGCCGAAGGCGCGGTGCAGATGCACGCCTGCGCCCTCCATCGTGGGGGTTGCCTTGCGGGTTTCCAAAGTCGGTCTGAGGGACATTGCACGTCTCCTTCCAAGTGTTGCTGGACGAAAGATAAGGGGCGCCGGGCGTTGCGACAATCCGCGAGGCTCGAACCGCGTATGTGCAGGGGCGCACACTCTCGCTTTCCCGCAATCGGTGCGCTATGCGGAGAACGTCGGGGCCGGGCATGGCCCCGACGTTTCGAAAAACAACGGAAATGACGGGCGCAGGACGCCGCAGGGGGCAGGCATGCAGGACGAGATTGTGGCGCAGGCTGGTGCCTCTGCCGGACGGCGGATCATTGGTGTGGGTATCGTGGCAGCACTTGGCTTGCTGCTTTTATACGTTGCGGTGACGGCGGCCATGGGCGCGGTCTGGCAGGTGTTGCTGGTGGCGATCGGGGCTTTGTCGTTATGGGCGGCTCAGGTGATGTGGCAGGCAACCGCGCTGACGCTGCATCTGACCCGCGACGAATTGCGTGACAGCGCCGGGACGTTACTGGCACGGACCGAGGATATCGTCACGGTGGATCGCGGGGCTTTTGCCTTCAAGCCGTCCAACGGGTTCATGCTGAAAACCGTGGACAAGCAACCCCGCGGCTGGAAGCCGGGCATCTGGTGGCGCGTTGGACGCCGGGTTGCCATTGGCGGCGTCATTCCGTCTGCCGAGGCAAAATTCATGGCCGATATGATAACCGCGATGAAGGCCGGACAAATCTGACCTTTCCGCGTTTGCCGGAGGACGCGGGTCTGATCTGCGATATGGATGATTTCATATGATGGTTGCGGGCTTTCGTGGCGGGGCCTGCTGGGCCGCATCTGGTGATTTGTCCGGCGGTTCGTTGGAATCCCGGACGCGGTTCTGCGGAAAGGTCGTTTGATTTCCTGATATTGCACCGATCATGGTCAATTGTCTCGACACGGGCGACAATGGCAGCGCACTATGAGACGTCGAAGGAATTCGACATAGTGTGTGACAGTATCGAATAGCGCTCGTCTTAACCGCTTTGTTACCCGCGCATGGGACAGCTTGCGGAAGGATGCGCAGCTTGCATGACCATGGAGGGGCAGATGCAGCCAAAGAACGAACCGACATTCCGGCAGAGCGTGGATATGATGTTCAATCGTGCGGTCGCGAAGATGGACCTGCCGCCGGGCTTGGAAGAAAAGATCCGCGTCTGCAATGCCACCTATACCGTACGTTTCGGTGTGCGTCTGCGCGGAGGGATCCAGACATTTGTCGGGTATCGTTCCGTGCATTCCGAACATATGGAACCGGTCAAGGGCGGTATCCGCTACGCGACCGAGGTCAACCAGGACGAGGTCGAGGCGCTGGCGGCGCTGATGACCTATAAATGTGCGCTGGTGGAGGCGCCGTTCGGCGGCTCCAAGGGTGGGCTGTGCATTGATCCGCGCCAGTATGAAGAGCATGAGCTGGAGCTGATCACCCGGCGCTTTGCCTATGAACTGGCCAAGCGCGACCTGATCCATCCCAGTCAGAACGTGCCCGCCCCCGATATGGGCACAGGCGAACGTGAAATGGCCTGGATCGCCGATCAATATGCGCGGATGAACACCACCGACATCAATGCGCGGGCCTGTGTGACCGGCAAGCCGCTGAATGCGGGCGGTATCTCTGGCCGGGTGGAGGCGACGGGCCGGGGCGTGCAATATGCGCTGCGAGAGTTTTTCCGCGATCCGAAGGGCCTTGAGAAGGCGGGCTTGACCGGCAAGCTGGACGGAAAGCGCGTGATCATCCAAGGGCTTGGCAATGTGGGCTATCATGCTGCCAAGTTCCTGTCCGAAGAGGATGGCTGCAAGATCACAGGCATCATCGAGCGCGACGGCGCGCTTGTGAACGAGGCCGGTCTGAACGTCGAGAATGTGCGCGAGTGGATTATCGCCAATGGCGGTGTCACCGGCTATCCGGACGCGACCCATCACGCCGAAGGGGCCGCGGTGCTTGGTGCGGCCTGCGATATCCTGATCCCGGCCGCGCTGGAAGGGGTTATCAACCTTGGCAATGCGGCGGATATCCAGGCGCCGCTGATCATCGAGGCCGCGAACGGCCCGATCACCGCCGGGGCGGACGAAATCCTGCGCGAAAAAGGCGTCGTTATCATTCCCGACATGTATGCAAATGCCGGTGGTGTGACGGTGTCCTATTTCGAATGGGTCAAGAATCTCAGCCATATCCGCTTTGGTCGTATGCAGCGGCGTCAGGAAGAGGCGCGCCATCAACTTGTCATCGACGAACTGGAGCGTCTGGACCGCTATCTTGGCGATGCCTGGTCGATGACGCCAGAGTTCAAGACGAAGTACCTGCGCGGCGCGGACGAGCTTGAACTGGTGCGCTCGGGTCTGGATGACACGATGCGGGTCGCCTATCAGTCGATGCGCGACGTCTGGCACGAGCGGGAAGATGTCGATGATCTTCGCACCGCCGCATATCTGGTGTCGATCACCAAGGTCGCCGCAAGCTATCGCGCCAAGGGCCTTTGAAACGATTGCCCCGCCCGGATCAGGGCGGGGCAATCGAGTGTCTTGAAATCAGAGCAGAAAGTCGCCGGCAGTCAACGAGCCGATGCCGGTCAGGGCGATATTCCCATCCGCCGTCCCGTCGCCGTCGACATCAAGCAGCAGGATGGTGTTGGTGCCATCTGTCCAGTATCTTGCCTGCCCCGCAGCCGAGAAGGCATCCGTCCCGATAAAGGTGAAAGCCTGGTTCCCTGCGATCGTATTGTTGGCATCGATCAGCGACAGATCAATCATGTCCCCGCCACCGAAATCAGCGATGCGATCGCGCGTTCCCGGCCCGGAATGGCTTTCGGCGGTTGCCGCAAAGACGAAAACATCTGCGCCAGCGCCGCCATAATGCACGTCCGCGCCAAGGCCGCCGGTCAAAGTGTCGGCACCCGCGCCACCCACCAGGATGTCGGCCCCATCCTGCCCGTTCAGCAGGTCGTTGCCATTGCCGCCCTGAAGCAGATCGTTGCCATCGCCACCATAGGCCGAATCATCGCCCAAGCTGCCGTTCAGCGTGTCATTGCCATCGTTGCCCGACAGCACATCATTGCCGGCATATCCCAACAACAAATCGTCTCCACCACCGCCACTGACAGTGTCGCCACCGCCATAGCCACGAATGGTGTTGTTCGCGGCATTACCGATCAGGTTGTCCCCAAAGTTGCCGCTGCCAAGGATATTCTCAAAGCCAGAGAAGATGTCCGTCCCTTCGCCCCCACCGATCGCCTGGGCCACGCCCTGCGCCGAAAGGTCAACGGTGACACCGCCAGTGGCGAAATAGTAGTTCAGCGCGTCAATGCCTGCACCGCCGTAAAGGGCGTCATCGCCCGTACCGCCGCTGATCGTGTCATTGCCCGCACCCCCCAGCACGGTATCGGCACCGTCGCCGCCTGCAAGGAAATCGTTCCCATCTTCGCCCCGAAGCAGATCGTTATCTTCCAACCCGTAGACCACATCATCGCCCACGCCGGCCCACACGGTGTCATTGCCGGCGTCACCAAAGATCCGGTCGTTTGCGGTGAGGGAACTTGTGACGGTATCGCCAACGATATAGTCGTTCCCCTCGCCGCCATAAAGCGTGTCATTGCCGTCGTCGCTGATGATCACATCGTCGCCGCCGCGCCCGCCCACGAAATCGGAATCGCTTCCGGTCCGGATCGTGTCATCGCCGTCCAGAGTCAGGATCGTATCAAACCCTTCACCGCTGAGGTACAGGTCGAACTTGTCGATATTGCGAAACCGCAGGTCATGGCTGCCGTTGCCCCAGCCCTGGTTGTCGGGATCCGCATTCAGATTGTAGCCGGTTGCGGCGGCGCTTTGAATGCTAAGCAGATCCCCGCCAGCCAGCGAGGCGGTAATCGTTTCCGCGTCCATGACGCCACCGGCCAGCGATTCCCAGATGAGAAAGGTATCGCTCCCAAGCGTGGAGCCGTTCAGCGTGTCGTCACCTTCGCTGCCCAGGATCGTATGCGCGCCGCCGAGGACGCCGTCGACAAAATCATCGCCTTCACCGGGTTCCATCCGATCATTCGCAAGGCCTGAAACCAGCGTGTCATCGCCAGCAAAGCCACGTAGGGTGTTGGAAAAAAGAAGATTTATCAACAGGTTGTTACCGCTGTCACCATCAATCGACATTTACAAGCTCCTTATGCTGCTCTTTTAACCCTACGGTTGCGTATCTTGATTTCCAATCTTCCAAAAGATGTTCTCGGGCGAAGTTGTGGCAAAAACTTGACTTAAATATGTCGGCAATGTGTCGGCCTCGTCGAATAGGTTGAAAAATTGTTTATAAACACATTGTTGGAATGGTCTCGGAGCGATACGAGGCTCGGTTGCTTTTTTTGGAAATTCGGCAGCGCAAGATCTTTTGCCGCCATGTGGCGCGGGGTGCCGGGCATGATTATGGGCTGCCGCGATCGGCATTTCGGGCTGCGACCGAGGGTCAGCGTGGGCGCAGGGATATGATGACCTGCAGAGCACCCATCGGCTGGACTTTGCGCGCGCCTGCACCGATATTCATGGCATGAGCCTGCCACCGAACTTTCTGGACGAATTGCGCACCCGGCTGAGTCTGTCTCAGGTCGTCGGGCGCAAGGTCATGTGGGATCAGCGCAAGTCCAATCAGGGCAAGGGCGACATGTGGGCACCATGCCCGTTCCATCAGGAAAAATCTGCCAGTTTTCACGTCGATGACCGCAAGGGATTCTACTACTGCTTTGGCTGCCACGCGAAGGGCGACGCCATCTCTTTCGTGCGCGAGACCGAGAATGTTGGTTTCATGGAAGCGGTCGAGATTCTTGCCGGCGAGGCCGGAATGCCGATGCCCGCGCGCGATCCGAAGGCGCAGGAAAAGGCGGATCTGCGGACAGAGCTGACACAGGTGATGGAGCAGGCGGCGCAGTTCTTCATCATGCAGCTCAAGACCGGGGCAGGGGCGGCGGCGCGTGACTATCTGGATCGGCGGCGCATGACGGATGCGACGCGCGACACGTTTGGCATCGGCTTTGCGCCCGATGGCTGGCAGGGGCTTTGGGACCATCTGCGCGGCAAGGGCGTGGCCGAACAGATGATCCTGGATTGCGGCTTGGCGAAGGCGTCCAGCAAGGGTGGCAAGCCCTATGACACGTTCCGCAATCGGATCATGTTCCCGATCCGCGATGCGCGCGGGCGCTGCATTGCCTTTGGCGGCCGGGCGATGGACCCCAATGACAATGCCAAATACCTGAACTCTCCGGAAACGCTGCTGTTTGACAAGGGGCGCAACCTTTACAACATGGGCCCTGCGCGCGCGGCATCCGGCAAAGGCGCGCCGCTGATCGTGGCCGAAGGCTATATGGACGTGATCGCGCTGAGCGCCGCCGGTTTTGGCGCATCGGTCGCCCCGCTGGGCACAGCCGTGACCGAAGATCAGTTGCACCTGATGTGGCGGATCTCGGACGAGCCGCTGATTGCGCTGGATGGCGACACGGCGGGCATGCGTGCGGCCTACCGGGTGATCGATCTGGCGCTGCCGCTGCTGGAGGCCGGGAAATCGCTGCGTTTCGCAGTCATGCCGCCGGGCAAGGACCCGGATGATCTGATCCGCGTCGACGGGGCCGCTGGCTTGCAAAAGGTGCTGGATGCCGCGCTGCCGATGGTTAGCCTGCTGTGGCAGCGCGAAACAGAAGGCCAGGTCTTTGACAGTCCTGAACGCAGGGCCGCGCTGGACAAGGTGCTGCGCGAGAAGATCATGCTGATCCGTGACCCGTCGGTGCGCGGCCATTACGGCGAGGCGATCAAGGAACTGCGGTGGGAGCTGTTCCGCACAGCGCGTCGACCCCAGAAACGGCAGGGCGCGTTTCGTCCGGGGAAGTCCGGCGGCAAGTTTGGTGCGCCGTCCTGGCAGGTGGAAAAAGGCGCGGGCGATTCGGTGCGCAATTCGATGCTGGTGGCAGCAGGCGAAAGCGCCGAAACCCGCCAGCACGAGGCGGTGGTCCTGGCCGCTTTGGTGACCTGCCCCGACCTTATCGAGGAGTTTGAGCCGGAGCTGGAGCAGATGCATTGCGCCGATCCGACCCATGCAATCCTGCGCGATCAGCTTTTGCGTCACGCCGGAATGGATGCAAAGGCCTTGCGGGCCGAGATTCTGCATCATCTTGGGCCCGAGCCCCTTGAAACACTGCTCTCGGCGCGCCATGTGGCAGTCACGCCCTGCATTCGCCGGCCCGGCAACACGGATCTTGCCCGGATGACCGTGGCCGAGCAATTGGCGAAACTATCGGCCCGTGCGGGGCATCAGGCCGAACTGGCCGAGGCGGAGGAAGATCTGGAAGGGCCTTCGGATGAGGCGGTGACCTGGCGTTTGGGGCAGGCGGCAAATGCCCGCCATCAGGCAGAGCGCAGCCAACAGAAGGACCGCGTGGAATATGATGTCGGCCCCAACGGCGCGCGAATCGATCGCGATGAACGCAGCGCTCTGGACGCGCTTCTGGAGAGAATAGAATACGCCAAGCGCGGCAGTTAAACGCATCTTGGTAAGTAAACAGTAAAGAAAATGCGGCTATACGGGTGTGCGAATCGCCGAATCGCGCTATTGATTCGGATTGAACGAATCGCCCTAGTAGAATCGCCCGCTCAGACCAGCCCCTGACAGGAGCCCCGAATGGCAGCCAAAGATACAAACACTGACGACCGCACTTCGGAAGACCGGGACGGCGAGATCTCTCTCGACATGAGCCAGGCCGCGGTCAAGAAGATGATCTCTGACGCGCGCGAGCGTGGCTATATCACCTATGATCAGCTGAACGAGGTGTTGCCGCCCGATCAGGTCAGTTCCGACCAGATCGAGGATGTGATGTCGATGCTGTCCGAGATGGGCATCCAGGTCACCGAAGAGGATGAAGAGGCCGAAGAGGACAAAGGCTCGACCGAGCTGGCGACGACCTCGCAGGCCAAGGAACTGGCGCTGGCCTCCGGCACGGGCGAGAAACTGGACCGCACCGACGATCCGGTGCGCATGTATCTGCGTGAAATGGGCTCTGTCGAACTGCTCAGCCGCGAGGGCGAGATTGCCATCGCCAAGCGGATCGAAGCCGGCCGCAATACGATGATCGCGGGGCTTTGTGAAAGCCCGCTGACCTTTCAGGCGATCACCATCTGGCGTGACGAATTGTTGTCCGAGGACATTCTGCTGCGCGACGTCATTGATCTGGAGACGACGTTTGGCACCCATATGGGCGAAGGCGGCGATCTGACAGAACCGGTTGTGCAACCGTCCGGGCTGGGCAGTGTCGTCACGCCTGTGACCCCCGTCGCCGCGCCGGCCGCCCCTGCCAAACCCAAGGCCGACGAGCAGGAACTGGATGCCGATGGCAATCCGATTGCCACGGATGACGATGACGACGAAGACGAGCAGGCCAACATGTCGCTGGCCGCGATGGAAAGCGCGCTGAAACCGCGGGTTCTGGAAACGCTCGACCGGATCGCGCGGGATTATGAAGACCTTTCCGCGATGCAGGACAGCCGGATCTCGGCAACGCTGAACGAGGACGGGTCCTTCTCGAAGGGCGATGAGGCCACGTATCAAAAGCTGCGCGCCGAAATCGTGCTGCTGGTCAACGAGTTGCACCTGCACAACAACCGTATCGAGGCGTTGATCGACCAGTTGTACGGCATCAACCGCCGGATCATGCAGATTGACAGCGCGATGGTGAAGCTGGCCGATCAGGCCCGCATCAACCGCCGCGAATTCATCGACGCCTATCGCGGGCGCGAACTGGACCCGAACTGGCTGGAAGAGATGGGCGAAAAGGCTGGTCGCGGCTGGCAGATGTTCATCGAACGCTCGACCGACAAGGTTGAGGAACTGCGTTCTGACATGGCGCAGGTCGGTCAGTATGTCGGTCTGGATATCTCTGAGTTCCGCCGCATCGTGCAGCAGGTCCAGAAGGGCGAGAAGGAAGCGCGGCTTGCCAAGAAGGAAATGGTCGAGGCGAACCTGCGTCTGGTGATCTCTATCGCTAAAAAGTACACCAATCGCGGGCTGCAATTCCTTGATCTTATTCAGGAAGGCAATATCGGCCTGATGAAGGCCGTGGACAAGTTCGAATACCGTCGCGGCTATAAATTCTCTACCTACGCGACATGGTGGATCCGTCAGGCGATCACCCGGTCCATCGCGGATCAGGCGCGCACCATCCGCATCCCGGTGCATATGATCGAGACGATCAACAAGCTGGTCCGCACCGGCCGCCAGATGCTGCACGAGATCGGTCGCGAACCCACCCCGGAAGAACTGGCCGAAAAGCTGCAAATGCCGCTGGAAAAGGTCCGCAAGGTGATGAAGATCGCCAAGGAGCCGATTTCGCTGGAAACGCCGATTGGCGACGAGGAAGACAGCCAGCTTGGCGATTTCATCGAAGACAAGAACGCCGTTCTGCCGCTGGAAGCCGCCATTCAGGACAACCTCAAGGAAACCACGACGCGGGTTCTGTCGTCCCTGACGCCGCGCGAAGAACGCGTTTTGCGGATGCGCTTCGGTATCGGCATGAACACCGATCACACGCTTGAAGAGGTGGGTCAGCAGTTCAGCGTCACCCGCGAACGGATCCGCCAGATCGAGGCCAAGGCGCTGCGCAAGCTCAAGCACCCGTCGCGGTCACGCAAGCTCCGGTCCTTTCTAGATCAGTAAACACCCCGTCACGATTGGGATCAGATGGCCAGGCCGCGAAAGCGCCTGGCCATTTTCATTTCGCCAAAGGCAACGCGCCGGACACAAGCGAACGTGTGGCACGGGCGCGCAACAGGCGGTGATTTTCGCAACCGTGGACATTGCCGATGCGAGGCAACTGTGTCAAAACGGATCGCAAACATCTGAACGAGCGAGTTTAGTACATGACCGATTTCTCGACCCGCCGGACCTTGATGGTGGATTCACAGATCCGCCCTTCCGATGTCACCAAGTTTCCGATCATTGATGCGATGCTGTCTGTCCCGCGCGAAGCATTCGTGCCGCGCGAAAAGCGCGAAGCGGCGTATATGGACGGCAACCTCGATCTTGGCGGTGGCCGTGTGCTTCTGGAGCCGCGCACGCTGGCCAAGATGCTGGACGCGTTGGATATCTCCGGGGACGAGCTGGTTCTGGATGTGGGGGCGGCCTATGGCTATTCCTCCGCGATCATCGCCCGCATGGCCGAGGCTGTCGTGGCGCTTGAGGATGATGAAACACGCGTTGAAGAGGCGCAGGGCCTGCTGACCGAGCATCACGCCGACAGCGTGATCGTGCAGGAAGGGTCTTTGGTCGAAGGCGCACCAGAACACGGGCCATATGACGTGATCATCGTGCAGGGTGCTGTTGAAAAACTGCCGGACGCGTTGGCCGAACAATTGAAGGATGGCGGACGCATCGCCGTACTTTTTGCCGAAGGGACGCTGGGCACTGTCCGCATCGGTTATAAATTCAACGGTCGCATCAGTTGGCGTTTTGCATTCAATGCATTCGCGCCGGTGCTGCCGGGCTTTGAACGACAAGAGGAATTCGCGCTCTGACCGCGTGACGACCACTGTAGAAACGACCCGAAAAACGGGCATAGCATGAGGCGAGCATGGTAGGTACAGCGTTCAAGAAGAAGTTGGCGGTGGGCCTTGCGGCCCTTACGCTGGCGGCACCGGTAACAGTCTCTGCGGACACGTTGGCAGATGCGCTGGTCGGTGCCTATAACACGTCCGGGCTGCTGGAACAGAACCGCGCCTTGTTGCGCGCCGCTGACGAGGATGTCGCGGTTGCCTATTCGGCCCTGCGCCCGGTGGTTGACTGGACCGCGCGGATCAACCGGACCTTTGGAAACAGTGCCTCGGCCAATTCGGGGTTCCGCACCGTTGGCAGCAGCAACACCTCCGCGACCTACGAATTGTCGATCCAGCTGACACTGCTTGATTTCGGGCGCACGCGGCTTGCCATAGATTCCGCCAAGGAATCGGTGCTTGCAGCGCGTGAAGGGCTTGTCACGGTTGAACAAAACGTGCTGCTGCGCGCGGTCGAAGGCTTCATGGGCGTCCGCAGCGCCACCGAAACCGTCGCCTTGCGGCAGAACAACGTCCGTCTGATTACGCAAGAGCTTCGCGCCGCCAATGACCGCTTTGAGGTTGGCGAAGTGACCCGTACCGATGTGGCGCTCGCCGAAGCGCAGCTTGCCGGCGCGCGCTCTGCTCTGGCCTCTGCACAAGGGACCTTGGCGCAGGCGCAGGAAGAATATGCTGCGGTGGTCGGGCGCAGGCCCAACGCGCTGGTGCCGCCACGCGGGATCCCGGACATTCCGGCCAGTCTGGACCGCGCCAAGGCGCTTGCCGTGCGCAACCATCCTGACATGAAACAGGCGCAGCGAGAGGTCACCGTGGCCGAGCTGAACATCCAGCGCGCCAAGGCGGAATTCAACCCGACCGTCACGCTGAACGGCTCTTACGGCGTGACCGAGAATTTCCAGTCCGAGGCGCAGTCTTACGGCGGCAATATCGGCGTCACCGCGACGTCGCGGCTTTATCAGGGCGGTCGCCGCTCTGCGCTATTGCGTCAGGCGCAGGCGCGCCGGGATGCGGCGCGTGCCAATCTGCATGTCGTGCAGGTCGGGCTGCAACAGGCTGCCGGCAACGCATGGGCGTTTCTGCAATCCACGCGCGCCGCACGCGATGCCAGCGCACGCCAGATCCGCGCGGCAACCGTTGCCTTCAACGGCGTCCGGGAAGAGGCGAAACTGGGTGCCCGCACAACGCTGGACGTGTTGAACGCCGAACAGGATCTTCTGGATGCACGCGCCACATTGATCACCGCCACGACGGATGAATATGTTGCCGCCTACACCTTGCTTTATTCGGCGGGTTTGCTGACGGCGGAGCATCTCAATCTTGGCGTCCAGCAATATGATCCATCGGCCTATTACAACCTCGTCAAGGACGCGCCGCATGTCAGCCAGCAGGGCAAAAAACTGGACCGGGTGCTGAAGGCCTTGGGCAAGAACTAGACCCGTCTCTATCGGTTGTAAGAATCTCTGCTGACCGATAGAGTTTTCGGCAGGCAAGAGTGGTAGAGAAATGTCTGATCGGGTAACGAATGTCGAAACAGAGGACGTGTTGTCCTCGGTGCGCAGGCTGGTGTCCAGCGGCACGCGCAAGCCCCCCAGGGCGGGTGATCTGCTGTTGCTGACACCGGCGCAGCGGGTGCAGGGCGGTGCCACGGATGGCGACAAGGCGGCTGTCAGGCCCACACGGAAAACGGTGACTGAAACCGCAAAGACGCTGGCCGCCTACGAGGCCCGCACGCCGGGTCCGGTTGGGTCGGACACTGCCTCGCCTCGCCGCGAAACAGCGCCGGGCGTTTTCATTCTCGGGGATGCTGCCAGACTTGACCGCCCCGCCGAAAAACGGGATGCGGGCGCTTCCAAGCCCGGTATCGACACAGCCTGCAAGCGCAACGCGGCACCAGGTCCGTCGGTGGGGCAGGACGTCGCGCAAGGGATGTCCGGTTCAGATGTGTTCGCCTTCATTCCGTCTGACGATCGCGGCGGAAAGGACGGGCTGCCCGAAAGGGGAACGTCGCGCAAGGATCAACCTGCGATCCGTGCCGCAGCCTCTGAAAACCCCACCAGTGACGTGGCGGCAGAACCGGCACCCTCTGCCCGCGCCTCCAGTCTGGAAAGCAAGATTGCCGAGCTGGAGGCGATGGTCGCCCAAGGTGGCGCTGCCTGGGACCCCACCACCGAGGAGGAGGCAGAGCCTCGGACCGGTACGGCCCAGCGGTCTGACATGTCTGTTCGTCAGGCACCTTCAGGGCAGGCCCCCTCTGGCAGGGCGCAGGCGATCAGCGGTGAGATCCACACCGACAGACACGACAGTTTGCTGCCCGCAGACGGTACCGTGCTGGACGAAGCGATTTTGCGAGAAATCGTTTCAGAGATCGTGCGCGACGAGCTTCAGGGCGTGTTGGGCGAGCGGATCACCCGCAACGTCCGCAACCTTGTCCGGCGCGAAGTCAACCGCGCTTTGCTGATCCAGGATTTCAACTGAACCAACGCGCTGGTAGGCGGCGCAGGTCAGGCCTTTTTTCTGATGCCAACCCACAGGGTTTACACAAAAAAGCGCGCCCCGGTTCAGGGGCGCGCTTTTTTAGTCCGGTTGCCCGGTGGTGGTCAGGCTGCTTCAGCCTGTTGTGCTGCATTGCGGCGTTCGCTTTCCTCGCGCGACAGCGCGACAGAGGTGCGGACCCCCTTGGAGACAAACTCCATCAATCCCGAAACAACCCGTTCGTTGGGGTCGATCCCGGCGCAGCTTAGAACCTCGCGCCCATCGCGCGAGCGTGCCCAGCGGGCGATCTGCTCTGGGCCATTGCCATATTTCTTGTCGTCGGCAATGGCATCATCAAGTGCGGCCAGCACAACTGCGGCGAACAATTTCCGGGCACGATTGCCCTGTTCGCTGTTGAAAGCCGTACCATCAACGAAATCCGTCATGACTCGTCCTTTTTTTCTTGCTCTTGTCTTTTCGGCGTGACGTGCCTTATCGCCTATTCGAACCGATTCGGATATAGCCGAAATGCAAGCCTGTCATGCGCTAACTGCATGTCATTCTGCATCTGCAGCACGATATTTGGTTGTCTTGCCAGAAGACCATCCACGAGATATAGGTGCCGGCCTAATATGATCAAGCTATTGCCAAGGTTTTGACCCATGCCAAAGATCAACGGAAACGAGATACGTCCCGGCAATGTGCTGGAACATGACGGGGGCCTGTGGGCCGCCGTCAAGGTGGACCATGTAAAGCCCGGCAAGGGCGGGGCTTTTGCCCAGGTCGAGATGCGCAACCTGCGCAACGGCTCCAAGCTGAACGAGCGCTTCCGCTCTGCCGACAAGGTGGAACGCGTCCGGCTGGAACAGAAGGACATGCAGTTCCTCTATGAAAACGACGGCATGCTGGTATTCATGGATACCCAGACCTACGATCAGGTCGAGCTGCCCTCCGAAATTCTGGGGGAACGGCGTCCGTTTCTTCAGGACGGCATGACCATTCTTGTCGAATTTCATGACGAAGAGGCGCTGAACGCGACCCTGCCGCAGAAAGTCACCTGCCAGGTCGCCGAGACAGAGCCGGTGGTAAAGGGCCAGACCGCCGCCAACAGCTTCAAGCCCGCGATCCTCGACAATGGCGTCAAGGTCATGGTCCCGCCCTTCGTGGGCCAGGAAGAGATGATCGTCGTCAACACCGAGACCATGGAATATTCCGAACGCGCCTGACCCCTTGCGGCAGGCCGATGCGAAACCCCGCCTGCGAACAGGGCGGGGTTTTTCCGTGGCGCAGCCTGTCATTTCGGCTCGACAGCCGGACTGACGGGCCGGGCGATCTTCTGTCGTCCAATCGTGCGAAATCTCGGTATTTTGATCTGTGGATCGTCGCAAAATATCCTGACGTTGGTGGGTTGGTGCTGTCGTTTACTGGCAGGGTACGCCTGACGATATTAGGGTGTCAGGCATGGACCCCCGGTCGATACGGCAGATCGACCAAGATCGCTGGCGTCGGGGCGTGCGAACGAAAGAAAGGTAATCTGGCAATGTCAAATGATGCGCGGCCGGTCCTGTCCATCATCATTCGGCGGTTCGACCACGACATGAAGGACCAGATCATGCAATCCGTGCGTCAGTTGCAGGAAGTTGCCTCTGATCAAACCGGCTATCTGGGGCATCACAACAGCCTTTCGAAACAGGCCGATTTTTACGAGCTGGTGAATATTTTCACATTCAACTCGCGAAAAAATCTTGAAAAATGGGAAAAATCCGACCGGCGTAAAACCTGCCTTGCGGAGTTGGACCGGCATCCGCAAGTGGCAACGAAGCACACCCAGTTCGACGAGCTTGCGGAACTTCTGCATCCGGTGTCGCGGATCAGCAAAATCGAAATCGTAGTGATCCTGATGTTCTGGATCCTCGTGCTGGGCGCGATCCTGAACGGTATTGCCGATCTGCTGTTGCCTGTCGGCTTTTCATCGGTCGGGCGGTCGGTATTGGTGGTTGCTGTCAACGTCCTGCTGATCAGTTATATTTTTCTGCCATGGTCAAGCAACCGCCTGACCAGCCTCAAGACCCGGTTTGCCGAGTACAGATCGCGTAAATGAGGCGCGGCCCTTCGCGCTGTCCGGGCAGTCTTGACGGCATTGCCAAGCTGGGCGGGGGGGCAAGACCGGCCCGCATTTCGGGCAGGGCGATGTGGAAAAATGGCCCGAGGGCTTATGTCCCAAACAGCAGGACAATAGGCACAAAAGGCCCCAAAGCTCAGAGCCTGCGCAATGTCGCGTCGCCGGCCTTCATCTCGTCGCGCGCGCGGTCAAACCGAAGGTAGGCGATGGCCTTGTCGCCGGACCGGGTGTGCAGCGTGCCTGCCGGTTTGCCTTCGGCGGTGGTGATCTCGGCACCGGGGTCTGCATCGCCATCGACCTCGACCAGCGCAAAGCCTTTGCGCAGCTCCGTCTTGTGGCGCATCCGGGCCGTGACCTCCTGGCCGACATAGCAGCCCTTGCGGAAATCGACGCCGTTCAGCCGGTCGAACCCGGCCTCAAGGATGAACGTATCCGGGCCAAGTTCTACGCCGGTCTGCGGTATGCAGGCGGCGACGCGCAGCGCGTCCCAATCCGTTGGCGTGGCTTCAAATCCCGGCCCGTAGGCACGCCAACCCATTGAAGGATCACGCGGATCTGCGTAGGCACCCTCGGGAACAGGCCCGGTGCCACAGGTCACGACCATGTCTTCGCGGGTCAATGTCACGGGCGAACGCAGCTTGTACATGCTCAACCGTTGGAACAGCGCGTCTGCCAGCGATGCGTCCACGTCGATCAGCACCTCCTCGCCATCGGGGGCGAGGAAGAAATCCGCCAGATACTTGCCCTGCGGCGTCAGGATCGCGGCATAGACCAGTCCCTGATCCAGCTTTTCTATGTCATTGGTGACAAGCCCTTGCAGGAAGTGTCGTGCCTCCCCGCCGCTGACCCGGATCACTGTGCGGTCCATGAAAATTCTCCTGTTCGCTTCTCTTGTGACATATAGGAAGTCAGGCAAGAGACAACAGGGCCGAGTGATGCGCGCATGGTGGCGGCCCCTAGTGAGGCCCGTCCGTGTCGAATTGAAGGCGGTGCAGCTCTGCATAGGTGCCGCTGCCAAGGATCAGCTCGTCATGCGTACCGACATCGACGACGCGCCCGTGATCCATCACGATGATCCGGTCGGCATTGCGCACGGTCGACAGGCGATGCGCGATCACAATCGTCGTGCGGCCCTCTGCCAGCCGATCCAGCGCCGCTTGGACAACCGCTTCGGATTGCGCGTCCAGCGCCGAGGTTGCCTCGTCCAGCAGCAGGATCGGTCTGTCGCGCAGCAACGCGCGCGCAATCGCGACGCGTTGACGTTGCCCGCCGGACAGGTTTGACCCGCGAGGCCCTGCCGGACTGTCGAGACCGTTGGGCAGGCGGGGCAGGAAATCCGACACATGCGCGGCATCAATGGCCTGCTGCAAGGCGGCCGGATCAACGTCCCGCTGATCCAGAAGGATGTTTTCGCGCAGGGTGTCGTCAAACAGCATCGCGTCCTGCGACACGACAGAGAACATGTCGCGCAATTCGTCCAGATCCAGCTCGGCCACGGGTGCACCACCAATGCTGACAACGCCCTCATCAGCATCGACCAGCCGTGAAAGCAGGTTGAACACGGTGGATTTTCCGGCACCCGACGCGCCCACAAGCGCCGTGGTCTTGCCTGCCTCTGCCACCAGCGATGCGCCTTTCAGAACGGGTGTGTCACCGTAGCTGAGAAATACATCGTCCAGCCGGATCTCGGGCACGCCGGTCGGCACCGGGCGGGGGTAGGCAGGCGAGGCGAGTTTCGGCTGCATCGCCAGCAATTCCTTGATCCGCTCGATCCCGGCTGCCGCGACCTGCCATGTGCCACTGACCGCGCCCAAACGGCGAAGCGGTTCAAATGCAAGGCCGATGGCGGTGAAGAACGCCATGAAATCGCCCACGGTCTTTTCGCCGGAGGTGATCTCGGACGCGCCATACAGCAGCACCCCCATAAAGCCGAGACCGGACATGATGTCGATCAGTCCGGGGATAGCGGCCTGTCCCATGCTTGTGCGCAGCTCTGTCCGGATGCGTTCTTTCGTCAGTTTCGCGTAGCGTTTGGACTGGTAACGCTCCAGCCCGTTCAGCTTGACCGCGACGATGCCGTGAAAGATCTCGTTCAGGCGCGTGGACAGCCGCGCCGCCACGTCGCGCGCCAGCCGCGCATTGCGACGGACAGAGCGTTGCAGGAAGATCGAGGGCGCAATCAGCAACGGCGCGCCCACCAGCGCCACCAAAGTCCAGCGCCAATCGACGCCCAGTGCCACCGCGAACAGTGCAAAAAGCGCGATCACATCGCGGCCCGCCCCGGTGATGATGGTGCGCCAGACCTTGTTGATGGCACCCACGTCGCCCTCGATCCGCTGCATGACATAGCCCGGCGGATGCGCCTGGTGAAAGCTGCCGTCCAGCCGCATCAGATGCGACACCAGATCGGCGCGGATGTCGGCGACGGTCAATTGCGACAGCCGCGTCAGTACGACCTTCTGCACCATGCTGGACACGCCGCGTATCAGGAAGATGCCGAAAAACGCCAGTGCCACCAGACCTATCGCGCCGCTGTTCTCTCCGGAAAAGACGCTGTCGAACATCGGTTTCATCATGTAGCTGAGAAAGCCGAACATGGAGCCTTCAAGCGCCATGAAGCTCATCCCGAGAATCAGAAGCGCCCAGTGCTTTGACAGGTAGCTCCGCCAAAGCCACAACAGCAACTCATGTGCTTTGGGCGTCCGAGCTGACTTGGGGGTGCGCTTGGTCATGCAAGCACCAGTTCGGCCGGGGGGGTTTTCGCGTCAAACCCCTTTTGCAGCGCCTTGTGGTCGTATTCGCTGCGTATCCAGTCCTCGAATCCGATCGGCGCGCGCGCATTTCGGGCTGCATATGTGTCCAGGATATAGCCCTGGATACCCGTCGCGGTGAATTCGAGATGAATGTATTTCAGGCCCAACTGGCGGCGCGCGACCTCGATTGGGGCATCCTCGAACACCAAAAGATACATGGCCGCGGCAAAGCCCGCCCGATCCGCGCCCGATTTGCAGTGAAACATCATCGGTTTTTCAGCGGCCCGCATCACGTCGATGACATGCACGATATTTTCGCGCTTCGCGGCCATGCGCGCCCAAAGCTTGGCGTCGATCAGTGTCAGCCCCAGCGCGGCGCAGCTTTCCTTCTCAAAAAGGTAATGCGCGTGCTTGTCGGTGCCGCGCAGGTTGATCACGGTCTTGATGCCCATCGCGGCATATTTCTCGAACCGGCTGTGTGTGGGCTGGTTGGACCGATAGACGCCCGGCGCGATCTGAAAGAAATTCGTCCAGAAACTGCGCAGAAAGGCGTGATCGAAGATGTTGTAGTGAAACGCCGCCCATCGCCGCCCCGAGGGCGTCGCGATGTCCTTGCCGAAGGACCGTCGCAGCTTGCGCTCGGCGTCTTCGATGCGTGTCCACAGACGTTTCAGCATTGACTGGCCTTCCTGCCGGTTTCTGCCGGGTTTAGTGACACTTAGCCATAGTGGCAAGCGTCCTGCCCGCTATTGACGGCACCAGAGCGCCGGGTAATCTGCACTTCGCCCGTGTTCTCAGGAGCTATGCGTTCATGTCGCTTGCCCAAGGTCGTCCCTACCTCGCCATTCCCGGCCCGTCCGTCATGCCCGATCGCGTGCTGCGTGAAATGCACCGCGCCTCGCCCAATATATATGAGGGCGATCTGATGGAAATGACCGCCTCGCTGTTTCCGGATCTGCGGCGTGTGGCGCGCACGCAACATAATGTCGCGATCTATATCTGCAATGGGCATGGCATGTGGGAGGCATCGCTGGCCAATATCGCGGCGCCCGGTGACCGGGTGCTGGTGGCGGTGAACGGCAATTTCGGTCAGGGCTGGGCGGACACGGCCAGAAAAATGGGGATCGAGGTCGCTATACTGGAGCACGGGTTGCATGACAGCATCGACCCGGCCCGCGTGGCCGAGGCCCTGACTGCTGACACGGCACATCAGATCAAGGCGGTGCTGTCGGTGCATGTCGATACGTCCACTTCGATCCGAAATGACATCGCGGCGCTGCGTCGGGCGATGGAGGAGGCAAACCATCCGGCGCTGTTGATGGTCGATTGCATTGCGTCCTTGGCCTGCGACAGGTTCGAGATGGACGACTGGGGCGTCGATGTGGTGATCGCTGCCAGCCAGAAGGGGTTGATGACGCCGCCGGGGCTGGGGCTGATGTTCTTCTCGCCCAAGGCCGCGAAGGTCCGGGACGGGCTGGCCCGTGTCAGCCCCTATTGGGACTGGGCGCCGCGTGTCGATCCGCAGAACTATTCACAACATTTCTGCGGCACAGCACCGACGCATCACCTGTTCGGTCTCCGCGCCGCGTTGGACATGATCCACGAGGAGGGGCTGGAGCATGTCTGGGCTCGCCACAAGACGCTGGCACGCGCGCTCTGGGCCGCCTGTGATGCCTGGGGGCAGGGCGGTCCGCTGGCGTTGAATATGCCTGATCCGCATAAGCGCAGCCATGCCGTCACCGCCGCACGGATCGGCGCGCCCAATGCCAGTCGGCTGCGGCAATGGTGCGAAGGGCAGGCGGGCGTGACGCTGGGCATCGGCCTTGGCATGGCCCCGCCCACCGATCCCGCGTGGCACGGGTTTTTCCGCTTCGGCCATATGGGCCATATCAATGCGCATATGATGCTGGGCCTGATCGCCTCGGTCGAGGCTGGGCTGAAGGCGCTGGACATCCCGCACGGTCCCGGTGGCACTGCCGCCGCGGCGCAGATCATCGCCGATGCCACCGCGTCGCCTCCCGTCGGATAACATGGCGTTCCGGCGGCGTGGTTTCTCAGCGCCTCCTTCCCGGTGGCGTTATTCCCGCGCCGCCGACAATGCGACAGGCAAGGCCTGTTCCAGCACATCCAGATCCTGCGGCCGGCCTGCGCTGATCCGGATGCACCGATCCTGGGGGGGCACGAACGGCATCCGCACGAACACGCCCAGCCTGACCAGCTCCTCCAGCACCCGGCGCGCAAACGCGCCGTCCGCGCCGCAATCGACAGCGACAAAATTGGTCGCAGAGGGCAAAGGCTCCAGCCCGTTGTCCCGTGCGATCTGCGCAATACGCCCCTTGGCCAGCGCCACGTCCTGCTTGACCCTCGCCAGCCAATCGGCATCGTTCAATGCCGCCAAAGCCCCGATCTGCGCCGTCCGGTTCATCCCGAAATGGTTGCGGATCTTGTCAAAGGACCGGATCAGATCTGCCGCGCCGATGGCATAGCCGACACGCGCACCCGCCATCCCATGCGCCTTGGAAAAGGTCCGCATCCGGATCACCCGTGGATCCTCGACATCAAGCGCGGGCGACGTGCCGTCCGGCGCAAATTCGATATAGGCCTCGTCCAGCAACAGCAGCGTGCCGTCGGGCAGATTATCCATAGCCGCCACCAGCGTCGCGCCACTATGCCAACTGCCCATCGGATTGTCGGGATTCGCCAGATAGACCAGTTTGGCATCCACCTCTGCGGCCTTGGCAAACAGCGCCGCCGGGTCCTCGTGATCATCGCGATACGGCACTTTGTGCAACACGCCGCCATAACCCGCCACATGGTAGTTGAACGTCGGATAGGCCCCTTCGGATGTCACCACCGCATCACCCGGTGCCACCAGAAGCCGCACCAGATACCCCAGCAACCCGTCAATGCCTTCGCCCACAAGCAAGTTTTCAGATGCCACGCCCAAAGAGCCCGCCAGGGCGTTGCGCAACTCATGGCTACCGGCATCGCCATATTTCCAGATCTCGGCGGCCGCCTCCTGCATGGCGGTTATGGCGCGGGGCGAAGGGCCAAACAGGCTCTCATTGGCCCCCAAGCGCGCTTTGAACGCGGCACCACGGTCGCGTTCCTGCGCTTCGGGGCCGACAAAGGGCACGGCAGACGGCAATCGTGCGATAAGCTCGGGATATCTGGGTCCAGTCATATCCCATTCTATGCCGCGTCAACGCGTACCGGGCAAGCCCCCGTCCGCTGCTTCTTCTTGGTATCAATACTCCGGGGAGCGCGAGGGGCTGGCCCCTCGCACTGTCCTTGACAATCTCACGCCAACCCCAAATCCGCCGACACCCCGCCACACCCTTGACGCGCCCTGTCCGCTGCCGCAGGTTCGCGCGCGAATACCCGCCCAACCAGATCGGAGCCCCGACCGTGCAGACGTCCCCACCGCCCTTTGCGGGTTTCGAATGGATGATCGCCTGGCGCTACCTGCGGGCCAGACGCGCCGAGGGTGGCGTCAGCGTGATGACCTGGATCAGCTTGGTCGGCATCACGCTTGCCGTCTTTGCCCTGATCGCGACACTGGCCGTCCGGTCCGGGTTTCGCGCGGAATTCGTCGATACCATCCTCGGTTCGAACGCCCATGTCACCGTCTACAATATGGCCGAGACACGAGAGAACGGCCGCCTTGACCGGACCATGCCGGACTATGCCGAAACGGCTGCCAGTGTTGCGGAAGTGCCCGGCGTCACCCGTGTCGCACCGCTGGTCAAGGGCCAGGTCATGGCCACCGCCAATGGCCGCAATGCCGGCGTCGAGGTGTTCGGCATATCCGCAGACGACCTGAAGACAATCCCCCGTATCGCCAATCCCGAAGAGGCGCAGGGCGACATCGCGCGCTTCAATGACGGAATCGCCATAGGCTCTGGCGTGGCGCGGGAACTGGGCGTCGGTATAGGCGACAGCATGCGCATCATCTCGCCCGACGGGGTCAAGACCGCCTTCGGCACCTCGCCACGCGTCAAGGCCTATCAGGTCACCTATATTTTTACCGCCGGGCGCTACGACATCGACCGCACCCGCGTCTACATGCCCTTCGCCGAGGCGCAGTCCTATTTCAACCGCGAAGGCGTGGCCGATGAGCTGGAGGTGATGGTCGACGACCCCGAAACCGTCGATGCGCTGGTGCTGCCGCTGTTGCGGGCGGCGGGCGAGCGGGCACAGGTCTGGACATGGCGCGACTCCAGCGGCGGCTTCCTGCGCGCATTGGAAATTGAGGATAACGTGATGTTCATCATCATGGCGATCCTCGTGCTGATCGCGGCGATGAACATCGTCTCCGGCCTCATCATGCTGGTCAAGAACAAGGGCCGCGACATCGGCATCCTGCGGACCATGGGCCTGACCGAAGGTGCCATCCTGCGGGTGTTCTTCATCTGCGGCGCCTTTACCGGGCTGATCGGAACGGCACTCGGCGTGGTGCTGGGCTGCCTGTTTGCCATCTATGTCGACCCGATCTTCTCGGTTGTGAATTACCTCTCTGGCGGCGGCGTCTGGGATCCGTCGATCCGTGGGCTCTATTCCGTCCCGGCCAAGCTGCAATTGGGTGACGTGATCTCGGCCATCGCATTGTCGCTGGGCCTGTCCTTCGTGGTGACGATCTTCCCGGCGCGCCGCGCCGCCCGCATGAACCCCGTCGAGGCGCTGCGCTATGAATGATGCAAGATCACCTAACACCGTACTGAACCTGACGCGGATCACCAAGGTCTACAACAAGGGCGCACAATCCGAAGTCCAGGTACTGGACGGCGCCTCGCTTAGTGTCGAAGCGGGCGAGGTTGTGGCGCTGGTTGCTCCTTCGGGTGCCGGGAAATCAACGTTGCTGCATATCGCGGGGCTGTTGGATACACCCGACAGCGGCACCGTGCAGATCGGTGGCGAGGACATGACCGCGCGGTCGGACCGCAGGCGCACCCTGACGCGGCGCTCCGAAGTCGGCTTCATCTACCAGTTTCACCACCTCCTGCCAGAATTTTCGGCGCTGGAGAATATCGTGCTGCCGCAACTGGCCAATGGCGTATCGCGCCGCAACGCGCAGACGCGGGCGTTGGACCTTCTGACACGCGTCGGCATCGCCCCGCGCGCCAGCCACCGCCCGGCGGCCCTGTCCGGCGGCGAACAGCAGCGCGTGGCATTCTGCCGCGCACTGGCCAATACGCCGCGCCTTTTGCTGGCGGATGAACCCACCGGCAACCTTGACCCTGCAACTTCGGACCAAGTTTTTGCGGCCCTGATGGAATTGGTGCGAGACACCGGGCTGGCCGCAGTCATTGCCACCCACAACCCCGACCTCGCCGCGCGTATGGACCGGACGGTCCGGTTGGAAAACGGCCGGTTGGTGGCAGAAACACCCGCCCCGGCCTAGAGCCGGGGCCTCCGGCCCGGACCGAACATTTTCGATCAGTTGCAACATCGGGCTTGAACACGCCTGCCGCACGCGCGACACAGAACGCAGGCCAGATGAAGGAGACAAACCATGGCGGGACGGGCAATTGCGACCGGGTTCATTGCAGCATTGGGCTTGGCAGGCTGCATCGCGGCGGAGATGCCCGGTGCCAGCGACGGGCGCGCCTTGTTCGCCCAGAACTGTACGGTGTGCCATGGCAACGACGCGCGCGGCGATGGGCCGATGGCGCGCTCCATGTCCGAGCCACCGAAGGATCTGACCTTGATCGAGGCGCGCCACGGCGGCACATTCCCGCGCGCCAAGGTGCTGTCGATCATTGACGGGTATACCCGGCTGGACATGCCCAACATGCCTGAATTCGGCGCATTGCTGGAGGGCGACCTGATCCCGTTTGACACTGGTGATGGAAAGTTGACCCCGACGCCCCGCAAGCTGGTGGCACTGGTTGAATACCTCGAAAGCATTCAGGCACAACGATAGCTCGTCAAGCGACGTTATTCATAAATAAAACGGATCGGGCTTTACTGGATGAGGCCCGTCCGGCGCGCACGAATCCCACGACAGTGCCTCACGTGCATCCGCATCGGGTTTTCCGAAAGATTTCTTGCACGAGACAAGCCGGGATTTCAGTACTCCCGCAGCGCCCGGTGACCGAGCCAGACCAAACGCACCGCCGGCGAGATCCCACGAATGGGATCACGGAACGTCGTGCGCAGTTCTGAAACGACGGGCGGTCAGGCCTTGGGACGCAGACGAATGACAACCTCGACACTGGCAATCTCGGTGCCCTCGGGTGCTTCGGGCAGTTGCACGATCTGCAATTCGTTTGCAGGCGCATCGGTCAAAGTGCCGTCATTTTCCCAGTAGAAATGCGGATGGTCATGGGTGTTGGTGTCGAAATAGCTGCGTGTGCCGTCCACGGTCACTTCCTGTAACAACCCGACATCGCAAAATGCCCGCAGCGTGTTGTAGACCGTTGCAAGCGACACGCTTTCGCCCTGTTCCTTGACCTTGGCGAACAGGCTTTCGGCTGTCACATGCCGGTTCTTTCCGTCGCCCACCAGAAGGGCGGCCAGCGTCAGCCGTTGGCGTGTGGGCCGAAGCCCCGCCCCGTCCAGCCAATCTGATCCGCGCTGCAATACCTGATGTTCCATGTCGCTCCGGCGTCCTTCCCTTGGCAATCAATATATGCGCTGGCAGCGTCGCAGTTCAACCGAATTTACGGACTTTCCCTGCGAGCGTGTCGCAAGACCCCGCCGAACCTGCGCATAAAAGGGACTGCGATCGCCAGCACAGCACGGGCTTGCATGGCCGCGCACCACGGTGATAGAGGGGTTTGAAGTGAAAAATAACGAAAAGGGCACGCCCCCGTATGGCCTCGTATCCAAGCAGTTTCGACCGGGATGATCTTTTGAAATGCGCACGCGGAGAGCTGTTCGGCCCCGGAAATGCGCAACTGCCCGAACCTCCGATGCTGATGATGGACCGGATCACCGACGTTTCCGGCGATGGCGGGGAACACGGCAAGGGCCACATCGTGGCCGAATTCGACATCACGCCCGATCTTTGGTTCTTTGACTGCCACTTTCCCGGCAATCCGATCATGCCGGGCTGTCTGGGGCTGGACGGGCTGTGGCAACTGACCGGGTTCAACCTTGGCTGGCGTGGTTGGCAGGGGCGCGGCTATGCGCTGGGTGTGGGCGAGGTCAAGCTGACCGGCATGGTCCGGCCCGATCGCAAGATGCTGACCTATCATGTCGATTTCACCAAGGCGATCCAGACCCGTCGGTTGACGATGGGGGTTGCGGATGGCCGGGTAGAGGCCGATGGTGAAGTGATTTACCAGGTCAAGGACATGAAGGTCGCCCTTTCCGAAAGCTGACCCCACTTCCAGACTAAGGAGAACGCCATGCGCCGCGTCGTCGTCACTGGACTGGGCATCGTCTCGTCCATCGGAAATAATGCTGAAGAAGTGCTTGCCTCGCTGAAGGCTGGCAAATCCGGCATCACCGCCAATGAGGCGATGAAGGAACACGGGTTCCGCAGCCAGATCGCCGGGGACGTGAAGCTGGACGTCACCGAGCATGTGGAAAAGCGCACCCTGCGCTTCATGGGGCCGGGGGCAGCCTATGCCCATATCGCCATGAGCCAGGCGATTGCCGATGCGGGGCTGGAAGAGGGTGACGTGGTCAATCCGCGCACCGGGCTTGTGGCTGGATCGGGCGGGCCCTCCACCTCTGCCATGCTGGCCGCGCATCAGACCGTGCTGGAAAAGGGCAGCCCGAAACGCATCGGGCCGTTTGCCGTGCCCAAATGCATGTCCTCCACGATCAGCGCCAACCTTTCGACCGCGTTCAAGATCAAGGGCATCAACTATTCGATCACCTCGGCCTGTTCGACCAGCCTGCATTGCATCGGCAATGCGGCCGAGCAGATCATGATGGGCAAGCAGGATGTGATGTTCGCGGGCGGCGCGGAAGAACTGGACTGGACCCTGTCCTGCCTGTTCGATGCGATGGGCGCGATGTCCTCGAAATATAATGACACACCGGAAAAGGCGAGCCGCGCCTTTGATGCAAACCGCGACGGGTTCGTGATCGGCGGCGGCGGCGGTATCGTCGTGCTGGAAGAGCTGGAACACGCCAAGGCGCGCGGTGCCAAGATCTATGCCGAAGTGACAGGCTATGCCGCCACTTCGGACGGCCATGACATGGTGGCACCGTCTGGCGAGGGCGGCGAGCGCGCGATGCGTCTTGCGCTTGGGTCGCTGCCAGAGGGGCGTAAGGTCGGTTATATCAACGCGCATGGTACCTCGACCCCTGTGGGCGATGTCGGAGAGATCGAGGCGGTTCGCCGGATATTTGGTCGGGGCAGCACACCGCCGGTGTCGTCCACCAAGTCGATGACCGGCCACAGCCAAGGCGCGACCGGTGCGCAGGAGTCGATCTATTGCCTGCTGATGCTGCAAAACGATTTCATCGCGCCGTCGATCAATGTCGAAACCCTCGACCCCGAACTTGATCCCGCCGAAATCGCGACCAGCCGCGTCGATAATGCGGGGCTGGACACGGTGATGACCAACTCTTTCGGGTTTGGCGGCACCAATGGATCGATGCTGCTTTCAAAGTATAACGGGTAGTCAGAACATGTCGGATCAGATGAAGGGCAAGCGCGGGCTTGTGATGGGCGTCGCCAACGAACGCTCGATTGCCTGGGGGATTGCCCGCGCGCTGGCCGGGGCAGGGGCGGAACTGGCCTTTACCTATCAGGGTGAGGCCTTCGGCAAACGGGTTGAGCCGCTGGCCGCCAGTGTCGGATCGGATTTTCTGGTCGATGTGGACGTGACCGACGATGCTTCGCTGGATGCCGCGTTCGAAGGTCTGGCCGCGCGCTGGCCAACGATCGACTTTCTGGTCCATGCCATCGCCTTTTCCGACAAGTCGGAACTGACAGGCCGGTTCCTGAATACCAGTCGCGCGAATTTCAAGAATACGATGGATATCTCCTGCTACTCCTTCATCGAATGCGCCCGCCGGGCACATCCGCTGATGACCGAGAAGGGCGGCACGCTGCTGACGTTGACCTATCAGGGGTCCAACAAGGTGGTACCCAATTACAACGTGATGGGCGTGGCCAAGGCGGCGCTGGAATCCGCGACGCGGTATCTGGCCAACGATCTCGGCCCGGACGGCATTCGTGTCAACGCAATCTCGCCCGGCCCGATGAAGACGCTGGCAGGTGCTGCGATCGGCGGGGCGCGCAAGACCTATAAGCATACGGACATGAACGCGCCTTTGCGCGCCAATGCGACGCTGGAGGCGGTGGGCGGCACGGCTGTCTGGCTGGCATCGGATGCGGGTGCCTGCACGACCGGTGAAGTGATCCATGTCGATGGCGGGTTTCACGTTCTGGGCATGCCGCAATACGAAAACCTCTGAGCCTAGACGCGCAGGCTTGACCTGGCGGAGTGCCCTTGCGGGCACACAGGGTTCATTTTTGCGCTTGCACGCAGCATGGGGCTGTGCCCCCGTTCGCCAAAGGGCGAACGTCCCCCGGTAGCGCCAGTGATGTGCCAGCCGGCACTTTGCGTGACGGTTGTCGCCCAGTCCCGATCGGGATGGTGCGGTTTGGCCTGAGCCCCTGCATCTCTTCCAGCTTTGTGTAGAGTCCGGCCAACCAAAGGACGGACGAATGAATGAAGACGGCATTCACCGACGAACAGATCATTCAGATGGTCAAGGAACACGAAACTGGCGAGAAGACGGTTGACGTGTGCAGGCGCTATGGGATCAGCCAAGGCACCTTCTACAAATACAAGAGCAAGTATGGCGGGATGGAATCGTCGGATGCGAAGAAGCTCCGTGCGCTGGAAGGCGAGAACGCCCAGCTTAAGAAGCTGCTTGCTGAGCAAATGCCCGACAATGGGATGCTGCGGGATGTGAACTCAAAAAACTGGTGACGCCCGATGCCAAGCGAAAGGCAGTGGTTCATCTGGTGGAAGTTCATCAGGTGAGCCAGCGTCGGGCGTGTTCTGCGCTAATGTAGATCGTTCGACGGTGCGGCATCAATCGCGCCGGTCGGATGACACGGACCCGCGCGACGTCATGAAGGCGGTCGCCAAGGAATGTCGCCGGTTCGGCTACCGCGAAGATCGATCAATCCAATCCACGAAATTTGCCGCGCGTACGGCATCCAGGAACGGCGCGTCTACCAGGTCCTGCAAGAGCAGGGGATCAAGCGTCCAAAATCCGAACAGCGGAGGCCACTGAGCGGCCTCCATGAGAAGATCGGGGGGCGGCTTTACGAGTATTATTTCGCCAAAGCTATCGCGGCCACGGTGTCACGACGACGATAATGCTGATCAGCTGCACCCGCCGGTGCCTGACGCCAAACCTGAAGAGATTGCTGAGGCGGCACAGCGCCATCGAGCCCGAGATCGGACACATGAAAACCGACGGCCGTCAGTCGCGCCGCCCGCTTAAACGTATATTCGGCAATGCGGTCTTCGCCGTCATTTGCTGCTGTTGCCACAACAATTGCAAGATCCTCAATAGTTTTAAGAAAAACAAAGAATAGCGGTTGAGCATCCGGAAGCTTGGCGCGTAGGCTGTGGCTGAACCGGTTCCGCCGAACACAAACAAGCCCAGCACTTTTTGAATGAAATCGACGACATGAGCCCACTTGACGAACTACTTAAGTCCTAGCGCGCCGCTGCTGTCACCGAGCGTGAGAAGGGCACATATCTGGAGCGGCTCGCTTGTGCCTTCCTGACCGCTGATCCGGTTCAGGCCGAGGAATTTGTCGAGGTCTGGACGTGGACTGTCTGGGCTGCCGTGAATGGCTGGAATGGCAAGGACGTCGGCATCGACCTCGTCGCCAAGCTGCGCAACGAAGAAGGCTACGCCGCGGTCCCGTGCAAGTTCTACAGCGCGCAACACCGGATTCAAAAAAGCGGATATCGACAGCTTCATCTCGGCATCGGGCAAAGTCCCCTTCGTCCGGGGCGTCGTCATCAACATGACGGAGGTTTCATGGGGTGCCAACGCCGAGGAGATGTTCGCCGGTCAGTGCATCCCGGTTGTCCGCCTTTCGCTGACACATTTGCGAGAAAGCCCGATCGACTGGACGATTTTCGGCATTCGCGGCGAGGCAGTGCTGTCAGAAAAGAAGAAGCCCAGGCCCCACCAGATCGAGGCATTGGATGCCGTGCGTGGCGGACTGGTCGAGGCTGATCGTGGGAAGTTGATCATGGCCTGCGGCACCGGCAAGACCTTCACGTCCCTTAAGATCGCAGAGGATCTTGTCGGCAAAGGGTGGTCGTGTGCTGTTCATGGTGCCGTCTCTGGCGCTGATGTCCCAAACCGTGCGGGAGTGGACGAACGATTCGAACATACCTCTCCGCTCCTTCGCCGTCTGCTCGGATGCCCAAGTGGGTAAGCGCCGCGTCTCGAATGACGACGCTGCCGAGATCGAGGCGCACGACCTGGCGTTTCCAGCCACGACAAATTCAGAGCGCCACGTGTTAGGGTCAGGATGCATTGATTTTCGTCGCTCAGCGTGCTTCACGGCTCGGAAAATGGAGCGGTGACATGAGCGACCTTTTCTGGCTGACCGACGCGCAGATGGCACGTCTGGAACCATTCTTTCCGAAATCACATGGCAAGCCTCGGGTCGATGATAAGCGTGTTTTGAGCGGTATTATCTTTATCAATCGCAATGGGTTACGATGGCGAGATGCTCCAGAAGCATACGGGCCACATAAGACGCTCTACAGCCGTTGGAAGCGCTGGAGCGAGAAAGGCATCTTCGCTCAGATGATGGTTGGCCTGGCCGCTAAGCACGGCGAACAGAAGACTGTGATGATCGACGCGACATACCTCAAGGCCCATCGAACAGCGACCAGCATGGCCGCCCCAAAGGGGGGCGCGGCCGTCTGATCGGCCGAACCAAAGGCGGCATGAACACCAAGTTGCATGCCATCTGCGACAGCCAGGGACGGCCGATTGACCTGTTCGTCACCGCTGGACAGGTCAGCGACTATATCGGCGCGCGGGTGCTGCTCAGTGGTTTGCCAAAGGTCGACTGGTTGCTCGGAGATCGCGGCCATGACGCAGACTGGTTCGTCAAGGCCGTCCTTGAACGTCCTCAGCAGGCGCAGAATTCACTCTGCCCTTTCTCTGCATGCCACCGGAATCCGACCGGAGCGGACGAAGGACGAATTCGCTGCACTCCTCCCCGGTGACCGCCACAAGCCCATATTTCCTGCCACAAGACAAAATCGCAAGCATCTCGAAAAGGCAGCGTTCAGAGGCTCCGACGGTGCATGCCGGCATCACCCGCAAGCTGGTCAATGCGCCGCCGAGAACTGAGGTCGCAAAAGAGTACATTGGATTTCGCAAGGGCGACTACGTCGTGCCAAAGCGGCGCCATTCCGCGTTTTTTGGAACAGACCTTGAGATCCTGTTGCAGTGTTTGAAGGTGGATACTCTGATCCTGTGCGGCGGACTGACAGATGTCTTTGTGCATTATTCTTTCGTGAAGAGGCATCGATCCGACTACTTCTGCCGCGTCGTGGTGGATTGCGTGGGTGGGTCGTCATTCGAGGTGCATGATGCAGCGCTCAGAGCGATGGAAAATCTTCAAACGGGCGCATTCCAAGATCGGGCGACAGTGATCGAAGCGATGCTATCAAACCACTGACAAATTGATGGGTAAGGAGTTCCCGGCCCCCAGCGGATACCGAAACCAGAGCATTCTTGTCGCCTATGGTCGCCTTGGCCTGACGGTGCACGACGAAAGGATCACCAGCGGTGGCCTATCGCTCAAGCCAAGCCTCGGGATGGAGAAGAGGACAGATGGACCGAAATGATATACTGTCGGACGGTCGGATGCAGAACACCCGAAACAATGAACTTTGGGTTGCTCAGGATCGCATTGGTAGTCGCCGGCCAGCTGATTGCGCTGAACAGCGGTGGCCCCCCCAAAAAAAATGGACCAATTCTGGTATCAAGCTCGGGCAAACTCAATCGGAATCGAACGGTTCTTCAGGCATCGCCTCACCGGGTATCGTGCCGCCGAGTGCAGTCTTCAGTTCGCTGGAAAGCTCGGCCAGAAGACGCTGTTTCTCGGGACCGAGTATCGCTTCGACCATGGTGTCGATGTCCTGCCACGCTCTACGGATGTCCGAGACCATGAGCCCGCCCGCTGATGACAAAGTGACCACATCACCACGTTTGTCCGTCTCGCTCTTTTTGCGCTGCACCAGCCCCAGCGCCAGGAGCCTGTCAATCATCGTGCTCATGCTGCCCTTGGTAATATCGAATTCGCGGGCGAGAACCGTCTGCGACGTGGGGCCGATCACGTCGATGGCTACCAGAACCCGCGCCTGACGCGGGCGAACCCCCAAGGGGGCCAGCCGTTCGGTCAGGCGGCGTTCGAGCAGGTCGGCGCTGTGCAGGAGCGCATGAAACATTGAGTGCCGATTCTTCACGCTTCTTTGTAGCGCAACTTGGTTTGCATACAAACCAATTCGTGCTACCCACGCCCTCGACTCTAAATCCAGATGCTGACCGACCTTTTGAAGATGGCAGCCGTCGGGTTGTCGGTGGTGGGATGAAAGGACGAACTCATGAGAAATTTTGGAAAAATTGCGCTGTTCGTCGCAGTGGTCGGCCTTGTCGTCATTGCCGTCACCGTGTCTGGCCCCCGTCTCGGGCTGTCGGAGCCGATTGTGGGCTTCGGGCTATACCGCTCTTACCTCAACCCGTTGGGCGCGGCCATTGCGGTGCTGGGTGTGCTCGCCGTAGTGGTTCATGCCAAGCGCAAGGAGCGCGCAGGCATCGCGGCAGGCGCTGTTGCGACCGTTATCGGGCTGGCCTGTCTGGCACCGCTGATGGCCTCGACGCTGAACCCACCGCGCCGCGGCGCGCCGATCAACGATATCACGACGGACACGGTGAACCCGCCGGCCTTCGAGGTCATTGATGAGACCCGCGCGGGTGCGCGAAACTCGCTGGATTACGGCGGCGCCGAAGTGGCCGCCGTGCAGGCCGCCGCCTATCCCGACATCGCGGCGCTTGAGACTGACCTGTCGCCTGACGAGGCCTACGAGCGTGCCCTGGAAGTCGCCGGGGACATGGGTTGGGAAATCGTCGCCGCCGACGCCGAGCGCCGCCGTTTCGAGGCAACTGCCCGCACATCGGTCTTCTATTTCGCAGATGATGTCGTCGTCGTCGTGACGGCGCAAGAGGGCGGCAGCCAGTTGGACATGCGAGGTGTTTCCCGGGTGGGTCGCAGCGACCAGGGCGTGAATGCCGCACGCATCCTCGCGTTTCAAGAGCAGTTCAACCAGTAGCCCAGCGCCCAGGCTGCACCTGACTGACGGTTATGGCCCGGATGCCCGAAAGCAATTAGAAACTATGGAGTGACCCAAGATGCCCGCACTTACCTCAGCCCTGACAAACATGTCTCCGATCCGGACCGCCATGATTGCCGCGATTGCAAGCCTCACCCTGCCGCATGGTTCACTGGCTGAGAGCCCGGTCATCCAGACCAAAGGGCCGATCATCCACCTTGCCGACAACCTGGACGAAGCGGCCACGCTTGGCTGGTGTATCGACACCGAAGGGCGCGGGCTGAGCGATCAGCTTCACGCGCATTCCTGCAAACCGACTGGGGGTGACGTGCTGTTTGCTCGCGATCTCCTGCGCCGAGAACTCGGCGAGAAAAGTCGCATCGATATCTTCGGGCCTCAGGTTGTTCTGGTCCGCGCGCAGAGCGAGCCTGCGAAAGACCGCCGTTTCTGATTTTGCGTGGGGCGGCGTACGCGCCGCAAGCTTGCCAAGCAGCACCCGCCAGTGCCTTGGTAAAGCTTTGACATCGGCTTCTCGTCCGCTCACCGCATTCGGATCGACGAGCTTCACGGCAGCGCGGATCTGCGACAGCTTGTTGACGAGCGACTTCGCTGATTGCACTTGCAGATCCTCGGGACGCAACCGGCGCAATATTGGTTCGATGACAACGCATGTTGCAACGATCTGCTCCGGCGCGCTGGCTTGCGAGTTCGCGAGCTGGTTGATTGCCTGCACGGCACGCTTGGCAGCATCTGGCTTGCAAACGCTCTCAACGGCATCAATCGCGTCAACGAGAGTCGGCAGGCGACCACGCAATCGCAATGCCAGCGACCGCCGCGCGGCATCTGCCCAGGCGCGCTCCGCGCGGCGGAGGTCACTGAGGATCTGGCCCTGTCGCGAGCCGAGGGCTTCCCGCTGCGCAGGCGTGATCGTGTTGCAGACGCGAAAGAGCTCTTCGACGGCCGGATCGCCAACCGGCATCAACGTTTCGCGAAACCTGCGCACGGAGCCAATTGTCTTGATCCGCGTTGCGGCGTTCATCGATGTCAGACGCAACACGGTGATGAGGTCGGCGGTCGTCTCATCAAATTCGCGATCATCAAACATTTTTCCTGTCCTTTCTTGTTCAGTTTCCGAGGTGTTCGTCAGGGGCAGACAAAGAGCCCCGTTTCCCGCCGCTGGCTGACAGGGGACGGCACAGGACGACATGGGGGCATAAGGGGTGGTCCACATTCCCACGCAATGGAGACCGGCTATTTTCCCCGAAAATGATAAAGCATTGAAAATAGGTCACTTTATTCAATGTCGTTTTTCGACATGCGAACGCAGTAGTCGATCCAGATCTCTTGCATTTCCTGCTCGATGCCTTGAAACTTCCAAAGCGACAGGGCGGTGATTTGCCAGCGCCCGTTTGGGCGTTCGCCATGAAGGCGTCCCTCAGCCAGGTAGCGCTGTATTTGCCGCTCGGACTTGCGCAAAAACTCAGCCGCTTCGCGGGCCGAAAAAGTGTCATCTGGACTTACGATCATTTTTGTTCTCCTTTCGTCCTTAGTCGAAGAGGAGATGTGCACGTTGGCGACGGATCAAAATATCGGGTTTGTTTCCCGCCAAGAATTGCGCAACACGGCTTGGCGCCCAGAAACCGGACGACCTGTCACCGGCGGCGCAAAAGCCTGTCACTGGGGCGGAGTAAAAGTAGGCCAGTTTGGCGTGCGCGCCTTGGAGCTTGCGGCCTCAAATAGCAAGCACGGTCCAAGGCGCATTGGCCGTTAGGCCAATCACGTGAAGATCATTTTCCGGATTTTGCGAGGCGTGCGCGACTCTGGTGAAGGCGATAGCTTTCGCCGTTCATTTCCAGGATGTTCACATGATGGGTCAGCCGGTCCAGTAGCGCGCCTGTGAGGCGTTCGGTACCGAGTCCGCCCTGAACATCGCTTTGGCCCTCTGATTATCTGCTCGGTTTCAATCGACACTGAATATCAACGCGGGATCGGTACGACGTAACGTGAGCTACGAACACTTGCAGCGGTGAACTTTCGGCATACGAGATCTGCATCGTGCTTCGAATATCTGCCAAACTTGTCTCGGGTATCGGACCCGGTAATCTGGTGGAGCCTTTCGGGCAGGTTTGCATCGTAGCCAGCCGACCAGCTCGAAGGAGCCATCATCGGTTTGCACTTGTCAGAATCGTTCGGTGCCGAGCGGTATTTCGTTCTTCGCTGTCCAAGCTACGAAGTTTTGCAGAATACATAGCCCAAGTGAAACAAATGAAGAAAGATCACAGCTGTCAGCTTTGCTGAATTTCTTCAGACCCCGCCAAGCCCCCCCGGGGGGGGGCAAAGATCTCAGATCGCTTTGTTCAACTGTCGTGGCCGAACGTCATGAGGCTTTCTACCGCCTGCCTTCGCTGCGGGGTCTGCGGCAATGAAAGCTCATATGTTTCGCTGATGCTGCGAAGCCGAGCGGCAATTTCTGGGGGCGTCCAGCTCTTGCAGGAACGGGTTTGTGATTTCCTCTGCTCCATCTCCGCGAGCCTCGCGTCTACCAAGATTTTCCCGCACTGCATGGATGTGACGCGAACGGCGCTCGCAGTTTCATCTGCAGCCAGCTCAACTTCGACAATCGCAGATGGTTTGGCGACAAGATCGCAAGCACCTATGACCGGATGCCCATGTTTATCTGAATACCTGACGGATACTTTGAGGTCGAACTTCTCCAACTCGGATTTGAGCGTAGATACGTTTCGTTTCGTGTAGTGTTGGTTGAGGGTAGATCCCCCGGCATGGCCCGCAATTGCCTTGCGTCTACTTTCGGGCACACCCGCGTCGTCAAGAGCGCTACTCAGCGTCTTACGCAGCGCATAGAAATCCTCGTTCCAATCGGCGATCTCAAGCCGCTTGAAACACGTCTTGAGCTGCTTCCCAAAATTCCCGGCAATCGCTGCAATATCTGCGCCGCCTGCAGGCGAAGGAAACAAAAGCCGTTGTTCCGCGGGCAAGGAATGAACCCATTGCGCAAAGCCAAGGTCGATCAGAAGCCGGGGCAGAGGCAGGAACCTTTTGGAGTCGTCCGTCTTCACACGGTGTTCGGATGTAATACCGACCGACAGGCAAAGAACTCCGTTGTGAACAATCAGATCCGTCTTTTTCAGCTGCAGGATTTCCAGGATCCTCGACCCAAGCATCATGACCAGCAATGGGACCCAATAATTCGCGTCCCGAACAATCACATTTCCAGGCCGCCAGCGGCGACTCTTTGACTTGCAGCCAGTGTAGATCGGCGACATCAACAGCGTCTTGAGCCGCTCGTGCGACCAGGAATCGCGGTTCTTGGGTTTATCCTTGCGCACCAGAAGCGGATCTTTTTTCTTCTCAAGCTCCTGTTTGATGTACTGCTTTGTCAATGAGCGTTCAAAACTGACCCGGTTTCAGCGATTAAATTTGACCCACCCTATGTGGCGCAAAGCCCCCAGGC
>NZ_JBLWVF010000019.1:0-62458 GCF_048268605.1 Primorskyibacter flagellatus
CTGGGGGCTTTGCGCCACATAGGGTGGGTCAAATTTAATCGCTGAAACCGGGTCAGTTTTGAACGCTCATTGACACCATGTAGAGCAGGTTCGGCGCTTTGAACGCCACACGCCCCCCGCCCATATAGCCCACGATCAGCTCGCGGCTGGGATTGAATTCGAGACAGGGCGAGGTTTCGAACACGATCTCCCAGTCATCCGGCCCGGCCTGCACATCCTTGATCGAGCTGACGTCAGCCGCGATCCGCAATCCGGCCAGACGGGACCGGTAACATTCATTCGCGACATCAATGTAGGTATAGGACGAAATCAGCCCCCGGAAGGCTTCGCTGTCGATGAACTCGATATCCATGAAGCGCAGCGCGTCTTCTTTTGCCCATTGATCGGGGTATTTTTCCGCCGCCAGCGCGACATATCCGGCTATTCCCGTCTCGGGCGGGCGGATCCCGCTCTCGATCAGCCCGTTGCCTTCTTCAAGGTAGTAGATGGTGCCGTGATGGTTGATCATCAGGACATCCTCACCCCATTGGGTCAACCCGCCGCCATTGAGGAAATCGTTGTCATCCCTGGTGTATGTGGTGCCCAAGAGGGTCAGAAAGGCGGTTTCGACGCGCTGAACCCGTACGGCGGTTTCGCTGGGCATCCCGATTTCGCGGCGGACCTTGCGGATGACACGTTCAGCCAAACCATAAAGGGGGGCGATCTGTTCGCGGTGGGAAAAATAACCCAAGGCACCGACGCCCGCAGCGACTGCTGCCAGAACGCATGAGCAAAGGACAACACCGGCAAGCCAGCGTTTCATGGGAAAACCTCGGTTGGCCTTCTGTTTGTATATTGATATTTGTTTGAAAAGTCACGAAAGGTTGCAACCTCTCTGTGGACGATTCTGCACATGTCTGGTCCGGATACGACTTGTCACATAAACATCGCCGTGCTGCGGGCCTTTCAGGCCAAGGTCAATTTACCAAATGACACAAATGTCTGACATCAGAGCCAATGGGTCAGTTTAGGGTAATTTGATAAGAGAGGATTCCTGTCTCATCGTAACCACCAAGGGGTGAAGATGAGACAGCAATCCGGAACACGCAAAAGCCACGGCAACGCAGGCCGTCACGAACTTTTGGGCAGTTTCGGGCAGCCTGATCCCCTCAAGGATATCAAAACCCCACCTGATATGCGCGATGGGTCGTCAGGGTTGGAATTGCTTGCTGCTTTGCAGCTTTTGACGTAGTGATCTGCGTGAAAAATCTATTGAAATTCGAATATTCCGGCGTGGCATGGTAAACAAGATGAACTCTGTAGTGATCGTGGGAACCGGGTTCGTCGCCGACCTTTACATGCGATCCCAGGAGCTGCATCCGGACGTGGAGATTATTGGCGCTTTCGATATTCGACCTGACCGTCTTGCGGAATTTTGCAACCACTGGAAGGTGCAAGAGTTTGACAGTTTGGAAGCACTTTTAGACAGGCTGCCAGAAAACGGATTGGTGTTGAACCTGACAACGCCATCAGCACACTACCAGGTCACTCGCGACTGCCTTCTGGCAGGAAAACACGTTTATTCAGAAAAGCCGCTGGCGACTGATTTGAAACATGCCGAGGAACTTGTCGATCTGGCCAGGTCTCGAGGGTTGCAGCTAGGTGGGGCGCCCTGCTCCTATCTGTCCGAGGCGGCCATGTCGCTTGCAGAGGCGGTACAGGAAGACATATGTGGTCCGGTTCGGCTGATATATGCGGAAATGGATGACGGGTTCATCCCACAGGCCCCTCACGAAAAGTGGTTCAGCGAAAGCGGGGCGCCCTGGCCCTATGAGGATGAAATGCGGACCGGCTGTACGCTGGAGCATGCCGGTTATGTGCTCACATGGATGATTGCAATTTTCGGATCGATCCGATCGATAACGGCTTTCTCAGCACCGACGATCGACAAAGGGCTTGATCCGGCATGTCATACACCTGACATGTCGGTGGGCATATTGCGATTTGAGTCCGGTCCCATTCTGCGTCTGACCATTACCGTCGTTGCACCGCACAACCACGAACTGCTTGTGACCGGCGACAAGGGCATCCTGCAGATGAAGGATACATGGAACAATTATGCCAAGCTCTTGTACCGCCGACGCTTTCAGATCCGGAGGCGTCTCATGGAGTCGCCGCTACCCAAGCGATTGCGTTTTGGCAGGCGGCAGAGTGGCGCGCGCGCCTCGCGGCGGGGATCGTCGACCATGGATTACTTTCTAGGGCCGGTTGACCTTTTCCACTCCATTTCCAGGGGTGACGTGGATACGCGCGCAACGGAACTGGCCTTGCATACAACGGAAGCCACACTGGCCCTCCAGAATGCAGGCGAAGAGGGTGCCGTCTATCACATGCAATCAAGATGTGACCCGCTGCCGATCCTGGATCAGAAGGCCGCCGCGCCTTGAGCAGAGTATCCGCCCAAGAGAGTGTCCGCCTGGGAATTGTCGGGACCGGCGCAATGGCGTCCGAGATGGCGCGGGCGACAGCGACCATCCCGCAACTTGCGGTCACTGCAGTGCTTTCCCGAAGCGCCGACCGGGCGGATGCATTCTGCAAACTCCACTCGCTTGATGCCATAGGTTGCAGCGACATTGGTGACTTTTTCGACCAGACAGACGCCGTCTATATAGCGACCCCGCCGGGACAGCATGCGGCCCTGCTGGACAATGCGATTGATGCGGGTAAACCCGCTTTGTGTGAAAAGCCTCTGACCGGGTCACCGGAGGAGACAGGGAGAGTGCTGTCCAAGGCCCGGGCGCAGGGGGTCCTGGTCATGGAAGCGATCTGGACACTGGCCTTGCCTGCGTATCGCGCCCTGAAAACCAGAACGGCGCATTCTCGGCCGGGTTTTTTACAGTTTGATTTTTCTTATCCCCTGAACGCCAGCGATAAATCCCATTATCTAGATCCCGAAAATGGCGGCGTTCTGTTAGACCGGGCCGTCTACGGCTATGCAGCGGCCATCCACCTCCTGGGAGACGTGGTGAGCCAATCGGTCTTCGTAACCCGCAACGCGGATGGGCTTGATACCAGCGCAGAATTGCGTCTGGAACATGAAGGGCACGCACGATCTTTGATTACACTGGCTTTTGACCGGGTTGGCCCCAATCTCCTCCATCTCTCAAACGAATTCGGGTTACTGACCCTCGGGCCAAGCTCTCTGGCGGGCGAAACGCTTGTGCACAGGCCCTACCCCAAGCTTGCGCCATCTCAGGATGGACCAAAGCGGATAGGGCTCAAAGACAGGCTGAAATCCATGCCGGCCCTGCGCCGCCTGAAGGCGCGTGTGCCAACCCAGCCGGAATTCTTTGGTTTCGGCGCTTCAAGTTATGCACCGATACTTCAGGAATTTCAGACCACAATCGCGCAAGGCAAAATACAAAGCAACATTGTCCCGCATGATCTCAGCGAACGGGTTTCCCGGCTAACCCACGAAGCCCGATCACAGTAACAGGATTGACGGCATGAATTTTGCCTATCTCATGAATGCGTACCCCATGACCAGCACGACCTTTATCCGGCGTGAGATCGAGGCACATGAGCGAGCCGGTTTCAAGGTAAAGCGCTTTGCAATTCGTCCTTGGGATCAAAATCTCGTTGACCCAAAGGATATCGAGGAACAGAAAAGGACTTACTACCTTCTTGGGCAAGGGTTTTTCACCCTTGTGATGGCCTTCTTACGGGAATCTTTCACCAACCCCGCGGGGCTGTTGCGTGCGTTCCGCGCAACGCTGCAGATGATGGCAAACACGAATGCCAAGAAGTGGAAACAATTCGCCTATCTTCTGGAAGCCGTCCTGCTGAAACAGCAGACCGTTGCGCAGGGCATTCAACACCTGCATGTGCATTTTTCCACCAATTCCGCAAGCGTGGCACTGCTGTCCTTTTTACTGGGCGGACCATCTTACAGCGTAACCGTACATGGCCCCGACGAATTATTCGAGATGACGGAAAATTCTCTGTCGTTGAAAGTCGAGCACGCAACATTTATCGCGGCAATTACGGATTACTGCCGCAGAATGGTTGATTCCCATACGGGTGGACACAACACTGACAAAATCCACATTGTCCGTTGCGGTCTGGATCTTGCTGAATTTGCAGGGGCCACGGATGTCCCCCGGAATTTGAACCTTGTCTGCGTAGGGCGTCTTTGCACAGCGAAAGCACAGCATCTTCTTGTCGAAGCTGTCGGCGAGATCGCAGCCCGATATCCGGAGATGAAATTGGTCCTCATCGGTGATGGGGATCAACGCCCTCTGGTTGAGGCAACAATTGATCGGCTCGGGCTACAGCACCATGTGGAATTGGCGGGCTGGAAGACAAATGAAGAGGTGCGGGATGCTCTGCGCAAGTCACGGGCGCTGCTTTTGCCAAGCCTCGCGGAAGGTCTTCCCATCGTGATCATGGAGAGTTTCGCGTTGGGCCGCCCGGTCCTGACGACCCGAATCAATGGTATCCCGGAACTTGTCGACGCATCCTGCGGATGGTTGGCGCAGCCTGGTGATAAAGAGACACTGGTTGAATGCCTCGACGCGTTGTTATCAAAACAAACCGATGATCTGACGCGGATGGGTCAAACAGGACGAAAGCGTGTTCTTGATTTTCATGACCAGGATACAAACGCTGGACAACTTCGAGAACTGCTTGTGGCTCACCAATCCGAATGAAGCTGTGAAGCGGGCACAGAAAACCGGATAGTTGGCTAGGGCCATGACACAGAAGGGACCGGCCGGGGCGGGCTTGCGCTTTGGCCGGGATCGATCCGCGCGTAATATCCGGCGGGACCGCCGCTCGTGGTGCTACCGGGCAGCACGCCTGCGAGCGGCCCCCGCGCCCATCAACCCAAAGGCAGACGCGAACAACAACAGCGACGCTGGAAGCGGGACCGACGAAAGGTCACCCGATATTGACAGGCTGTCTAGGTCCGTGCGGAATTGCAAACCGTTGGACAGCCCGCCGCCACTCAGCCCACTGAAGTCGATTGACATAAGTGTGTACGCATCCGTCGCGCGCTCATGGCCAGCAAGCTTGAACCCTTTGGAATAGGTCACATCGATTACGCCTTCCGGATCATCGTCTCCGGCCACTTCAAAGGCGTAACCGCCCTTCGTCCCATAGGTGTCTTCGCCGGGCTGTGTGGACCTGCTGATGTCGAAGACAGCGTTAGCAGCGCGGACGTCCAGGGACAAAGACAAAAGCGACTTTGTCACGGACAATTCGAATGGCCGCCACCCATAAATCAAGCTAAATCCGGATCCAACAGACTGGCCAAAAGAATTCCTTGTCGGGCTCCAAGTAACCACCTCGGTTGTACCGTCAACATAAGACGCGGTCACAACCATTCCCGTCAGGTCGCGGCCTTGCGTGACCGTATTGTCTCTAATTCCATGGAAACTTTGGTACTGCTCTCCGATGGACTTATGCGTGACATTCACGGTTGACGCCATCGCAGCGCAAGGAATTGCAAGAAAAATCAACGGCAAAAGGAATTTTTTGAACACAAAAAAATACTCCGTAAACAACAAAAAATTATTTCTAAATCTGCGATAATGTAGCCTACACCGGCTTGTCAAGGAGCCTGTGTAGGCTCTGCCTCCGGAAAACTGGACTGTTGGGATCTGGGGTTGCCCGGGCCCGCTCACGATGACGGACCGGACGCGTCATGCCGTAAAAGAGCCACGGCGCATAACATTGCCCCAAGATCAGGATCCACAAAGTTTGGCATGCATCATATTTTACCATGGCCGCATAAATCCTGCCGCGCGGTTGTAATTTGCGCTATTGGACTTGCAACTTGCGTGGCGAGGAAGAATGCCCGATACACCGGGCGATTTCATCAAGGTCTGGTCTCTGTGACCGGCTGACATTTTTTACAAGAGGTTGAGGGCAGGATCGTGGAAAAACTGAAAGTCGGCGTTGTGGGGCTCGGAAAGATGGGCCTCAGCCACTTCGCCATGGTCAATGCGCATCCGGATGTGAAGACCATCGCCTGTGACGGTGCGGGGTTCATGGTCGATGTGCTCAGCAAGAACATCGATACGCCCATCTACCGTGATTATGACGAGATGCTGGCGAAGGAACCGCTCGACGCGGTGGTGATTGCCACGCCTTCGCGGCTGCATGCGCCGATGGTGACGGCGGCGCTCGACAAGGGGCTCCATGTCTTTTGTGAAAAACCCTTCTGCCTTGACTGGGCCGACAGCCAGCGGTTGACCGATGCGGCGACCCAGAAAAATCTGGTGGCGCAGGTGGGCTATCACTACCGCTATGTCGGTGCTTTCCGCGAAATGAAGCGGCTGATCGACGCCGGGGCCATCGGGCGCATCACCCATGTTCTGGCCGAGGCTTATGGCCCGGTCGTGCTGCGCCCCAAGCGCACAACCTGGCGCACCGACAAGGCCGAGGGGGGCGGTTGTCTTTACGACTACGCCGCCCATCCGCTGAACCTGCTGAACTGGTTCTTCGGCGCGCCCGACCGGGTGATGGGATCGCATCTGGGGCAGGTCTTTTCCGAAGGCACCGATGACGAGGTGTTCTCGACCTTGCGCTGGAACGAAGGCCCCACCGCGCAGCTTTCGGTAAACTGGTCGGACGAGAGCCACCGCAAGATGTCCACCAAGATCAGCCTTATCGGCACCAATGGCCGGCTGTATGCCGACCGGCAGGAATGCCAGGCCTATCTGCGCAAGCCCGTCGACGGGCTGGAGGGCTACGATGAAGGCTGGACGGTGAAATACACCACTGAACTGACCGAGGATCGCTGGTTCTATCTGCGCGGCGAGGAATATTCCGGCCAGCTTGACGATTTCATCTGCGCGGCGCGGGACGGCAAGGCACAGGCGTTGGAAAACGGCTTTGCCTCGGCCACCGAAACCGACCGCACGATGGCGATGATCATCGAGAACGCCGAAACCGGCAACGCTGTGGGCGAGGCCCGTACCGGTGCACCCCAGCCCGCGAAAAAGCGCGGCTGGTTCGGTCGCTGAGGAGGAAAAGAGATGGACAAGCTTCTGTTCGGCGACAATCAGTTCTTCGGCATCAACCACATGTCCGAGGAAAAGGCCCGCGCCCAGGCCATGCGGTTCCAGAAAACCCAAGCCATCATGGATGTGCTCGACGTGGCCTATGATGCGGGCATCAACACCTTCATGTGCACCACCCATGACCGCATCGCAGAAATTGCAAAGCGCGTGAAGGCCGACCCGGTGCGCTACGCCGATTTCCAGTTCTACCCCTGCATGCCCTATGCCCATAAATACGCCAACGCGGTGACGGAACATGGCATGGTGGGCGCGCTTCGCGAATTCATGCCCAAGGACGGGCTGCTGGCAACCGCGCTGACAGGCACCAAGGCGCTCGCGACGAAAGAGGTCGACGGCATCGCCAAGGTGCTGATCGACATGGAGATGAAGATGTTCGAAGGCACGAAGACGCCTGTCGTCTTCATCCAGAACGTCTTTACCGACCTGCTTCTGGGGATGGGGTTCACCCGCGCCCTGCGGATCTTTGACGATCACATCCGCGAGAAATGGGGCGCAGAGCCTGCCTATATCACCATGAACATGCCGATGCTGCTTGATGCGCTGGAAAAGGAAGGGATCGAACGCCCGATCATCTGTTCCAACATCAACAAGATCGGGTTCCGCATGTCGGGCGGGTTCGATGCCTATCTCGACGCGCTGAAGTCGGGCCGCGTGCGGGCGGTGGCAATGTCGGTCTATGCCTCCGGCGCGATCCCGGCGGATGAAGCCATTCACTGGATTTCGGAACTGCCCGGCGTGGAAAGCATCGTCTTCGGGGCCTCTTCGGCCGGCAATATCCACGGAACGAAGGCGCTGGTGGACAAATATATGGGGCAACCTGCGTGATGGCGGATGCAAGCAATACGGAGACAGCCGCGGGACTGGGTGAAATGAAGCGTGTGCAGATGCTGAACGCTTATGTCCATGACGTCTCCATGGACGATATCGTGGAGCATTTCCGCGAGGGGGTGATGCTCACGCTGCATGTGGACATGATCATGAAACTCCAGAAGGACCGGGAGTTCTACGACCTGCTGGAGCAGTTCGACGTGATCACCTGCGACAGCCAGATCATGTATTTCGCGACCAAATGGCTGGGCACGCCGGTACAGGAGCGGGTTTCTGGCAGCGACTATTTCCCGAAATTCTACATGCGATATGCGAATGACCCCTCCATGACGGTCTTCCTGAGCGGCGGCAAACCGGGCGTGGCAGATCTGGCCGCCAGGAATATCAACGCGAAAGTCGGCCGCGAGATGATCGTGGGCACAGACAGCCCGTCCTTCGATTTTGATCGCGATCCGGCCGAGATCGAGCGCATGATTGCCGCGATCAACGACAGCGGCGCAACGGTCTGCCTTGTCGGGCTCGCCGGCGGGCGGCAGGAAAAGTTCATCATGAAATACCGCGACCGGATGCCGGGCGTGAAGCTTTGGCTGCCTTTGGGGGGCACCATCGATTACGAAAGCGGCACGTTTGATCGCCCACCGGTCTGGATCACCGAATGGGGGTTCGAATGGCTCTACCGGCTGATCAAGGAACCCCGCGCGCGATTCCATCGTTATGTGATTCACGAACCACCCTTCCTCTGGGCCGTGCTCAAGCAGAAGCTAGGCCGTTACAAGGATCCCTTCGCCTGACCGGGTGCCGGATCCTTTCTGCACCATTCGACCTGAACCGTGACGTAACGGAACTCTGTGTCGGATTGCCGGGACAAATTTGAACAGGACATTCCGTGACACCAGCAGCCGAGACGTCTCCACGGCCCTCAGCTGCGCGGCCTTCGGGATGTCCATTGTCACACCCACGAGGCTAACGTCCCGAAATACAACAATTTAGCCCGTTTCAAACCAGCCTGTCAGCAACCCGACCTGTGTCCGCTACCAAGCAAAAATTGCGCCGCGAGGAAGGGATGCGCTCTGCACAAACATGCGGCAGCGGAGTGCGTTCCACGGGAATTCTGGGCCATCTTTCATTTGCAATTTTCTAAATATCTCGTTAATTTACAGAAATCATTTTGATAGTGTTGTGCCATTTACTGCGACGGATTTTTTTATTACCGAGCGTTTTCAGGAGTTAAGATATAATGACGATGTATTATCCGGATGTTTCCGCGGATGCGGAGGCTGTCCAATTTGGGATAGGCCAGTCGGATCGCGCTGCTAGCTTCTACCATCAAAACACGAAACGCTGGATCGATTTCGTTCTTGTGTTGCTGACCCTGCCTGTCGTGGCCCCCCTGATTGCACTGATGTGCCTGCTCGTCATGCTCGACGGGCATAACCCGTTCTATTCGCAACAGCGTATCGGCCGTGGCGGACGGGTATTTCGCATGTGGAAGATGCGCACCATGGTGCCCGGCGCAGGTGCCGCGCTTCAGACATATCTGGATTCCAATCCCAAAGCCCAGGCAGAGTGGAACGCCACCCAGAAGCTGCGCAACGACCCCCGGATCACCCTTGTCGGCCGCGTACTGCGCAAGACCTCTCTGGATGAGCTGCCGCAATTGTGGAACGTGCTGAATGGCACCATGTCTTTGGTCGGGCCGCGCCCGATGATGGTCTGTCAGCAGGACCTCTATCCCGGCCGTGCCTATTATGCGCTGCGCCCGGGCATCACCGGTTTGTGGCAGGTCTCTGATCGCAATGACAGCACCTTTGCCGGGCGTGCGGTGTTTGACGACCGCTACTCGCGCAGCGTGTCTTTCGGCACCGATCTGCGGGTGCTGGGTCAGACCGTTGGCGTCGTGCTGCGCGCGACCGGACACTGAACCAGCCACAGCTTTCAGACACGGCTGTCCAGCCCGTCTCAAAACCCGATCCGGAACGTTCATGACGTTTGCGGTTCGGGTTGTTTTTCTTGAACACCAGCATGTATATGAAGCACCATTCATCCTGAGCGCGCGCCCTCAGGGGGTGTACTCAATTAACAAGGTATTTCTGGAGGCCCTGCCATGTATATCCGCCCTCTTCGCAAAGCCTTGTTGATCTGTGGCGTCTGTCTGGCGCTCACTGCCTGCAAATCCGAGGAAGAAAAGGCTCAGGCCCATTTCGAGACGGCGCAGGAATTGATTGCCGCCAATGATCCCGACAGGGCGATTGTCGCATTGCGCAATGTCTTCGAACTGGCCCCCAACCATGAAGAGGCCCGGCGGACCATGGCCCGGCTGATGGTGGACACCGGCAATATCCCGGGTGCCTATAATCAATATCTGCGTCTGGTCGAACAATTGCCCGACGATGTCGAGGGGCGCACGGTGATGGCGGAACTCGCTTTTGAGGCCCGCAATTGGGAAGAATTCACCCGCCACGGCACGCGCGCCGTCGAACTGGCCCCCGACGCGCCGCGCAGCAAGGCGATTGAACTGGCGCTGCAATACCGTGCCGCAGTCCTGGAAGACGATGCCCCCGCCGCCGAGGCTCTGTTCACCCGCGCCGAGGACCTGGCGGCACAAATGCCCGAGAATGGCCTGCTGGAACAGATCCTGTTCGACAGCTACCTGCGCGCCGCCGACACCGAAAAGGCGCTTGCCCAGCTGGATGCGATGATCGCCCGCAAGCCCGAGACGCGCCGCTATTACAATCAGCGGCTGATGCTTTTGCGCCAGACCGGCGACCGGGCAGAGATGGAGGCGCATCTGCGCAACGTCATCGAGCGCTTCCCTGATGATGTCGATGCCAAGGGCACGCTGGTGCAATACCTGATGGCAACCGGTGATAACGAGGGTGCCGAGGCGTTCCTGCGCGATATCAGCAATCCCGCCGATGCCGATCCGGTCTTCTTCATCAGCCTTGTTCAATTCCTCAAGGATGAACGCGGCATCGAGGCCGCCCAGGCAGAACTTGACGCCGCAATCGATGTCAATTCAGAACCGAACCGGCTGCGGATACTTCGCGCTGCGCTGGATTTCGAGGATGGAAAACAGGACAAGGCCATCGCCGACCTGCAAGCGATCCTCGACAGTGTCGAGGATACGACCGAACCGTCGGATGTGAACAACGAGGTCCGGATCGCATTGGCACGCATGCTGGTCTCCACCGGCAATGACGTGGGGGCCCAACGGCTGGTGGACGAGGTGCTGGAGGCCGACAGCGACAATGTATCGGCATTGAAGATGCGCGCCGCGCGCCAGATCGCGGCCGATGACACGGATGGGGCCATCGCCAATCTGCGCCGGGTGCTCAATACCTCCGCCGACGACGTGCAGGCGCTTTCGCTGATGGCCAATGCCTATACCCGCGCGGGCAGTTCCGATCTGGCCCGCGATTTCCTCGCACAGGCGGCGGATGTGTCGGGCAATGCGCCAGAGCCCTCACTGCGCTATGCACAGATGCTGTTGGCCTCTGAAAGCTACGATTCCGCCGAAGAAGTGCTGCTGTCAGCCCTGCGACGCGCGCCCACGAACGAGGATATCCTGACCCTGCTGGGCGACATCTACCTGACGACAGAAGATTTCGGCCGGGCAGAGATGGCGGTGACAGAGCTGCGCAAGGCCGGCTCGCAGAGCAGCCAGGCGGCGGCCAACCGTCTTCAGGTTCAACTGCTTGCGCGGCAGGAGGGCACGGACAAGGCGTTGTCCTACCTCGAAGAGATGGCCCAGGGTGCCGAGGCCGGGCTTGAGGAAAAGATCAACCTGCTGCGTGCGCGCCTGTCTTCGGGCCAGCGCGACGAAGCCCTGAACATGGCCGAGGAGCTGGCCGCTGAATTCCCCGAAAGATCGGAACTGCGCTTCCTGCTGGCAACCACCCGGGCGGCCACGGGCGATCTGGAAACCGCCCGCGCGGAGATGCGCGCGCTTCTGGACGAAGACCCCACCCGTGTCAGCATCTGGCAACAGCTTATCCGCATCGCCCAGGTCCAGGGCGATGCAGAGGCCGCCGGTGCCCTTCTGGATGAAGCGCTGGCCGCGGTGCCGGACGCCCCGGCCCTGCTTTGGGCCAAGGCCGCGGAACACGAAACGGCCGGTGACATTGATGCGGCCATCGCGATCTACGACACGCTTTATGCCCGCGATACCGGGTCGGTGATCTTCGCCAACAACCTCGCCAGCCTTCTGGTCACCTACAAGGATGACACCGAGAGCCTTGACCGCGCCTGGGAAATCGCCCGGCGGCTGCGCGACACCGATGTGCCGGCCTTTCAGGACACCTATGGCTGGCTGGCATTCCGGCGCGGCGATACCGAAACCGCCCTGCCCTATCTGGAGAGCGCCGCAACCGGCCTGCCAGACGATCCGATCGTGCAGTATCATCTGGCCGAGGCCTATGCCGCGCTTGACCAGTCGCAGGACGCGATCACGGCATATCAGAATACGCTGGACGTGGCAGGAACAGACGATGCCCGGCCCCAGATCGCCCGCGCGCGAGAGGCCCTGGCGAAACTGCAAGAGGCGGCGCCAGATCCTGAGAACCAGTAAGATCAACGCGACAGCGGGCCCGGCCCTGACGCGCCCCATATGCCTGAAGGCCATGTCGACGGGAAAGAACGCATGAGTCTCGCTGTCGTCATCATCGGACGCAATGAAGGGGCGCGGCTGATCCGGGGGCTTGCCTCCGTGGCAACGGCCGACCGCGTGATCTATGTGGACAGCGGCTCGACCGATGGGTCGCAGCAGGCCGCAACAAAGGCGGGCGCAGAGGTTGTCGCGCTCGACATGTCGCAGCCATTCACGGCCGCGCGGGCGCGCAATGCGGGGCTGGAACGTCTGCGCCTGCATGGCCCGCGCCCGACCCTGGTGCAGTTCATGGATGGCGATTGCGAATTGCAGCCGGAATGGCTGCCCGCGGCCCGGACGTTTCTGGACAGTCACCCGGAGGTGGGCGTGGTTTTCGGCCGTCGCCGGGAACGCTTTCCCGATGCAACGATCTACAACCGGATGTGCGACTGGGAATGGGATGTGCCCTTGGGCGAGCAGCGTGCCTGCGGCGGCGACGCCTTGATGCGGATGGACGCGCTTGATGAGGTGGGCGGCTACAACCCCGCGCTGATCGCGGGAGAAGAGCCTGAAATGTGCGTGCGGCTCCGCGCAGCGGGCTGGAAGATCTGGCGCATAGACACGGAAATGACCCTGCATGACGCGGCCATGACCCGGCTGGGGCAGTTCTGGTCGCGGGCGCGCCGGGCGGGCCATGCCTGGGCCGAAGGTGCCGTGCTGCACGGTGCCCCCCCCGAACGCCACTGCGTGGATCAGGTGCGCCGCGCCTTGCTCTGGGGTGCCGTCGTGCCCTGTGCGATCATCTTGCTGGCGATCGGGCTGCACCCCTGGGCATTGGCGCTCTTTGTCCTCTACCCCCTGCGCGCCCTGCGTTTCGCCCTGCGCGAAGGGGCCACACGCGCCGCCTGGGAACGGGCCTGGCTGCTCAGTATCGGCAAATTCCCCGAAGCCATGGGCGTGATCGAATACCACCTGCGCCGCCTCGCAGGCAGGCCCCGCGGGCTTATCGAATACAAGTGATCCCGAAACCCGGGATACATCGGCTCTGACGTCACAGAAATCCGGCGAAAAAACCATACTGCATCTGATTTGTCCCAGCGGAATTGTCGGGAATAACCTTCGTCATCTGCGCGGCATCAAACATACGCCCTATGAAAAATATATTGTGATCTTCCCGAAATAAGTCAGAATACTAGGCTCATACTATATTTATTCTGCTTCTATTTTCCGGTTGGCGGCACCACAGGGTGGGGTTTTAAATGCCCGAAAACATTATCTACGTTACCTGTCCGACATTGCCCCCGCGCGCGGACGTGATCTCGTTACTGGACGAGATATGGGACCGGCGTTTTGTGACCAATTTTGGCCCTGTTCACCAGCGCTTTGAGGCTGCTCTGGCCGCCTATCTGGACGTGCCCTATGTCACCGTGACGGCAAATGCGACCCTGGGATGCATGCTGGCCTTGCGGCATCTGGGTGTGTCCGGCGAGGTGATCACCCCCGCCTTTTCCTTCGTGGCGACGGCCCATGCTGCACGTTGGGTCGGGGCCGATCTGGTCTTTGCCGATATCGACCCCGAAACGCTGAGCGTCGATCCCGAGGATGTCGAGCGGCGCATCACGCCAAAGACCCGCGCCATTTTCGCGGTGCATTGCTATGCCAATCCCTGCGATACGCGGGCTTTGGCGGATATTGCCGAACGCCACGGGCTGGCCCTGATCTATGACGCGGCGCATTGTTTCGCAGCGAAGGACGAGGGCGGCAGCCTGCTGCGCCATGGCGACCTGTCGGTGGTCAGCTTTCACGCCACGAAGGTCTTCAACACGCTTGAGGGCGGTGCGATCATCTCGCATGATCCTGAAACGAAACAGGCGCTCGACCGGCTGTGCAATTACGGAATCCTCGACGAAAACAACATCGAGAGCATTGGACTGAATGCCAAGATGAGCGAGATGCACGCCGCGGTGGGCCTGGCGCAGCTTCCGCATGTTGAACACGACATCGCGCGGCGCGGGCAGGTGGTTCAGCGCTACTGGGACCGGCTGAAGGATATGGACGGGATCCGCTGTATCTGCCCGCCCGACCGGCCGGGTCGGAACAACTATGCTTTCCCGATATTGATAGGGCCGGACTACCCGCTGCCCTGTATGGCACTGCATGAGAGGCTGAAGGCGGCTGGAATCCATGCGCGGCGCTATTTCCATCCTCCGCTTTCGCAGCTTCTCCTGTATCGCGATCTGCCTTCGGCAGATCCGCAGGGCCTGCCCTGTGCCATCGAAGCGTCCGAGCAGGTCCTGTGTCTGCCGCTCTATCCCGATCTCGCACCGCAGGATCAGGACCGTGTTCTTGATGTCATCTGCAATCCGGCAGGCCTTGCGCAGGAGGCTCAGGATCGCGTGACTTGCAATCCATGCAGCTGAACACCCCCTTTCTGGCTTGGGGAATGCGCCGTCTTATTGCGGGCCGCGCACCGAACATGGCCGACATGGCCACCCGGAGCTGGGAGATCTGCCCCGCAGAGTCGCATACTTGCCCGCCCGCGATCCACCTGCCCGACGCGCTCGACCGTGTCACCGCCCTGTCGCCCTGGCGGGATTGGCAGACCGAGCGGCGGTTCATCGAGGGCAGCATGATCGAACATGCCGCAACATGCGCCCATCTGATCGAGGATGTCGATATCGCCGGGGCTTACCTCTATCGCGGGACGGCCAGGATGCAGGCGGGCTTCGGCGCGCAGCAGGTGCTTCGCAGGGGGCGTGGTGCCACACAGCGACTTGCCGAGGCGCATCTTGTCTCCAACTGGGCCGGAAGCCAGTATTTCGGCATTTTTCTGCGCGCCGTGCTGCCGATGGAATTGCTGCCTGAAGTCGGCGCTCCGGCAATCTCAGTCGTCACCAAACCCTATGAGCACGAAGAGGGCTATCGCGAGGTCCTGTCCATGCCGCGTCCGTCTTGCGTGACGGCGGCGCGGGTCAAGCGGCTGACCCTTTATACGGATTTCGGGCAAAACGCGTCCAAGGCCGCACGCTATGCCGAACTGCGCGCGCGCCTGCGCCATACGCTTGGAACACCCCTGCCCGGCACGCGACCTGCGGGGGTCTATCTCAAGCGCGGGAACACCGGCGAACGCCGCCACCTTGTCAACGAGGCGCAGATCGAGGCCGTGTTGACGGCGCTTGGCTTCGATATTGTCGAACCGGCTGCCCTTGAGGCCCGGACGATTGCGCAGCGCCTGCTTGATGCGCCGGTGGTGGTCAGCGTGGAGGGCAGCCACCTGGCCCATGCGATCTACCCGATCGCCGAAAACGGTGCCTTGGTGGTGCTGCAACCGCCCGACCGGTTTGCCATGGCCTTCAAAGAGTTCACCGACCGGGCGGACCTGCGCTTTGCCTTCACGGTCGGCCACCCTGCCCCCGACGGGTTTTCCGTGGCTATCGATGATCTGAAACAGACGCTGGATATGGTCTCATGAAAGCGGACGCCCCCCGGGAACTTATCCTCCTCCCTAGTCTCAAGGCACGGAAAGGGTCGGAGGGTCGTCTGGTCCTGACGCAGAAATACCTCGACGGCGCGGGCGAATACGCCCGAACATGGCCGGGTCCGGTTACCTCGCTTGTGAACCTGGAGACACGCCCGGGCATCGACATGGACCAGGTCGAAACAGAACTTGAGCACCCGACATCCAAGCTGGAATTACGTCCGGGAGACATCGGAACATTGACCACCCGCCTTGAGCAAGCCGCCATTGTGCTGGCGCATCTGTCATCTTACGAAGCCGAGACCGCAGCGCTTTGCCACCGGACCGGCGTTCCCATCGTATTCACCAGCGAATACACGCCCCGGACCGAGATCCAGATCATCAATGCGTCGACACCCAATCCGTTGCGCAGGCTGCGACGCAAATTTTATATCCAAGGGGTTGAGCGACGGCGCCGCCAGATGCTGCGCGATCATGCCACCGGGCTGCAATGCAGCGGCACGCCGACTTACGATCTCTACAATTCGATCGCACCCAATCCAATGCTGTTCTTCGACAACCGGGTGCCGGCAGCGGATATCATCGACGACGGTGCCCTGAAGGCGAAATGTGCGCAGATGGCCTCGGGCGCGCCTCTGCGGCTGGTCTTCGGCGGACGGATCACGGCCATGAAGGGCGTGCTTGAATTGCCGCGCGTGGCCAAGGCGCTTGACCGGCACGGCGTACCCTACCAGATGGATATCTACGGCAGCGGCGACCTGGAAAAGGCGCTGCGCCGCGAGATCGCCCAGGCCGCGCTGTCAGACCGGGTGGCCTTGCATCCCCCGATGGATTTCCGCAGCGGCTGGATCCCCCTGCTGAAACGGCAGGCCGATCTCTTCGTGTGCTGCCACCCCCAGGGCGATCCCTCAAGCACCTATCCCGAAGTCATGTCCTGCGGCGTCCCGATCGCCGGATATGCCAACGAGGCCTTTGCCGGCATCGTGCGCGAATCCGGTGCCGGCTGGAGCGTGCCGATGCGTGACGCAACCGCGCTTGCCGCCCAGATCGCCCGGCTTCACGGTGATCGCGGCGCGTTGCAGGACATGGCCCGGCTGGGGCGCGGGTTTGCGCAAGACCATTGCTTCGAGGCCACTTTCGAAAAACGCACCCGGCACCTGATCAGGGCTTCTCGGCTGGCCGAGGCCGAGAAACCCTTGCACATCGCGTAACCCGCAGGAGACCCGCATGATCAGATCCCTTCTGGTGTTCATGACGACCCCCTCGAATTTCCTGATCCTGCTGGTCGTGGCGGGGTTGGCCCTGTTCCTGCTCCGCCTGCGCCACCTGGGCCTTTCTGCCATCGGGTTGGGCGCAGCGGGGCTGCTGGTCTTCGGCTATAGCTCGGCAAACGAATTACTTCTGGCTCCGCTGGTGTCACGCTTTCCGGCCATGACCGTGGCAGAGGCGCCAGAACCTTTCGGCATCGTGCTCGTGGGCGGCGGCGTCAACGAGGTGCATGCGCAACGCACCGGTGCGCTGATGGAGCTGACGGAGGACGGCGATGCGATCCCCATCGCGGCCCTGCTGGCCCGCCGCTTTCCCGATGCGCGGATCATCGTGAGTTCCGGCAGCGGTGCCGGCGGCCCCCCTGCCCCGCTGCGCCAGGCCGACGGGATGCGGCGCATCCTGCTGGAATTCGGCGTTGCCGATGACAGGATCGACGTCGAGGGCGCATCCAGCAGCACCTTCGAACGCGTGCGCAATTCCATCGCGCTGATCGGGGATGACAAGGACAAAACATGGTGGGTTCTGAGTTCCGCCCACCGGATGCCCCGCGTGATCGGGACCTTCAGAAAGCTTGGGATGGATCCGGTGCCCTACCCGGTCGATTTCCGGTGGATTCCGCCATTCGATCCCTTCTACACCTATCACTTCACCGACGGGCTGCGGCTGACGGATCTCGCAGTCAAGGAATGGCTGGGGCTGGCATCCTACTGGCATCAGGGCAGGACCGCGTCCTATTTTCCCGCCCCCTGACCCAGTGAGATCGTCAATCCGCCCAGCCAAACCGGGCGATAGGTTCGGTTTGGCCACGAAAAAAGCGCTCCGATAAGCGCCCGTATTCACGCCTCCATATTGCCACCCTGGCCTTGCGTCTTTTTGCACCACTCGCGCAAGCCAGTGTAGGACGAAGCGTTTCGCATGCGAAACGGCCATCTACAAGGCCCTGATATTGCGCTTTATTTTTAGTTTCTTGGTGGAAACCTTCCAGCGCAAGTCAGAGTTCAGCCCGCACTGCCACGCTTTTTCACCCAGCCCAGAAAGGCGCGGTCGGGGGATTTCAGGCGGGGGGCGCCGGAGGCGATCCAGACGGCCTGCCATTGGGCCTCAAGCGCATAGACATCAAGACCGGGCATCAGGGTGCGGGCGGCGGCAAACGTCTCGGGGGCAAGCTGTGGGGCGTGGGCGGTGGGCTCTATCACGGCGGCGATGGGCCGCACGCAGATCATATCCCCCTCTTCTTCGGTCAGCGTGTAATCGGGCAGGTGCGCATCGCGGATGATCTCGCGCAGCATCGCACGGAACACCCGGCGCGGGCTGGCAGAGCCGGATTTCTTGCACAATGTCTCGACCGACACCCGCCATTCCGGCTGCCGTCCGCAATGCTTGCGGCACAGTTCGTAGATCCGACGTTCCAGCGGCCGGCGCAGGGTGAAATAGTCCCGGCTGAGCGTCAGCACGGATTTCGACAGCACCGCGCGGTAAAGCCATTCCGACAGCGTCACCGCCACGCTGACCATGCGGCCCCCACGGGTGCGGCGGACGATCTCCCAGCTTTCGATCAGGCCAAAACCGGTGGTGACCTCGAAAGGGTCCGTCTTTGGGCCGGTGGTGATATTGGTGGTGACGCGCGTGCCGGCCAGCCGCTCGAACGCATCGCGCAGCCGCCGGTAGCCATCGCCGGAGGTCTCGCGTCCCGTGGCCAACAACAGATCATGCGCGGTCAGCGTCAGCGTGCGATGGGTGGCCCGGCCGGCATTGAGCGCCGCCATAAGCTGGGAGATACAGAAAATCAGGATATCGGCATCAAAGATCGTCGCCCGGCCCTTGACCGAGGGCGTGACCGTCACCTCGATATCGTTGTGGCGGTATTCGATGATCCGGCGATCGGGCCGCGTGGACAGCGAGAACAGCGGATGTTCCATCGAGGCAAGGTCGTGCTTGGGGACCGCCGCGAAAAAATCGCATACGAAAAAGTCACCCGCCGCCTGCGGGGACCCGGTGTTCACCGCCGCCTTGTCGCGCAGCCGCGACTCCGGTCTTCATCTGCCATGCTCTGCTCGCTCTCGTACCTGGCGCTTTTTTTTTCCCGTGGTCCGAAAACCCAGGGGCGCTCTTCGGTGTTTCAGTGACACCCACATTAGAAAGGCCGCACGATTCTGTCCACAAGCACGTCCGCTGAAATCGTGGGACCGGAGTCACCTGAGCGTGGGATCAGAGTCGCCTTTTCGTGGCATCAGAGTCACAGGAACTTTGTTAGAGAGGCAAAACCATTTTGAATACAGGGCTTTACGGGAAAGCCTCTGATCCTGTAACTAATTAATAACCAAATAATAACTAAGCAGCACTTTGAAGCTGCGCTTCTCGTCGTCGCAGTACATGCTGGCAAGCCATTGGATTTGCATAGAACCCCCATAGATGAGCAATGTTTTCTTGCATGTAGCGTGTTTTGCGGTATCTTGCAGAAAACACGGCATATCGAGAGGGTCATGAGCAGTACATCCTCCCCCCCACCCTATTTCAGAATCGCCCCCGATGCGGCGATGTCGGCAATGGAGGATCCGGTCAGAACGACGGATTTCGCCGAAATCGCCGAGGCCTGCCTGCGTGGCCGCAGCGACCTGGCCGGGCGCGGCATGAATCCGGATGGCTCCAAGACGCTGCGGCTGTTTTCCACTTGGGAGATCACCAAATATCTCATCCCCGTGGCGCCCGCACATTTCCGGCGCGTGCTGCGCGCCCATCCCGAATTGCCGCAAGGCCAGTCGGAAACCGATGGCGGTGCCAAATGGTTCACCTTCAGCGAAGTATTGCAGCTTCGGACGCATTTCGGGACGGAAGGCTCCAAGGCCAAGGAATACCTGCCCTACCGACCCAAAGGATTGCCGGCCAAGACCGTTGCAGTGGCGAATTTCAAGGGCGGCGTCGGCAAGACATCCACCGCCGCGCATCTGGCCATGTCGGCCGCGCTGGACGGGTACAAGGTGCTGGTGATCGATCTGGACAGTCAGGGGTCCATGACCTCGATCCTGAACGGGCAGGTGGCCGATGAATGGCAGACCGTCTTTCCGATGATTGCCAGGCATTACGCGGAATACCTGCGGGCCGAGAACCAGCGGCGCCTTGACCGCGGAGAAGCCCCCCTGCCCCTGGACGACACGCTGAGCGAGGCGCTGGAGATCAATCCTGCCGATCTTGTCCGGCCCACGCATTGGCCGAATATCGACCTGATCGGCGCGCAGCTCAATCTCTATTGGTCAGAGTTCCAGATCCCGGTCTGGCGCATGGCCGGGCGCAGCTGGAAGCTTTGGGATGCGCTGAGCGAGGCGCTGGAGAGCGGCGGGCTGCTCGACAGTTACGATCTTGTGGTGCTCGATACCCCCCCTGCCCTTGGCTATCTGACGATCAACGGTCTGGCAGCGGCGGATATCCTGATCGTGCCCACCGGTGCCTCTTTCGTTGAATTTGACAGCACCGGACGGTTCTTCGACATGCTGCATGCCGCCTTTCAATCGATCGAGGAAGGCGAGAACATGGCCGCCCGTGCCCTGGGGCGCCCTGAACTGCGTTTCGAATGGGATGCGGTGCAAACCGTGATCACCCGCTTCGATTCCAGCCAGCAGGCGGAAATGGCCGGGCTGATGCAGACCTATCTGGGCCACCGCCTGTCGCCTTTCCGGCAGGATTACACGGCACTGATCGGACAGGCCGGAGAGCGCGTCCACGGCATCTACGAGGCCGATTACCGCGATTTCAACCGTGACACCTATGCGCGCGGGCGCGCGGCCTTTGACGAGACCTATGCCGCGTTCAAGCGGCTTCTCGTGGGCAGTTGGCGCCGGGACGAACTGGCCCGGGAGAAAGAGGGCAGGGCGTCGCGGGATGCGGCTCTGAACGCGGGTTAGGGCCTGCATATACAGGAGGAACGGGATCATGGCGAAACGCAGGCGGCTGGAACCGGCAAACCCGGCAAGCGGGCAGCAGGGGCTGGAGACAAAGGGCTATGTGAACGGCTGGGCCGGGTCGCCACGCCGGGCCGCCCCGATTGCCGATATTGCGGATGATGCGGCGGGGCAGGCGGCCTTCGAGGAGGTCGCAGGCGCGCTGCAATCGGCCCGCGAAGAGGGGCGGCTGATCCAGCGCATTTCTCTGGACGAGATCCGGCGCGATCATCTGCTGCGCGACCGGCTTACGCTGGACGAAGAAGAAATGGCTGCGCTGGAGGCGAGCATCGCGAGCCGGGGCCAGCAAACCCCGGTGGAGCTGGTGGCGCTGCCTGCGGGGGGATACGGGTTGATCTCGGGGTTGCGGCGGGTCGAGGCGCTGCGCAGGCTGGGGCAGGGGACGGTGCTGGCGCTGGTGCGTGCGCCCGAAAGCTCCGAAGCTGCGTATCTGGCCATGGTCGAGGAAAACGAGATCCGGGCCAACCTGTCCTTTTACGAACGCGCCCGGGTCGCGGCAGAGGCTGCGGGCATCGGGGTCTACCCCTCGCCAAAGGTCGCTGTACAGGCGCTTTTTGCGCATGCCAGTGCCTCGAAACGCTCCAAGATCCAGTCTTTCGTGACACTGCATGAGGCGCTTGGATCCGCTTTGCATTTCCCGGAGAGCATCCCCGAAAAGCTGGGCCTGGCGCTGGTGAAGGCCATCGACACAGTGCCTGCCTTCGGGGTGCGGTTGCGCGACAGTTTGCGCAAGACCCCCGCAACGGATGCTGCGGCGGAACGGGCGGCGCTGGAACGCGCGCTGGCGCGGGCCGAAAGCAAGGCGACAGACAGGAAGGTTGCTTCCGGACCCCGTGGCGAAGAGGTGGCGCAGGGTCTGTTTCTGGAAACTGCGCGCGGAAAGATCGTGCTGCGGGGGCAGAGGCTTGATGCCGGGTTGGTGGAAGACCTGCGGCGTTGGCTGGCTGGACGCGACGCCTGATTTTCCCGAATTATTTCAGGAAAATTAAGTAAAAACAATATTTTGGAATATGGCGTTTCGCGTGCGAAACGAAAAACAACCCGGCCGCCGCAACGAAGCGGCGGCCGGGTCAGACGATCAGACGAGGAAATCGGCGAACCGATCGTAGATCAGATCCGAGGCAGTGCCGAAGATATCGCCAACATTCTGTTCGACCTCTGCCATGGTGACGTCGCGAAGCAGGATGTAATTTCCATTGTAGGAAATAACGGCATCGTTGTTGCTTTCGGACAGGGTGATGCCTTTGAAGCCCCGGAAGCCGTTATCCACATCGCCAAGGACAAGCTTGTCCGTGCCAACCTGGAAGTCGGTGATGACATCGCCCCAGTCGCGCCCGTCAACGGCGAAGACGAAGACATCGGCCCCCGCGCCACCGGTCAGGGTGTCGTTGCCCCATCCACCTTCGATCTGGTCACTGTCTTGCTCACCATAGAGGACGTCATCGTCACTGCCGCCTCTGAGCCAATCCTGGCCGGCTCCGCCCAGGATCGTGTCGTTTCCAAGCCCGCCATATGCCAGGTCCCGGTCTGCGCCGGTATTGATGAAGTCGTTGCCTGCATGGCCGCAGGCGATGTCGATGCCAAAGCCGGACCGGATGATATCATCCCCGCCATAGCCTTTGATCAGGTCATGGCTCGCGCCGGTGATGATTTCTTCGCCTATATTCGTGCCATTTATCTGGTTAACACTGTTGTTGCCCACCGCTTCTATGGAAGTGCCTCTGCCGTTCTCGATCTGAAGCTCCACCACGTCGGTGGTGTGATTGATGGTCAGGGTGGCGCTGCGATTGGCGGAAAGTCCAATGACGTCGAAGGAATCGATGTTGCCGGTGATTTCATCCGCGCTCATCAGAGTGTATGTGCCATTGGCCAGGCCGGAGGTCGCGGACAGGTCGACGACGATATCCGTCAGGGAGAGTTCGATATGGGAGTTGACCCGCGGTGCGTCCCCATAGGCACCGGAGCGGAACTCGGAAATCGATCCGAGGCCGGTGCCGTCGCTCATGAAGACCACTTCGGAGCCGGCATCGAAACAGATGACGCCCAACTGATTGTTATAGCCGTCAAAGCCGACCTGGGCATCGGCCCCGCGCACCACAAGGCTCTCTCCGGCACCCAGAGTGAAGTCGCCCCCATCAGCGCTGAGAAGGGCCTGACCGTCATCCACGAACAGGTCGACATTTCCGGTAATGACGCCAGTATTGGCAAAGCGCCCGCCATCCAGAGACACGTTCAGGGTCGCGGCTCCGATATGGCCTGTGCCGAGCCAGAATTGGCCTGCGGAGCTCAGATTTACGAAGCCGCCATCACCCTCTGCGTATGTGCGTGCAGTGACGTCGAGACGCCCATGCGAGATGTCGAGCTGTCCGCCGTCGCCAAAGCCAAGCGCGCGGATTGTGTTGGTGCCACCATAGACCACCCAGTTGCCGCCCAGATCCACGCCGTCGCCCGCCACTGTGCCGGGCAGATCTTCGGTGCTCCAGTTGATGCGGTTGTCCCAACGCACCCCGTCGCCAATTTCGTTGGGGATGAAGCGGATCTCTTCAGCGCTGGTGCGCGTGCCTTGCAAAACACCGAAAGCCTCTTGGAAATAGGCGTTGAGCTCGTCGGCTGATACGTCGTTCTCCGTAATCCAGTCGGCCAAGTCTCCGGCATCGGCGCGCGGATCGTTCAGCAGGGTCCGTGCAAGATTGGTGATGGTTGTGTCGTTGAGCAGATCGATGTCCAGCCCGCCGATGTTTTGCTGCAAGTCGTCAACCATCCCCCAATCAACAGCGTTTGAACCATACCAGTTATGGACGATGGTGTCGTTGTAGAAAGGGTCAAAGCTGTTGTTCAGGCCCCCGTGGCTCGAAGGCTGGTCCTCCAGCGCTCCGGGGTCGTTGGGATCCGTTTGATGGGCCACGATATTGTCGACCAGCGTTGTATCTAGGGCGTTGTTGGTGATTCCCAAGGCGAGTGCGCCAATACTGTTGGCGTCCTTGTAGCCGGCTGAGGTTATGACATTGCCCGAGAGCAGGGAGAAATTGCCGACTTGCCCGCTCCCTTGCCAATCGCCGCCACTGGTGACCACGCTAGCATTGTTCTCGTAGAAAAGATTGTCTTCGACAAAGCCGCCGCTTCGAAGGTTGGCACCGAAGGATGAGGCTTCGGCAGAGATGTTGTCCCGAAAGGTCAGGTCCCGTACCGAATGCTGCATGTAGACGTTGTGGGTGAGCATGCTTGGGGGTTGCGGGAAGTCCCCATCTCCGTTCGGATCATACCCGTCGCCCCAGCCGATGTGAACGAATTTGTTGTTCTCGATCAAGACGCCTGATGCACTGCTGGAGTAGATGCCATAGTCGCGATCAGGGCTCGGTTGCCAGTTGTTGCCATTTACCGGCGTGTCCTCACCGGTATTCGCGATGGTTGAATTGCGGAGCGTGATGCCATCCATTTTCTGCGCCGAGATTTCGCCATCTTCGGAAAAGGTCAGAGAATCGAAGATAACGTTCTTGCTATCGGTGCCATCTGGACCCACCAAATCAATCCGGTCAGTGAAATGCAGATCGTGGACAACAATATTTGAGAACTCATCACGAATAGCAGTTTGGCCGTTTTCGAGGACCGGCTGCTCGCCCTGCCCATAAGAGGTGATGACAATGGGGTGCAGCTCATCCTCGCCCGTTATGCCGTGCGGGAACAGGCCGGCGTTGCTCCCACCAAAGCCATCATAGCTGTAGCCTTTTTCGAAGCGCAGCCAGTGCGAGCCGGGCTCGGCCCCCAGATCTGCACGGGTCAGCTGGGTCCAGAGCATCGCGCCCGCGTCCTGCGCCAGCGCCATATCGGGATTGGAGCCATATTCAGGATGGGCCGCCAGCCATTCGCCATCTACAGCAGAGCGCGAGATGCCTTCACGCGCGGCAATATCGGCGACCGTCAGGGCATCAGCCGATGCGGAGACATAGACTTCGCGGTGATTGTCGCCGGTTTCGACGACCAAGTTGTCATTGGCATCGGTTTCCAGCATGTACTGGTCGGCACCGGTTCCCCAGCCAGCGGATTGAGACGGTGACGTGACTTCCAGGTTCACGGTCTGGCGTGATGTGGCACCGTTTGCCGCGGTGATTTCGACGGTGAAGGAGAGCGAGCCGGTATAATCGCTTCCGGTCATCACCAACGCCAGGGAGTTGTCGGGGTTGACGGTCAGGCGCCCCTCGTCCGGGGCGTCGATCACGCTGACATTGCGTGCGGTTTCGTAATTTCCGGGCAGAAGTGTTGTGGCCCGTCCCCCAGAGATTTGGGCATTTCCGAGATTGAGTAGCGAAAGTGGCATGTGAGCAAGCCCCTAGGTTTTCATCTTGCGACAGATATCTGTCGACAAATCTGTTTAAGGGGTCTGCAGGGCATACCCCATTCGGCGCGCGAATGGCCTGTGCCAGAGCGCGGATGTAAACTTCAAACGGAGATATGCTCTCCTGTTCCCTCGTGACTTTTACCGTCGGACAATGACCGGTGAGTGGCCGGTGAGTGTCCGCTTTAAGGCCTTTTAGGGAAATAATGGTTGCAGACAAGTTAACGGCGTACGCAAAGCGGCTGGTTTCCGCTGTGTGGCGGGAACCAGCCGACTAGGTTGCCGTGTAAGTGCGTAATTCCGCCAAGAACGCCCAAAACTTGGCTATCATCTCACTTGCTCAGGGTCTGCAGCCAGGCTTGGATCATCAGGACATTCCACAATTGCGGGCCCCAGTTGAAACGTTCCGAGAGATGCTGTTGCCAGAGGCGGTCGATCAGGTCGGCGTCGAAATTTCCTTCCCGGCGCAGGCGCACGGGATCGAGAAGCGCCGCAGCCCAGTCCTTCAGCCCGCTGCGCAGCCACAGGCCGATAGGCACTTCGAAGCCCATCTTGGGACGCTCTATGAGTTCTTTGGGCACATGACGGTAGAGAACCTGCCGCAGCGCCCATTTGGTGACGTCCCCCCGCAGTTTCTGATCTTCGGGCAGGCCGAGCGCGAATTCCACCACGCGGTGATCCAAAAGCGGTGCCCGGCTTTCGAGGGCCACGGCCATTGTCGCGCGGTCCACCTTGGCGAGGATGTCATCGACCATGTAGGTCAGCATATCGAGCTGCATCATCCGCTCGATATCGCTGAGATCCCCGCGTGGCGGCAGATGATCTGACAGCATCGAGGGAGGATGCGTCGCCCCTGGCACGGCGGCCTCTGGAAAGCGCCAAACTGACATCATGGTGCGGTGCAGTGTCTCCAGATCGGGCTGGCGTGCGTAATTGGCGAGGCGGTGCAATCGCTGGCCGATAGGCTCTTTGCCCTGCGGGGTAGGGATGATCGGTGCCAAGGCCGCGGTCAGTGCACCAGCAGGAATGGCCCGGATTGCACCAGCGCCCAAGGACCGCAAGGGGGCAGGCATCGCCGCCAGTTTTGCCCGCAGCTTGCTGGCATGGGCATATCGACCATAGCCGCAAAACAGTTCATCCCCGCCATCGCCCGAAAGTGACACGGTGACGTGCTCTCGAGCGAGTTTTGACACGAGAAAAGTCGGGATTTGCGAACTATCAGCGAAGGGCTCATCATACATGGTCGGCAGCATCGGGACGACGTCACGCAACTCCTGATCGGTCACATAAAGGTCGGTGTGATGCGTGCCCAAATGGTTCGCTACGGAGCGGGCGAATTCCGCCTCGTTGTAACGCGCTTCGTGAAAGCCGATGGAAAAGGTGTGGATCGGACGGTCCGAAAGATGCTGCATCAGCCCAACGATGGCCGAACTGTCGATGCCGCCCGACAGGAATGCCCCCAACGGGACGTCTGACATCATCTGCTGCCCCACAGCATCCAGCAGCAACGTCTCGAGGTCGTCCACCACCTGTGCATCGTCACGACGCGGCGGTTTGGGCGCGGCGGCGATCTCGGCACCGTTCCAGTAGAAATCATTCTCTATCTTGCCGGATTGAACCTCGATCGTGACGATCTCGCCTGGGCGCACCTTGCCGATACCTTCGTAAACCGACCGGTTCTCGCCGACATTGCCGTGACGGAGCACCTCCACCAGACTTGAGCGCGCGATGTCGCCCTCGAAAACCGGGTGGGCGCGCAAAGCCTTGAGTTCCGAGCCGAAGAGAAGCGAGCGCGCCTCGCCTTTGCCCTGCCAGCCATAATAGAGCGGCTTCTCTCCCATCCGGTCGCGCACCAGATACAAAACGCGGTTCTCGCGGTCCCAAAGCGAGATCGCGAACATGCCGATGACCTTCTCCAGGGTCTCGCGCAAGCCCCAGACATCGATGCCTGCAAGGAAGGTTTCGGTGTCCGAGGTTCCGCGCCAGCGAGGGGCGCGGCCCGTGGCCTCTATCTCGGCTCGGATCTGGCGATGATTGTAGAACTCGCCGTTGAAACACAGCACCCAGCGACCAGAGGCCGAGACCATGGGTTGCGCGCCAGCGGGGCTCAGATCGACGATGGCGAGGCGAAGGTGGCCCAGTGCGAGCCCGACCTCGGGATCATACCAATGGCCGCGACTGTCCGGGCCGCGATGAGATATGGCCTGCATCATGGGTGCGAGGATCTCTTCGCAAGCAAGCGCCGGGGCCGTGGTGGACAGATAACCGGTAATGCCGCACATCAGGAAATGACCCGCGCAGGATCGGCAAAATTAATGTTCTGGTCATTGACGTTGCACACCGGAACCAGCGTTTTGGCGAAAGAAGAGGTTTTCTTCAACGTCCCTTTCAGGCCCGAAGTAGCTGCGCGAAACGCAAGCCTGAGCGTCTCGACGAGGTGTCTCGGACGCGCTCGCTCTGCCGCAAGCATAATGACCATGAATGCAGGGCTCTTGCCTTTCTCCATCAAATGGAAAGTCGAGGCGCAGACTGCCTCCTCTTCCGGCCCGATTAGATGTACGTCTTTCGGTTGCCGGGCGGCGCTGATCCTTACAGCGAGGCTGGGTAGACGCAACTCGGTGACTGTACGCAGGATAAAGGTTTGGAATGCCACAGGACGAAGAGATGTCAAATAAGAGAGGCGAGGTAAGGCTGGCATCAAAAAGTCCTTCACTTGTGCGAAAATCTTATGCCGAAGGCTTGCAAATGAGTAAAGTCGGCTTGAACGCGTTCCGGGCGTCCATCGCGCGACTGTCAGCCGGTTGGAGCGGCCGCGGATCGCGTTGACCGACGAGAGCCGGGCAGGGCCTTCGGTGAGTGTACGCGTCTCGGAGAAGGAGCTGCTTGAGATGCCAGCATGTCTAGGAGCGCTCAGTTCCAGACAAGCTGTCTTTGCAGCCCGATGAAGACCGTGTTGGAATCGCGGTCGGCTGTGCCGTCCTCTTCGACGCGCACCATGGAGATGCCGCCGGTGAAGTCCCAGTCTTCTGTCACGGCGTGCCGGTAGGTCAGGCCGAGATTGTAGCTGCGGGAGTCGGTGCCGCTATCGGCGCGCTCGTCGCTGTCGCGCATGACGAATTGCACATCGAACCCGCTTCGGGTTGTCAGGTCCTGCTGGTAGCTCAACGACAGCTGGCTGTTGACGACTTCTGCGTCATCGCTATCCGTCGTGGCGACCTGTTCCAGGTCGACAGAGACCGCTCCGCGCGGCAACTCACGGCGCCAGGACAGCCCGAAAAGGGGCGCGGGGTCCAGATCTTCTGTCTGAGAGACGCCCAGCGAGTAGCGCAGGCTTCCAAGGGGCTGTTCAAGGCTGTGGATGAAGCGCAATTCGTTGCGCCGCCCGTTGGAGGTGATGCGCGACTGTGTCCGCAATTCCATGGTGGACCGGGGCAGTGCCTGGGTCAGGGACGCATCAAGAACCAGCCCGTCCCGGGTAAGGTCGCTGGTGCCGCTTTGAACGATTTCCTGCCATCCCAGCCCGATACGGCTGGACAATCGCGGCGTGATGTCCATGTCGAGATAGCTTTCGAGCCTGGAGGTGACGGTGTCGAGATCGTCCGGGCCTTCCTCGTCGAAATCCGTGTAGGCTGCGGTCAGGCCAAGGGTGATCCGCGGATCGAGTTCGAAATGCAGGTCGCCATCGAAGGACAGGCGGTCGGCATCCTGTAGGCTGGTGTCGGATGTCTCGATATAGCGGACCTGCCGTTGCGACAGCCGGTAGCTGCCGCCGAACGGTTCCTCGATGCCGAAAGCGCCGGTCAGCGACAGGTTGGCGGTCTGGCGCGCGCCACTGTCCACGGTGATGAAATCGGTGCTCTGGGTGTCTTCGTCGAAAGTTGTGCTTGTGGTGTTGCCAAGATCGACTTCACTGAAATCGAAGGCGGCCCCGATCCGGGAATGGCCGACATCACGCTGCCAGGCCAGGGACAGGCTGGGGCGCTCGAAGCCCGTGGCGTCGTCATTGGACACTTCCAGATCGCCACCCAGCGAGAACGAAAGCCGGTCGATCCGGGTGCGGCGTTCCAGCCCGAAGCGCAGGCTGGTGCGTGCCAGCAGGCGGTCCTCGCCGTCAATCGCGAGATCGGGGTTGTCGCTCCATTCGAGGCGTTGTGCGACATCGAGAGTGAACTGTCGGGCGCTGGCAGGGGTCTCCTGAGCCAGCGGCGTGCTGACACTCATCAGCACAGCCAGACCGGCGCCTCCTGCTTTGTGACAAGCCCGCCAGTTGCCCGGGCGCCGACGAGGTTTACTCGAACAGGCGGCGTTCTGGAACAAGAATAACATCGCCATCCCTAAGTATGATATCCTGGCGCAGGCCCGCGCCCTGCGACATGGCCCGGTAATTGATCGTGCTCACGCCTTGGCGGCCGGACCGCGGATCGGTGCGGCGCAGCTGGATGCGCTTGGTGGCGGCAAAGCGCGATGGCCCGCCGCCTATGGCGATCGCATGCAGGATGGTGCTGCCGGGTTCCAGTTCGACAAGGCCCGGCGCGCCGACCTCACCCAGAAGATAGACCTTGATCATTTCGGGTTCTTCGGGCGCGGCCGGCTCACGTTCGAGCGGCTGAACCGAGACGAAAACGGTCGGCGGGTTGGCGAAATTGCTGGCAATGGCGCTGCGGATGGCGGATTCGATCTGCGAGACGGTGCGCCCCCCCGCCCGCAGCGTGCCGGCATAGGGAAAGCTGAAATTGCCATCGGGCAGGACCGCGGTCGAGCGGTTCAGGCCGGGATCCTCAAGCACCTCGATCACCAGCATGTCGCCCTGCTGTACCCGGTAGCTGGATTGTGCGTTTGCAACCGTAGCCACGATGAACAGGCAGGCGGCGCACAGGCCGGATAGAATAAGACGTATCATGCTGGAAAAGACCCATGGTGACCGAGTTTCGATAACTGTCTAAAAGACGTTGACCTTATCGGTAAACAAACAAACACCCGAAGATGTCAACTTTCTGGTGGCTTGTTCTGTATTTGACACGCGCTGGTGGCGGAGTGATCCGTGACGCAACAGCCGCTCCGGGCTGTGTCCTGTCACGGTTTGTTCAAAAAAATTGTGGTCATGCCCTTTTCCTGGGCAGGTATGACCTGTCGCAATAATAAGATTATGACATATTTGCTGTCGGAAGGTATAATTCCGGTACGTTTTTTTGGGGTATCTGTCATTTTAAGCAAGCGGCCAGTTACCCTATGAAAAGCATATGTAGATGGTGTAAGGCCTGTAACCTGTGGCGTTCCGGAACAAACGGGCCGTCAGTGTGAACTTCGAGTGTGTGTTTTGAAACAAGATCTGTACCTGCAACATTTCGGTTTTTCGGAGCGGCCCTTCACGCTGTTGCCGGACCCGGATTTCATGTTCTGGTCCAAGGCACACAAGCGGGCGTTCTCTGTGCTTGAATACGGGTTGATGACCCGCGCGCCCCTGACGGTCGTGACCGGCGAGGTCGGCACCGGCAAGACGACGCTTTTGCAGGCGATGCTTGCCGATATGAGCGAGGATGCCGTGGTCGGGCTGATCTCGAACGCGCAAGGGGGGCGGGGCGATCTGCTGTGCTGGGTGCTCAACGCCTTCGATCTCGCTGTTGCGCCGGGCGCCGATTATGTGACCATGTTCCAGCAGTTTGTCGATTTTGTTCTGGAGCAATACGCGCACGGACATTTCGTGGTGCTGGTGATCGACGAGGCGCAGAACCTGACGCCGGAAACACTGGAAGAGCTGCGGATGCTGACCAATGTCAATTCCAACAAGGATGAGCTTTTGCAATTCGTGCTTCTGGGCCAGCCGGAACTGCGCGAGATGATCTCGCAGCCAGAGCTGCGCCAATTCGCGCAGCGGGTCAGCGTGAGCTATCATCTGACGCCGATGGACCGCGCCAATACAGGCGACTATATCCGGTTTCGTCTGCGCAGCGTGGACGGCACCGGAGAGGAGATTTCCGGGGAGGCCACCGACATCATCCACGAGATCAGCGGCGGGGTGCCGCGGATGATCAACAAGATCTGCGATCTGGCGCTGGTCTATGCGGCCAGCGCGGAGATGGAGCAGGTGGGGGGCGACATCGTCCGGGAACTGATGGAGGATGGCGTCATCCTGATTTCGCGCCCTGATCCGCTGGTCCTGTCCAAATCCTTCTGTATTCCCTCGTCGGAGGCTGCCGAGTAATATGTTGCCGATACGGTTTTACTGGATGCTCGTGCGGCGGCGGATGCCGCTCATGGTTGGCTTGGCGATGGTCTGCTCCGCGATCGCGGTTTATGCGGCGTTGACGTTGCCACCGGTCTATTCGGCCACGGCCCGCCTACAGGTGGAGGCACCGCAGATTCCCGACGACATGGTGGCCTCCATCGTGCGCACCGAAGCGTCCGAGCAGCTTCAGCTGATCCAGGAACAGCTGATGACGCGGGCGAACCTGCTCGAGATTGCCCGCAAGTACCGGGTGTTCGATAACATGAACGCGATGACGCCCGACAGCATCGTCGATGCGATGCAGCAGAATACGCGTATCCGCCGGTCAAGCGGACGCAACGAAGCCACGCTGATGTCGATCACCTTCACCGCCGCGCGGGGGCAGGTCGCCGCGGATGTGGTCAACGATTACACGACGCTGGTGCTGGAGGCCAACGCCACTTTCCGGCGCGACCGGGCGCAGAACACGCTGACCTTCTTTCAGCAGGAAACCGAGCGTCTGGCCGACGAGATCGACACCCAGAGCAACCGGATCATCGCCTTCAAGAACGAGAATGTGGACGCGCTTCCCGAAGACCTGAGTTACCGCCAGAACCGACAATCGGTGTTGCAGGAACGTCTGGGCCGGCTGGAGCAGGAACGGGCCGGGGTGATCAACCAGCGCAACGAAATGGTGTCCCTTTTCGAGGCCACCGGGCGGCTTGACCGGCCGGTGGCAGAGCTCTCTCCCGAAGAGCGCCGCCTTGAAGAGCTCAAGCAGCAGTTGCGTGAGCTTCTGGCGGTTTATTCCCAGACCAATCCGAGGGTCGTGCTGGTGCAGAACCAGATTGCCCGGCTGGAAGACAGCCTGACCGAGACGGCGGCCACCACCCCGGGGGAGGGCGGCGCGCCCGCGCAGGAGGCGTCGATCATCGACGTCACGCTGGCCGAACTGGATCAGCGGGTGGTCGAGATCGATCAGGAAATCACCCGCGTCAACGACGAACTTGAACGGCTGGCCCGCGCCATCGCGGCGACGTCCACCAACTCGATCACGCTGGAACGTCTGGACCGCGACCTTGAGAGCATCCGGGCGCGCTATAACACCACGCTCAACAATCTCAACCAGGCCCGCATGGCCGAGCGGGTCGAGGTCAACGCGCAGGGCCAGCGCATCAGCCTGATCGAGGGGGCTGTCGTGCCGCAGGATCCGTCCGGGCCGCCGCGCAAGAAGATTGCTGCGGCCGGCGTGGGCGGCGGGCTGATGCTGGCCATCGGTGTCTTCGTGCTGTTCGAGCTTTTGAACCAGAGGGTGCGCCACCCCGCCGAGATCAAGGCGCGCTTCAATATCGTGCCGATCGGGGTACTTCCCTATCTGGAGACCCGGGGCGAGCGCTTGCGGCGGCGCAGCCTGCAGGTTCTGACGCTGGTGGCGGTGCTCACGCTCGTGCCGGCAGGGCTTTATTATGTGCACACAGAGTTCATGCCGCTCGAAATCCTCGCCGATCGTGTCCTGCAAAAGCTGGGATTGACCTGATGATGCGGGTTGGCGGACTTCCGGAAGGACGGATGTAGAATGGAAAAACTTCAGGCCGCTCTGGCCAGGGCCCGAAATCAGCGCGACGGGCGCGCGGATCAGACCAAAGCCCCCCGGCGGCACCAGGCAGGGCTGCCACAGACCGTGCCAGAGCCCTGGGAGGCGCTGGAAAAGGTCGATCTGTCCCATGTGGGTCTGCGCCAGCACCGGATCGTGGCGCATGATGCCGGTCGCGGGGCGACGAATTTTGACATTCTGCGGACCAAGATCCTGATGCAGATGCAGCAGAACGGCTGGACCCGCCTGGCGATCACTTCGCCGGTCTCCTCAAGTGGCAAGACGACCGTCGCCTGCAACCTCGCGCTTGGTCTTGGACGCCAGGGCAATCTGCGCACGATGCTGTTCGATTTCGATCTGGGCGATCCTTCGGTCCATGAGTTTCTGGGCATTGAAAGGTCGCAACGGCTCTCGGATGTGCTGTCCGGGCGGGTGTCTTTGGGCGACCATGCGATACGCGTGCGTGACAATGTGGCGGTCGTGACGTCACCAGAGCCGGAGCCCGATCCCACGCAGTTCATCCTGTCGGATCGGATGGAGACGTTTCTCAATATCACACAGGAAAACTACCAACCCGACATCATGATCTTCGACCTGCCCGCCATTCTCAGCGGTGACCGGGCGCGGGCATTTCTCAATACGGTCGATTGTGCCCTGATCGTGGCGCTGGCGGGCCGGACCAAGTTCAGCGATCTCGATGCCTGCGAGCGCGAAGTGGCCGAAAGCACGAATGTGCTGGGTGTGGTGATGAATGGCTGCCACCCCAGCGCCATGCCCCGCGAGGACCTGTGATCCGTCACGATCCCGCCAACGCCGCGTCGATTCAAACGTGGACAACCACACCTCCGCGATCCTAAACAAAACCCATTCAAAGAAAGGTCTTTCATGGTGAAAATGACTCCGGTGCTTTTGTGTGGTGGGTCCGGTACGCGGCTCTGGCCACTGTCGCGCAAATCCTATCCCAAGCAGTTCTCCTCGCTCATGGGCGCGCAGAGTCTGTTTCAGGCCTCCACGCACCGGTTGTCAGGCGATGCGTTCGCGGCACCCCTGATCGTCACGGGCGAGGATTTCCGTTTCATCGTGTCCGAACAGCTTGCTGCCATTCATCAGCAGGCACAGACCATCCTGATCGAACCCGAAGGGCGCAACACCGCCCCCGCCGTGCTGGCCGCGGCGCTGTGGCTGGCAGAACATGACCCCGATGGGCTGATGCTTGTCGCGCCCTCCGATCACGTCATTCCCGATGCGGAAGCTTTTGGCGCGGCCATCGCCGCTGCCGTGCCGCGGGCCGAGGCCGGCGATCTGGTGACCTTTGGCATCGCACCCACCCGGCCCGAAACGGGATATGGCTATCTGGAGCTTGCGCCCGGTGCCGATATGTCGGTTTCCACGCCGCAACCATTGGCCCGCTTCGTCGAAAAACCCGATGCGGGGCGCGCGGCGGAAATGCTTGGCGCAGGTAATTTTCTCTGGAACGCGGGCATCTTCCTGTTCTCGACCAGGGCCATCCTCACGGCCTATGAGGCGCATGCCCCCGAACTGGTGGCGGGCGTCCGCGCCGCGGTGGCCGGATCGGCGCGGGATCTGGGTTTCACCCGCCTGGCCGCAGAGCCCTGGGCAGAGCTTGCCGAAATCTCGATCGACTATGCGATCATGGAAAAGGCCGACAATCTCGTGGTGATGCCCTATGGCGGCGACTGGTCGGATCTGGGCGGCTGGGACGCAGTCTGGCAGGAAAGCGGGCCCGACGATGCGGGCAACGTTGCCTCGACGAACGCCACCGCCATTGATTGCCGCAACACGCTTTTGCGCAGTGAGGCCGAGGGGCTGGAACTGGTCGGCATCGGGCTGGATGACATGATCGCCGTGGCCATGCCGGATGCGGTGCTGGTGGCCCATAAATCCGACAGCCAGCGCGTGAAAGAGGCCGTCGCGACCCTGAAGGAGAAAGGCGCCAAACAGGCAACCACCTTCCCCGTGGATCATCGCCCCTGGGGCTGGTTCGAAAGTCTCGTTCTCGGCGATCGCTTTCAGGTCAAGCGCATCGTGGTGCATCCCGGCGCGGCCCTCAGCCTGCAAAGCCACCATCACCGTTCCGAGCATTGGATCGTGGTGCAGGGCACCGCCAGGGTCACGGTGGATGACGAGGTGAAGCTGGTGACCGAGAACCAGTCGGTCTACATCCCGCTGGGCGGTGTTCACCGGATGGAAAACCCCGGCAAAGTCGACATGGTATTGATCGAAGTGCAGACCGGTTCCTATCTGGGTGAGGACGACATCATCCGCTACGAAGACGTCTATGCGCGCAATTGAAAGTGACTTCGGATGATCAAGTGCGGATTTGCCGTGACCGAGAAGGTTTTCCTGCGCGATCTGTTAGTGGCACGCAAATGATGTGCATCATACGGGTTTGCCGCGTCGCCTGCACTGAGCATGTGCCATGCTAGGGGTCATCCGAACCAAACTGTCGGGCGACGGCTTGGGCGCGCGGGTCATGCGCGGCTCGGCCCTGACATTCATGGGCTTCGGCACCAGCCAGTTTCTGCGGCTGGGATCGAACCTGATCCTGACGCGGCTGCTGTTTCCCGAAGCCTTCGGTCTGATGGCGATCGTGACGCTGTTCATGACCGGGCTGCAGATGATTTCGGATATCGGTCTGGCCACCTGCATCGTGCGCTCGAAACGGGGTGATGAGCCGGTCTTTCTTAATACGGCCTGGACGTTGCAGATCATCCGCCACACGGTTCTCGCGCTCATTTGTTGCGCCGTGGCCGGGCCTGTCGCGGATTTCTACGATGAACCGATCCTGCATGGGCTGATGTACGGGATCGCTTTGTCCGTCTTCGTGATGGGGCTGCGCTCGACCCGCATCGCCACGGCGAACAAGAAGATCCTTCTGGGGCGGCTGACGCTGATGGATCTGAGCAGCCAACTGCTGATGATCTTGACCATGGTTGTGCTGGCACTGGTCTGGGAATCGGTCTGGGCGCTGATGATCGGGATGATCGTGTCAAATCTGTCGACGGCGATCCTGTCGCATATCATGCTACCGGGCCATCCCAGCCGGTTGCAATTCGAACGCGCGGCATTTCTTGAACAGTTCCATTTCGGGAAATATCTCTTCGTCAGTTCCGGCGTGACATTCGTGGTCGAGAATGGTGACCGGATCCTGCTGTCGAAATTTCTCAGCCTTGCCTATCTGGGCTTTTACAATATCGCCTTCTTCTTTGCGTCTGTTCCGATGACGCTCATGGGGAGTTTCGTGAGCCGGGTGGTCTTTCCGCTCTACAGTGCCCGCCCGCCAGCAGAGTCCGCCGCCAACCGGCGCGCTATTTCCAAGACGCGTTTTGGCCTGACGGGGGGCATGTTCACGCTGCTTTTCGTGCTGGGGCTGATGGGGCAATGGCTGACGGATTTACTCTATACTGAGGAATATCAGGATTCCGGCCCAATTCTGGTTCTTCTGGCCGTGTTTCTGATGCCCAGCCTGATCATCCACAGCTATCCCAATCTGCTGCTATCGGTTGGAAAATCCAAGACCTATATGGGCTTTCAGGTCTTTCGTTTGGTCATGCAGGTAACGCTTCTTGTGTTTGGTCTGACGCAATTTGGCTTGATCGGTGCAATGATAGCACAGCCCATCGCAGCACTGCTGATCTATCCGGTGCTGATTTACCTGATCCGTCCCTACCGGGGAGAGGATTTCCTGCATGACAGTGTTTTTTCAGCGCTTGCAGTGATTTGCACGGCAATTGTCTTCTGGGTCAATGGTGACGCGCTGGACCGCGTGCTTGCCATCTCGGTCGAAGGGGCTGCGGAGGTAACCGTTCAATCCTCGGCGACGCCGCTTGGGGAATAGGCCGTCACGACCTGCCAGACGGTTTCCTGCATCGCGCGGGCAGCCTCTGGTCCGGGATCGGCGGCGGGCGTGCCGTTGGCCTTGTCCAGCGCGTGCGCCAACCCTGCCGGAGAGCGGCCATAGAGCACCGCGTAATGGGTCAGCGCCATCAGATAGGCACCGTAATCGTTGAAGTGGATCTGGTCCTTGAACAGGTCGTTGCGGCTCTGGATCGGGCCGATCCCGCCCGCAGCCTCAACCTGGCGCACGAAGGCCGCCATGACCTGCCCGCCGGGGATCACATAGATCGGCCGGGTGACGTCGTCATGGGCCAGCGTGCGGCGCAGGATCTCGCCCTCCCAATAAAGACCCAGATCGCGGTCGAGCCGGGCCAGCCAACCCTCTTCATCATCAAGATTGTGCCAGGTTTCATAGAGATAAACCCGTGCTTCGGGGTTTCCGTCCCGGGCGGCCCTGGCCCATTTGCGCAAGTATTCCTGCGAATCTTGATACTTGATACTGTCGCGGATCTCGACGGTTTCGGTCAGCACCACCACGTCATATTCACCCGAGGCCAGCGCCTCATGTGGATCGCGGAATTGCGCATGGGTGTTTTCCTGTTCGAATCCTTTCACGGGAATATCCGGTTCCCAGTGCTCGCGCAGATTGGCCCCCCAGCCCAGTTGGCTGTTGAAGCTGTGACCGTCCTCCGCCAGTTGCGCCAGCATCACCGGCATGTCCCTGCCCACAAGGCTGTGCCCCAGATGATAGACCCGGAGCGGGGCCTCCGCAGACGCCAGAGGCGTTTCATACAGCGCCTCGAATGCCCCCTGATCGAGCGGCGCGGGCACGCAACCGCGTGTCGCAAGCCCACAGGCTGACAAAAACAGCAGGGCCAATGCGGAACTCTTGCGTTTGAACTTTTGCAGCACGGAGGTGACCGTCGTTTACAATCCGGTGGATTTTATGGTAGCGGACAGGGTAATGATTTCAATAGTATATGGGCCAATATGGCCAAAAATATCTTGATTTTGCAAGGATTTGAGGCAGCGGTGGACCTATCCTGGATCGATAGCTTGGCTGGGCGATACGCAACCCGGCGTAACCTCTCCGGGCCCGCCGCGCGCGCCCTGGGCCGTCCGTTCTCGCGGCGTGCGCCGCTGCGCATGGCGATCTATTACGAGCCGAACGCGATCAGTTTTACCCAGATCTTTCCGTTTCTCTACCATTCCCGGCAATTGCGCGACCGCTACGGCGTGGAACTGCGCTGTTACCCCTCGACGGATCTGGTCGCAGGGAAAGCCCCTCGGGCGGACGGGGCCGATATTGTCTTGCTTCAGGTCTGGTTCACGGCCACGCCGGAAACGCTGGAACGCGTGTTCGGTCTTCTTGCCAAGGCGCATCCCGGGGCTCGCATTGCCTTTGTCGATTCATTTGCTCACAGCGATATCCGGATGGCAGCCCAGCTGGAGCCCGAGATCGGTTTCTATCTCAAGAAGAGCCTCTTTCGCGACCGTGAAAACTTTTTCCGCCCCTTCAGGGGCGATACCAACCTGACCGAGTTTTATGGTGATCTCTATGGAATTTCCGCCGAGCCGGTGGATTGGAACGTGCCGCGCGCGATCCTGCCCAAACTGCGCCTCAGCCCCAATTTCTTCACGGCGCCGCGGTTCCTGCGAACCTTTGCCGCCCAGGAGATGCCTTCGCTGGAAGATCGGCCTCTGGATATCCAGACCCGCTTCGGCAAACGTGGTTCGCCGTGGTATCAGGCAATGCGCGAGGATGCCTTGGCCCGGGTAAGAGCAATTGAGGGGCTGTCGCTGTCGCCGACAGAGCGGGTGTCCTATCCCCAATACATGCAGGAGATGCGGCAGTCGAAGCTCTGTTTCAGCCCGCATGGCTACGGTGAATTATGCTGGCGCGATGTTGAGGGCGTGCTGTCGGGTGCAGTGCTGATCAAGCCCGACATGAGCCATCTTGAAAGCCTGCCCGACATTTACCAGCCGGGCGTGACCTATCTGCCGGTGAAATGGGATTTCTCGGATCTCGAGGAAGTGGTGCGCCGGGCGCTGGCCGATCCGGACCTGCGGGCCGAGATTGCGGGCAATGCCTACCGGATGATCGCGGATTATGTGCGCCAGGCCCGGTTTGTCGAGGATATGGGATTTCTGTTCCAAGAGGCCCAATAACGCGCGGCACACCCTGATGTTATCGGTTTTATACGGGTGCCGTTCCCGGCAAACCTTGCCGTGGAAGCCCTGTTGAAGTCATGCGTTCGATAAAGGTCAGCCGGTTTCAAGCCAGCCGTACGCAGCTCAGGATCACCCCTTCAGCGACCCGGTGAAGGCCGGTGACATGTCGATCAGGCAGGTCGGCTGAAAATGCCTCTGATCCTGCGTGAATAACAACGTCGTGGAACCGCAGCATCCGCCCGGTCAGCGGGTATTGGGCTTTGTAGACGGCCTCCTTGGCGGAGAAGATTGCCTTGGCGTGGCGTCCGCGGGTTGGTTCGGGCTGGCGCATCAGCCAGTCCACTTCTTGCGGCGTCAGAATGTCGGGCCAGAGATCGGCGTCCAGCGGTGTGTCGTCCTCGATGTCGATGCCAAGGGCTGTTGCCGTGTCGTGGTGGGCGACAACCGCGACGGCCGCCCCGGCGCAATGGGAGATTGATCCGCACAGGCCTTCTGGCCAGACGGGCGCGCGATCATGGCCCATGGGGATGGCCACAGGCGGCAGGCTCAGTTCCGCCATGGCGGCGCGTGCGGCGGCGCGGCCGGCGGCGAATTCCCTGTGGCGTTTTTCGACCATTTTCCGGGTTGCCGCAGTTTCTTCCGCAAATAGCGGGTCGGATATGCCACGGGGGTCGGCGACCCCCACGCCGATACCGGGGCCCGCGCAGGCGCGCAAGGCAGCGGCCAGCGCGGGCAGGTCGGTCATTCGGGCTGCCGGGACCGGCGGGCGCGCATTTCCCGGCGCCGCGCCATGGCATCGGCGCGGGCATTGCCGGTTGCAGGGGCAGAGCCCGCTGTCGCACTGGGCGGGGTTTGCGCCACGGGACTGGCCGATTTGGCAGGTGCCGCGCCACCGCCAAGCTTGCCGTGCACCGCCTCGGCAAGGTCACCCAGAACGGGAAACCGGAAAATATCGGTGATCGACAGTTTGGTGACACCCAGACGGGTGCGGATTTCCCGGTGCGTCTGCACCGCCAGAAGCGAGTGCCCGCCCATATCGAAGAAATTGTCCCGCGCCGAGATATCGCCCACGCCAAGCGTTGCCGCCCAGATGGCCGCGATTTCGGCGGTGACCTCTTCCAGATTGCGGGTTTCGCCTGCTGGCGGCGCAGCACCGTTTCCGGCGGGGGCAGGTTGCGGCGCGGGCCGGGGCGCGGCGGTGCGAACCGGGGCCGGGGGCACGGGCAGTGCCTTGCGGTCCACCTTCTTGTTGGGGGTCAGCGGGAAGGCGTCGAGCGCCACGAAACGCGCCGGGATCATATGCGCGGGCAGATGCTCGGCCAGCGCGGATTTGAGCTTGGCTTCCTCCACCGGATTATCGGTCAGCAGATAGGCCACCAGTTGCTGCATGCCGGGTTGATCCTCGCGCGCGACCACCACCGACTGGCGCACCCCGTCCAGCGTGTCGATGACGCTTTCGATCTCGCCCAGTTCAATCCGGTAACCGCGCAGCTTGACCTGGAAATCCGTCCGGCCAAGGAAATCGAGCGTGCCGTCCATGCGCCAGCGCATCAGATCGCCCGTGCGGTAAAGCCGCGCGCCGTCCCGGTCCGAGAAGGGATCGGGGATGAAACGGTCCGCCGTCAGGTCGGGCCGTTCCCAATAGCCGCGTGTCACCCCGTCGCCGCCGATGAACAGCTCGCCCGCAGCGCCGATGGGCAGGGGTTGCAGCTTGTCATCCAGCACATAGACCTGCGTATTGGCGATGGGGGTGCCGATGCCCACCACGCCAGCGCCGGGCGCGGCCGTCTGGGTGGAGGACCAGATCGTGGTCTCTGTGGGCCCGTACATGTTTTCGATATGGGCGCGGGTCAACCCGCCCAACTCGCCCACCAACGCGCCGGGCAGCGCCTCTCCGCCCACTATCAGATGTTTGACATGGGCCAGCGCGTCACTGGCTTCATCGTTCATCACCAGCATCCGTGCCATCGACGGTGTGCATTGCATATGGGTCACGCCATGCCGGACGATCTGGGCGGCGATGGAATAGTCATCCTCGGCCGGACCTGCGCCTTCATTGGCGATGCGCAGCACCTCTGCCAGCGGTTCCAGCCCGGCAAGGATCGTGTCCACATCGATGCCGTAATCGATCAGGCAGGCAATCTCGGTCACGCCGAAGCTCTTGACCTGCGCAACCCGCGCCAGCGCGTCCTCGACCGTGCCAAACAGCCCGCTATCGTTGAAATAACGCTCAAAAGCGAAATCGAGGATACCTTCCAGTTCCTCTTCGGTCAGCGAACCCAGATCCAGCTGGAAAGCATTGTCCACGCCTTTGGGTTTCTTGAAGGCGGGGAAGGCCCAGGCATATTGCTTGATAAGCCCCGCAGCCGAGCGCAGGTAATCCTTCATCGGCTCGCGCGCGATTTCGCGGGCCTCGTCGCGGGTGTCTGCCAGGAAGCTGTGCAACATCAGCGTCACCTTGAAGCGGGCCGGATCATGCCCGGCTTCGCGCAGCGCCTCGTGGTAAAGCTTGATCTTCTCGCCGACCTCTTCGACGGATTGGCCCAACAGGTGGGTCAGCACATTGCAGCCGTTGCGCCCGGCTTCTTTCCAGGTCTCGGGGTTGCCCGCCGTGGTCACCCACAGATCCGGGGTTTTCGAGATCGGCCGCGGCTGGGTGATGACCGCATGCATCTGCCCGTCCTTGCGGGCAAATTCCACCGGCTCGCCCGCCCATAGCTTGCGCAGATCGGCGATCTGGCGGAACATCGCGGGCTTGTTCTCGGGCGGGGTGTTTTCGGGGCGCAGTACGAAATCATCCGGCTGCCATCCGCTGGCAATGGCCAGACCCGCGCGCCCGTTGGTCAGGTTGTCGATCACCGCCCATTCCTCGGCGATGCGCGCGGTATGGTGCAGCGGCGCCACGCAGGACCCGGCCCGCACGCCGATATTCTTTGTCAGCCCGGCCACTGCCGCGCCGGTGACCGAGGGGTTGGGATAGGGGCCGCCAAAGGCGTGGAAATGCCGCTCGGGTGTCCAGACTGCGCAGAAGCCGTTTTCATCGGCGAATTTCGCGCCTTCCAGAAGCGAGCGATACTTGTCCCGGCCCACGCCATCGTCATTGCCCCAGTAATAGAGACTGAATTCCATACCGCCGAGCCCTGCACCCGAGGGCGCATCGCCGGACACCAATGCGCGGCTTTCATCGCCCGAAAGCACCAGCTTGAAGCCGCGCGCCAGCGTCCAGAAAATCTCCAACACCGAAATGTCGAAGGACAGCGAGGTGACAGCGAGCCAGACCCCGCCGGGCTTGTGATCAATCCGGTCATCCATCCCGGCAAAGAAATTGGCCACGTTGCGATGTTCGACCATCACCCCCTTGGGCCGCCCGGTCGAGCCGGATGTGTAGATCATATAGGCCAGATCCGCGCCCGTAACGCCGCTGTCGGGGGCGGTTTCCGGCTGGGCGCTCAGGTCGGTGGCGATGTCGAGGATTTGCGCGGCGCTTTGCGGCAGGGTGGCGGCCAGTTCGGCATTGGTCACGATCACCGCGGCGTGGCTGTCCTCGATATACAGGGCCGTTCGGTCGGCGGGGTAGGCGGGATCCATCGGCAGGTAGGCCCCGCCGGCCTTCAGGATGGCAAAGGCGGCAACAACCAGCTCTGCCGAGCGCGGCAGGTGCAGCCCGACGATGCTGCCGGGTTTCACCCCCATCGCGATCAGTTGGTGGCCCATGCGGTTGGCTGCCGCGTCAAGCGCGGCATAGGTCAGGCTTTTGCCCTCGAAGGCCAGCGCTTCGGCCTGCGGGCTGCGTGCCGCCTGTGCTTCAAAGGCCTGATGTACGCAGAGATCGGCCTCATAGGGCTTGTCGGTGGCGTTCCAGTCCATGACGACCTGCTGGCGTTCGGCATCGGGCAGGATCGGCAGGGTTGCCGGATCGTCGCTGTCCTCCAGATGCGCCAGAAGATGTGTCAGCCGCGCGGCATAAAGATCAAGCGCCGCGTCGCTGATCCGGGACTTGTCGGCAAAAAGCATCGCCGCTCCGGACCCTATCGCGAAGGTCAGCGCGGTTTGGGCCACGAGGCCTGCTTCGGGATCTTCGGACAGGCCCAGAACTGGCAGGGCGGGGGGCTCGGCACCGGGCAGGCGGGCGATCAGGTCGGCGGCAAAGGGTCCGCGGGCGCGGGCCTCGGCCATGGCGGTGTCCAGCGCAGAGGCCATTTTGGCAAAGCTGTCGCCCTGATCGACGCGCAGCGGCAGCCAGTCGGCAATATAGGCTGCGCCGGGGCCTTGCGGGGCTGGTGCATGCAGCGCCAGATCGACGCGAAACGCCCCGGATAGCCGCGCGCCCAGAAGGGCAAAGGCGGCACGAGCCTTGTCCTGCGGCAACCCTTCGGGCAGAGCCACGGGGCGCGCGATAGGCTGGTGCGGACCGTCAGCGGGCTGCAAGAGGGGCAGGTCGAGCGGGTGTATACCCTCAAGCGTGGCGCGCCATGCGGGATCGGTGGCCGCAAGTGGTGCCAGGGCTTCTGTCAGGGCCGTTTTGGTCTGGGCCGCAAGCGCGGGCAGGATCGCCCCAACGCGAGTGATGTCCTGCGGCGCGGCAGGCGCGCCGTTGCAATCGGTGATCCGGGTCAGGACCAGATCGCCCGCGCCGGTGGCGACGGACAGCATATCGGCATCGGCGGCCAGCACCGCGCCGGGGGCAGCGCCGGATGTGCTGGTGGCCACATGCGCCTCATGTGCCAGCCAGACCCGCCCTCCGGCCTCGAACTTGGAGATGCAGAGCGGATTCCAGTAATCGCCATGATCCAGCGCCCGCACCATCCGCGCCAGATCGGCGGCGGGCCGGGTGAAATCAAGCCGCGCGCCCGCCTCGGGCCGGTCATCGCGGGCGAAATAGCTGCGCCGGGACAGATCCTGAGCCTGCCTTGCAGGATCCGGTTTTGCCAGTTCCGCCACCACGTTGGGGAAGCTGTCGATGGCTGCGGCATAGCATTTGGTGTTGAGCGTCAGCGCCGTATCCGCGTCAGAGACGGGGAAGCGCGCGGTTGCGATCAGGTCGCCCTCGTCCAAGCCGCCCTCGATCATGTGCCAGCTGATGCCGTGTTCGGCCTCGCCTGCCAGCGCCGCCCAGACCGGCGCATTCAGCCCCGCATAGGCAGGCAGCGGCCCGTCATGGAAATTCACCGCGCCGCGTTTGGGCATTGCCAGCACCGCCTGCGGGATGATGTCGAGATTGGCGATCGACAACAGCCAGTCGAAGTCTTGCCCCGCCAGCCGGTCAGCCAGACCCGGCCCGGTCGCCACCACATTCAGACCATGCCCTTCGGCCCAGGCGTGCACATCGGCGTTGCGGGTGATGACGGCGCGGATCGGGTGATCCCCTTCCAGAAGCAGTTCACCGCATTGAATGACAAGGCTTTCGTTGCCGATAATGACAGAGCTAAATTGGGACATGAAAAACAGGCTGCCTTTTGAGAGTCAGGACTGGGAAATGGTATCGCGGCTTTCCTGCACTTGGGACGCGGCGGGCCGCCGCATGAGGGCCCGCATGTCGTGAACGACCATCGTGGTCAGGAAGCCGGGCGTCACTTTGCGTTCGCGACGGGTGACAAGGCAGCGCAGATAATGCAGCCCGCCGCCCAGAAGATGCATGGCGGTGGCACTGGCGGCATAGGCGCGGCCGTAATTCTTGGAAAAATAATGCCAGCGGCTGTCATACCAGTAGGAAGGCATGCGTTTCCACTCTTTCATCCCGGTGGAAACCGATCCGATATGGGTCACCTTGCTGGCGGGAAGGTAATCGGTCCTGTATCCGGCGCGTGCCGCGCGCAGGCAGAGGTCGGTTTCCTCGAAATAGAGAAAAAAGGTTTCGTCGAAGAGACCGATTTCATCCAGCACGCTTTGACGCATCATCATGCTCGCGCCGGCCAACCAGTCCACAGTTTGCGTCTGGGTCGGCGTCTTCACCGGCACCCGGTAGTTTTTCAGAAACCGGCTGACCGGGCCAAAGCGGATCGACCCCTCGAATTCGCTGGCGATCGAGGGAAAGCGAAAGCTCGTCAGATGGGTGTCGCCCTCGGGGCCGTGGATGTAGCTGCCGGCAAAGCCTGCCTTTGGCGTGGCCTCCAGGTGGTTTAGCAGAACGCGGATCGCGTCCGGGGCAGGGAAGGCATCGGAGTTCAGCACATAGACGTAATCAGGGGAGGATCCGTCCGGCAGCCCTGCGCGAATGCCGACGTTATTGCCGGCCCCGAAACCGCCATTGAGACCCGCCTGGATCACCCGGACCCGGGCACCAGCATCCCAGCCCTCGCTGGCGACATGCGCCGAGATCGCCTCGAACGAGCCGTCCTGGCTGTCATTGTCGACGATGATGATCCCGCCGGCGATGCCCTCCATCGCGATGCGCGCTGCGGCGACGGATTTCAGGGTCATTTCGGCGGTCTTGTAGTTCAGCACGATGGTCAGAACCGTCGGCGCTGAAGGGGCGGCAGGCGTCGTCATTCGGCGGCTTCCTTGTAATGCGGCGCTGCCCCCGGTCGGGCGGTTGCCTCGGCCCGTTCCAGAACGCGTTTGATCCGGTTTGCCAGAACCCGCACATTCGGTTCCAGCACCATGGAATCGTGATCGCCCGGCACTTCGAAAATCTCGATGCCAGGGACGTAGCGCGTCCAGTCATTATCGGGGAACATGTAATGCTTGTGCTTGTCCACAAGCCGTCCCGGTGCCACTTCCCAGCGGGCCAGAAGCGGCGGGCGGAAAAGCGTGAGCGGCGCGTCCGAAGACGTGACCTCGTAGCTGCCCACGCTTTGCAGGAAGGCAGCCTCGATCGCGGCGTCGTGGAATTGCGGACCCGTGTTGTCTTCCTCATCCGCCTCGCCGCGGCGCTTTTTCAGCTCCCACGCGATGCGGTTCTTCGCCCAGGTGGTGATATAGCCCAGCCCTTCCTCGCGGAAATTGAGCCAGTTGATCATGATCCGGTCCCGACGCGTCAGAGGTGGGCGCACCGGCAGCGGGGTATCCAGCAGCACGATGGCGGCCACCTCCTCGCCCGCGTCCCGAAGCTGGCGCGCAATCTCGTAGGCGGTGATCCCGCCGCCAGAGAATCCGCCGACCATATAGGGGCCCTTGGGCTGGACCTGCCGCATCTCGGCGATATAGTCGCGTGCGGCCTCGGGAATGTTCCGGTGCGGGTCTTCATCGCCGTAAAGCCCGCGCGCCTGTAGCCCGTAGAAAGGCCGGTCCGTGCCCAGAAGATGGGCCAGATGCCGCAGGTTGAGAACATTTCCGAACATGCCCGCCACCAGGAAGAAGGGCGTACGCGGCCCCCCTTCGCCGGAATGCATCGGCACCAGATGGGTGAACCGGCGTTCGGGCGTTGCGGTCTCCGCGGCAGAAGTAGCACCCTCCTGCCCGGACTCCGCGACGACACCGCGTTCGGCGATCAGGGCTGCGACCTTGCGGATCGTGGGGGCCTCGAACAGGACCGAAATCGGGAATTCCACGTTCCATATCTTGCGGATCTGCGCAAACAGCCGCACCGCGATCAGGGAATGCCCGCCCAGATCGAAAAAACTGTCCTCTGCCCCGATCTGATCGACACCCAGAAGCTCGCGCCAGAAACCGGCAAGCGTGGTCTCGATCGCGCCTTCGGGTTCGACATAATCGCTGTCGAGATCGGGGCGTTCGAAGGTCTGGCCACCGCCGCCGACCTCTTCGGTTTCGCCCGCCTGCGCGATAAGATCCGGCAGGTTCAGGGAACTGACAATGACCTGCGGCGTGTCAAGCGCCAATGCGCGCAGGAACAGATCGCCCCCTTCCTCGGCGCGTATGCCCTGCGAAAGATTGTGGCGCAGCCGTTCCTCGGCAGGTGAAAGCGGGCGCGGTGCCTCTGACGTGGTGGCGGCCCCCGCCTGCATATCCTCGGGCGCGGCGGCAAAGCCTGCGCTGCTTTCCATGCGGCGGATCGAGAAGCCGGTGATCTCGACGCAGATCTCGCCTTCGGGGGTGGCAAGGGTGACGTCGAAACTGGCGATCTCGCCATCGGCGCGGTTCTCGCCCGCGTTGCGCACCCAGCTCAGGACCCGAGGGGGCAGATCGCGATAGACCCGCACCGACCGATAGGACACCGGCACCCACAGATGGGACGGGGTGTAGCCCTCGATCAACTCCATCGCCCAGCCGGTGGCCAGATCCATCAGCCCGGGATGCAGCCGGTAGCCTGCTTCCGGGTCCCCCTCTGCCGCCTCCGGCAGGGCCAGTTCCGCAAGCCCTTCGCCTGACCCCAGCGCTGTCGATTGCAGCACCCGCCAGCGCGGGCCGAATTTCAGATGCGCCTCTTGTGCGCCGCGGATCCAGCCCCCCGGTGCCGCCTGTTTGGGGGTGCCGCAGCGCGCGGCGATGGCTCCGGGATCGATCGGCGCGGGGGCCGCCATGGGCAGAAGCGACAGGCTGGCCTGCGCGTTCATCTCGCGCGCGCCTTCCGGGCCGCTTTCGATCACCATGTCATAGCCGGTGCGGCTGCGCGGCAGGCGCAGATGCACCTCGCGCGTTTCGACCTCGCTTACCGCCAGAGGGCGCAGGAAATAGAGATCGCGGATTTCGAAACCGGCGGTTTCCCCCTGCGCGGCGAGCGCCTCTGCGGCCAGTTCCAGATAGCCCGTCCCCGGCAGAAGCGCATCCCCCGCCCCGGTGCGGTGGTCCCCCAGCACCCAGCGATCGGCCACGCGATACTGCGCCGTGAACAGCCGGTTGCCATCCGCGTCGAAGGTCTTGTCATCCAGAAGGGGCACTTCGGCGGGCAGAACAGGTGCGGCGTCGCGCGCGCCGGTGCGCATGGCCATGGCATCGGCGGCCATGCCCGTATCGGCCCAGATGCCCCAGCCCGTGGCCAGAACCTTTGTCTTGCCGCCCGCGCGGGATTTCGCATAGGCGTTGAGATATTCGTTGGCCGCCACATAATCCACCTGTCCCGCAGGTGCGGTGGCGGTGGAACTGGAGGAAAACAGCACCAGCCAGTCGAGCGTACCGTCGGGGAAGACCTCTTCGAGCACCTTGGTGCCATGCAGCTTGGGGGCGAACACATCCTCGATCTCGGTCATGCTCTTGGTCTGGATCAACCCGTCCTCGATCACGCCAGCGGCATGGATGACACCGTTTACCGGGCCAAGGCGGGTTTCGACCTCGGTGCGCAGCTCGCGCATATCCTCGACATTGCTGACATCGCCTGCAAGGCACAGAACCTCGCCGCCCGCGGCCTCAAGCGCGCGCACGGCAGAAATCCGGCGTTCCAGCGGGTCGCCCGGCGCGGTATTCTCCAGCACCTTGTCCCACTCGGCGCGGTCAGGCAGACCCCCGCGCGCGACCAGCACGATCCGCGCGCCCACCTCGTCGATCAGGCGGCGCGCCAGCGTCAGTCCGATGCCGCCGAACCCGCCGGTGATCAGGTAGATCCCGGCATCCTTCAGCATCGGTTGCGCGGCCTCGGGGGCGGGCAGGGGCTGCGCCCGGTAGCTCATCTCAAATCGTTTCGGACCACGCAGCGCCGCGGTAAGGGCCGCAGGCGGTGCCAGGATCTCTTCCAGCACCGGCGTGACAAAGCCGGACAGATCCACCTTTGCCCGCGCCCCACGCCCCTTGGTCTGCGGCAGGTCAAGGTCCAGCGTGGAAACGGTGACATTGGGGAATTCGCGCCCGATGACACGGGCCGGGCCGATCAGGGTCGCCTTTTCGGGATAGGGCAGCGCCTCGTCCGTCACCTGCGCCGCGCCCGAGCTTAGCACCGTCAGGTGCATCGGATGGCTCAGCCCTTCGTCGCCCATGGCCTGCATCAGGAAGAGCAGACTGAAGAACCCCTGTTCCAGATTGCGGTGAAAGAAGCTTGATCCGGGGCGGAAGCTTTCACGCGAGGTGGCCAGCCAGCCATGCAGGATGCGGGTGGGAAGGATCTCGCGTGCGACCAGATCGGCGATCAACGCATCATAGCTGTCGCGGCCGCGTTCGGGCGACAGGATATAGCCGGTCTCGCCGTCGCGGGCGAAGGTGTCGCCCGAGCGCACGGTCAGCACCGTGTGGCCCGCACCCCGAAGTCGCGTGGCAACCTGATCGGTCAGCCCCGCTTCGTCGGCGAAGACCAGCCAGGTTTCCGGTGTGATTGCGGAAAGATCGCCCGTCACATCGATATCACAGGCGGCATAGCTGGGACGCCACGCCGGACGCCAGCCCCAGTGATCGGGATCCTCGTCGCGCATCAGCCACTGGCTGGTGGTGTCGGTCTGCGTCTTGGTCGCCGGTTCGATGAAATAGGCGCTTTTCTGGAATGCATAGGTTGGCAGCGGCACCCGCAGACGCCGGGCCTCACCCCAGTATTGCGACCAGTCGAAATCGCCGCCAAGCGCCCAGACCCGGCCCAGCATGGCCAGAAAATAGGCATCGTCGGCGGTAGTGTCATCGGGATGGCGCAGCGATCCGATGACCTGGTTGGCGTCCACATCCGGGTGCTGGCCCGCCAGCGAGGCCATTGCCTTGCCCGGCCCCACCTCGATGAAAATGCGGTTCTTGTCGGCCAGCGTGCCGATGCAATCGGCGAAATGCACGGTGCCGCGTAGATGGCTGACCCAATATTCGGGATCGACCGCCTGTTCGGGCGTGATCATCTGACCTGTGCGGTTGGAGGTGAAGGGGATTTGCGGCGCGCTCAGTTGGATGGACCGCAGGTAATCGCCGAATTCCTTCAGGATCGGCTCCAGCATCCGCGAATGTGCGGCAATGTCGATCTGGATGCGCTGGCAATCGATGTCGCGCGTGTTCAGCTCTGCCTCCAGCGCGTCGAGCGCCGCCTGCGGCCCGGTGGCCACCGACAGGCCCGGCGCATTGACAGCCCCCAGATCCAGATCCTCGCCCAGAAGCGGGGTCAGTTCCTCTGCCGAAAGTGCCACGGACAGCATGCCCCCGGCAGGCACCGTGTCGAAAAGGCGCCCGCGCAGATGCACCAGCCCGATGCAATCCTCGAAGGACATCACCCCCGCCACGCAGGCGGCGGTATTCTCGCCCATGGAATGCCCGACCAGCGCTGTGGGTTGCACCCCCCAGCTTATCCAGAGCTGCGCCAGCGCGTATTCGCAGATCATGATCAGCGGGAGTTGTACCGAAGGTTTCTGAAGCCGCACATTGGCCGCGCTTTCCGTGCCCTTCTCCGGCAGCCAGAGGGTGCGGATATCGTAGTCAAGCCGGGGCGCGAGAATTTCCAGCCCCCGGTCCATCCATTCGGCGAAGACCGGCTCTGTCTCATAAAGATCGCGCGCCATGCCGGCATATTGCGCGCCGCCGCCGGGGAACATGAACACCGTATCGGGCCGGTCAAGCGCCACATGGGAAAACACCCGGCGCGGATCGTTCTCTTCCAGCAGGGCCGCGGCCTCTGTATGGGTTTCCGCCACGGCGACGCGTCTGCGTTCAAACGCATGGCGGCCTTCCTTCAGCGTCCAGGCCATATCAGCCAGGTCCTGATCGGGATGCGCGCGCAAATGGGCCGCAAGATTGGCGGCATTGCCTTCCAGCGCAGCCTTTGACCGGGCCGACACGGTCAAAAGCTGGAACGGCCAGTCAGAGGGTTCGGATGCCGCGCGTTCAGGCGCTTCCTCCAGCACGGCATGGGCATTGGTGCCGCCCACGCCCAGAGAGTTGATGCCGGCACGGCGTGGGCCCTTGTGGCTTGTCCAGTCCGACAGTGTGTCATTCACCCGAAAGGGGGAGTGTTCGAAATCGATGGCGGGGTTGGGGGCCTCATAGCCCAGCGAAGGCGGGATCTGCCGGTGATGCAGCGCCAGCGAGGTCTTGATGAGGCTCGCCACGCCCGCCGCGGTATCCAGATGCCCGATATTGGTCTTGACCGAACCCAGCTTGCAAAAGCCGGTCTCCTCGGTGGTCTCGGAAAAGGCCTGGGTCAGGGCGGCAACCTCGATCGGGTCGCCCAGATAGGTGCCGGTGCCGTGGCATTCCACGTAATCGATCGTGTCGGCGCTGACATCCGCCATTTGCAGCGCCTCGGCGATGGCGCCTGCCTGGCCGTCGACGGATGGTGCAAGATATCCCGCCTTGGCCGCCCCGTCATTGTTGATGGCCGTGCCCTTGATGACTGCCCAGATATGATCGCCGTCGCGGATCGCATCCTCCAGCCTGCGCAGCACCACCGCCCCCGCGCCGGAACCGAAAACCGTGCCTTGCGCGCGGTGGTCAAAGGCGTGGCAATGCCCGTCGGGCGACAGCACCTCGCCCTCCTTGTAGATATAGCCACGGTTCTGGGGCAGCTCGATCGTCACCCCGCCGGCGATGGCGGTGTCACACTCGCCGGTCATCAGCGCCTGACAAGCATAATGGGTTGCCACCAAGGAGGTCGAACAGGCGGTCTGCACGTTCACGCTGGGCCCGGTCATGTCGAAGATATGGCTGACCCGGGTGGCAAGGAAATCCTTGTCATTGCCGGTATGGCGCAGCAGGAACATGCCCACATCATCGACAAGATCGCGGTTCGAGCAGATGTTGAAATAGAAATAGCTGCCCATGCCGCAGCCGGCATAGACCCCGATCGGGCCTGCGGCTTTCTTCGGCGGATGGCCGGCGTTTTCCAGCGCCTCCCAGGCAACCTCCAGAAACTGGCGGTGCTGCGGATCCATGATGGCGGCTTCTTTGGGCGACATGCCGAAGAACTCGGCATCGAATGTCTCGAACCTGTCGAGCGGTGCGGCCGCAGGCACGTAATCGGGCCGCTCCAGAAGATGCGGCTGCTCGCCTGCGGCAAGCAACTCTTCACGACTGTAGTGACGGATGGATTCAATGCCGTCGCGAAGATTGGTCCAGTAAGCTTCAGGCCCATCCGCGCCCGGCAGATGCGCGGCCAATCCTATGATCGCAATATCATTCATGAACTACGGCTCGCTTGTAACAATACCAAACTAGGGCATCAATATCGTAAATTATACACTTATGAGCCCTCATGATGAATGTCCCCGGACGGCACCCCGGATCTCGATTGCTCGGTTCTGTACTATCATGCTGCACCAATTGTGCCACTGGCTAACGTCAAAGCGAGGTAACTTCGCGCTGGACATGTACATAAAACGATCACGGCACTGCGGGCAGGTCAGTTAGGCCCGATCATGTGCGAGTATCGGGGGCGTGCCCATCGAAATCAATCAGCGGCCTCCATGTTTCGTCGATGTGGTATACTCACTGAAGATTGCACTGACGCCGAAGATGCAAGCTTGATCTGTGCCAGACGTCTTTGTAGGGATCGGAGATTGGAATTTTTGAAGATTATGGGTTTCAGGTATGTCATTTTCAGATAGTGCAGCAGATTCCAAAATCAGGCTCGGAAGTCTCGTGAATTGGGGCATGTTCTGGCTGATCGTGGCCACGCTTGCCGCCCTGGTCTTTTTTGACGATGGGGTCAGGGCGCTTCTCGAGGCCTGGAAACTGCCCGAATACAGCCATGGCCCGCTTATTCCCGTCCTGTCCGCGTTGCTGTTTTTGCGCCAATTGAAGACAGTTCCGGAAAATCACGGCGATGCGGACCGGCGCTGGATCGGTGTTGTCCTCGTCGTGATCGCACTGCTGTTCGGGCTTCTGGGCAAGCTCGCCACGATTTCCGACATAGTGGCCTATGCGATGATCCTGTGGGTGGGCGGTGTGCTGCTGATCAGCTTTGGCTGGTCCACGGGCAAGCATTTCTGGCCGCCGGTCCTGCATCTGGTCTACATGCTGCCGCTGCCGGGGGTTCTTTACTACAAGCTGACCACCTGGCTGCAATTCGTGTCCTCGGAGTTGGGGGTCTGGTTTCTCAAACTTCTGGCGATTCCGGTCTTCCTCGACGGCAATATCATCGATCTGGGCGTCACCAAGTTGCATGTGGCCGAAGCCTGTTCTGGACTGCGCTACCTGTTTCCGATCCTCAGTTTCTCCTACGTCTTTGCGGTGCTCTACCGGGGCCCCACCTGGCACAAGGCGATCCTGCTGATCTCTGCCGCGCCGATCACGGTGCTGATGAATTCCGTCCGGATCGCGGTGGCCGGGTATATCGTGAACACCTGGGGCCTGGAATGGGTGGACGGGTTCAGCCATTTCTTCGAAGGCTGGGTGATCTTCCTGATCTGCATCCTACTTCTGTTCGGGCTGGCGCGGATCATGCTGCTGTTCAACCGCAAAAAAATGACGCTTGTCGATGCGCTTGATCTCGACACCCACGGATTGGGCACGCAGGCCATGCGGCTGCGTCTGGTGCAACCCTCTGCCGCGCTGATTTCGGCGGCGCTGATTTTCCTGGTCGCGGCCGGTGCCTGGCAGGTGCTGCCGTCGCGCGGAGAACAGCTTGCCGCGCGTGACAGTTTCGCCGTGTTTCCCCGTCAACTGGGAGACTGGCACCAGCAGGGCCCGCGGCAGTTCCTGTCTCCGGGGGTCGAGCAGGCCTTGGCGGCGGATGATTACCTGCAGATCGACCTGGTGCGTGACGATGCGACCCCGCCAATCGGGCTGTTCATGGCCTGGTACAACGACCAGAGCCAAAATGGCGTGCATTCCCCCGAGATCTGCTTGCCGGGGGCAGGCTGGGAAATCGCCTGGCTGGAACGGACAGACATCACCGCACAAATGAACAGCGCGATGCCGTTCAACATCAACCGGGCGATCATCCAGAAGGGTGAGCTGCGCATGATGGTCTATTACTGGTTCGAACAGAAAGGCCGACGCATCGCCTGGGACTTCGCCGCGAAATACTGGCTGATGGTGGACGGCATCCGCACGGGCCGAACCGACGGCGCGTTGGTGCGTCTGACGACCGTCATTTCGTCGGGCGAACCCGATGCCGCGGCAGAGGAGCGTCTGCAGGATGCCCTAGAGGACCTTCAAGGCGTCTTGCCTCGGTTTGTCCCGCTCTGACCTAGGGGTTAGCCCCCAACTGGGCCGTTTCTCGCCGACACCTGACCCATTTTTGTTGGAACGTAATTGACAGCGGGAGGCTCGACCAGCGACGAATATCGTTAGAAACGTTTCGGAGGTGAACACTCGCAACGATTATGGTGGAGGCCGACCCGTTGCAATGGCCGCTCTCTTCAGCAGCATAAGGTAAATCATGACGCCCATCACTTCCAAAAGCTTCGGAAACGGATCGACCGTCGCGACTGACGACATGATCATCAAGGCCTGGGGGCTGATGTCCGATGGCGGCACGATTTGGGACGAAGACCCGACACCAGAGGTGAGTGTCACGATCAACATGACCCGCAGCGATCACCGTGTCGCGCCAGAGGCCGTTTTCTTCGATACGGACCTTTCCGGTTTCGACACGAATACCGCATCAGGGATTGAGGATTACGATCCCAGCTATCACGACAAGGTATATCTCTGGGACTATGGCGAGAGCTACCGCTACACCGCCCCCACGCAGGTGATTGCGATGGATGCCGCAGATGGCGGCAACCGCACCGACAGCCGCTACAGCCGCGGTCCCCTTGGGGCGCATGTCTTCAGGACACCGGGACAACACACGGTTCGTCTGGTCGTGATCGAACCATCATCTGGCAAGGTCGGTTTCGGAACAATCCAAATTTCCGTCGGAGATCCCGATGCGTTCCACGCAGGGCGCAGCACGCTTTTCGTGGATACGACTGGCGGCTTCAGAAATGCTCCGGACGGAGCGCAGAGGTTCAAAAGCCTCACATCTGCCTTTGCGGCCCTCAATGCGGCAGTGACACCGCACCGGATCGTCATGGAGCGAGGACAGACACATACGATCAGCGAGCCGTTGGTCTTCCGCCCTCCTGCCAACGCAGCCGGCGTCAGTCTTCGCATCGAGGCACTTGCGGGCACCGACGCGCGGCCCGCCATCAAGGCCAGCGACAATTTTTCTGGTGACCAGCTTATCCTGGACCGGACCTATTTCGACGGAAGCGGATTCGATGCCGGTTCCACCTTCAAGGGGCTCGAACTTCGTGGCACCTGGGATGTGACAACCGAGACCGGGGATTGGGGAATAAACGGCATAACCTTCGGGGATTTCAAGGCAAATCATTGCTTGATGGATGATTGCGTGATTATGAATGTAAATACGGGCGTTCGCACCCTCAACCTAAGGGCGGCTATACGAAACAACAGAATAATCTGTGTCAACGACACGATTGTTTCGGATTGGTCGAATTACGGGTGGTTGGACGGTGAGCATTCCCACACATGCATCTTGGGGTCACGGTTTGCGCAAAATCCCGATGCCATTTCTGGGGGAGATCAAGGTGGCGGGCACAATAATCACGGTCCTTACCGTGTCGGTGCGCCAAATACCACGATACTTCTGGCTAGTGACTTTTTTTCCGCAACCGGATGGAGTTTGATCCGTTCAATCCGGGCAGTTCAACCCGCCATTCGCTGGAATACATCGCCTGCCAAGGGGCTAAGTTCTCAGCTGAACATGCAAAACTGCGCAGCTGAAAGTGCCGACGCACCTATTGTGATCTCCGCAGCATCTGCGAATGAGAGCAGTCGCGTGGTCAACGCAATCATTGAAGGCACGCTCGTAATCGGGGGCTTCAATGCCAGAAGATTGATCGGTGTGACACACGGTGGCTTAACCATTCGCAACAACGTGCTTGTGTTTTCAAACACTGAATATGACGCGACGCCAATTGGGGGGCAGTCACGACGCCCAGACGCTTTTGTGAGAACGCCAACAAACGGTGTCGGTGGCGGCACCGATACTGTAAATCTGACTGCCCCGATGAACATCTACAACAACACGCTCATCAACCTGTCGGATGCTGGCACTGCGGATGTGTATCAAGACGTCAAGATGGGTTTTGAGACGTGGAACGTCGTCAATAACCTCATTCACGAGCCAAATGCCGGGACGCCCAACACGCCATATACGCCTTTGACTTCAAGCGTGGCGTTCACTCCACGATACAAAGGCTACCGGCCAGATGCTTCCACACTTTACACTGCATATGCAAATCCAACAGACAGCGCCTCGATCTGGGCACCTGAAATCGGTTCACCAGCGCTCGGCGCAGCTCTGAAGGATCCCAACGCTTGCACTGACTTTCGGGGGAACCTGCGGCCGGAACCGCCTTCAATCGGGGCAGTGGAGGCCGACTGACTCATATTGTTTGAACAATAGATCGAATAGGGCCCGAACAGGCCACCCCATCCGCGCTGCCACTGTAAGCGGCGAGAGACCTGGACCACACGACACATTTTTGAGGTTATGGCCACGCGCACAGCCCCCGAATAGCGCAGCGGGTGGCCATAACCGGGTCTCAGGTCTCAACAGTGGCCTTCTTCCCAGCTTCCTGTTCCTTGATCATCGCAATGATCTGTTCATCCGTGAACCGTGCTTTCATTTGTCCGTTCTTTTGTTGGGGGAACGCTACACAAATCTGGAGGAGTTCTAGGGGCCGAGGTCACCGGCTGCACAGAGTGTTCGTGTAATAGACGTTATGTTATTTATGAGAGGCCGCTACCCGCGGGCACTCCGTCAGGATCCAGCCTCCAGGGTCAACACCACCCGGCGTGCGGCGGTCATGCTGATATGGGAACCGTTAAAGTACAGCACCTCATCATCACTGACGATCGGACAGATCTCCGGCCCACACAGGATCGGGGTCAGGACAATCCGGGTCACGGTGTCGTCGGCCAACAGGGCGTCAAGAATATCCTTGTTAGCCGCCTGACATCTCGGGCGGCTTTGCAGGTATACACCGGGTGTTGGCGGGCAAGCCGAGCCCGTGATCTGCCGTACGGCACGCCCAGATAGGGCTGCGCGCTCGCTCCAGGCATAGGTCAGTTCGACTCCATGGCTGTCTCCCCAGATAACCGTATCGGGTGCTACGCCCGCAGCGCCCAGAACACAGGTTGCGTCATAGCGCATGTCCTGCGCGGCAGCGCAGCGGGGAAGGCGTGAAAAATGACGATGGCCCCAACAGCCACGGCCCGCAGCCCCTAATGTCCTGACGATATCGGCTACCCTGGTGCGCCATATGGCCCCCGCCTCACTCTATAGCATCTCACCTATAACACCTCTATCGCTTCTCACGGACCTGCCCGTATTGACTTGCGTCGGGCCCGCCGTCCCGAAGCGGGCGTCCGGTTGCTGGCAAAGCGCGTATAATGCGAGACCGGAGCATCCGGCGCGACCACGTCGGCTTCGGCCTTGTTGGCCTCAGTCCGTGTCAACATGAATCCAGCCAGCGCCCCGAACATCACCCAGCCTGCTGGCGTCAGGCATGTCGTCGGGATCATGTAGATCAGGTTCCCGGTGGTGATGGCCATCAGAGCAAAGGTTTCGGGAGGTATTTCTTTCCGGCGCCAGACGCCGATCACAAACATGGCGGGCAAGGTCAGGACAGAAAACAGGCCCAGATAGCCGTACCACCCGTTTTCGGTGATCGCCTGGATCCACACGCCCTCCTGGATGGTGATCATTTCCCCGCGTTCGTTATAAACATGGTTGCGGCCCCATTGGCCCCATCCGGTCACCGGCTTTTCCAGCGCACGAGCCAGAGATATATCTTCGTTGCGCAGACGATAGTTCAACGATCTTGACCGCTCCTCGGACACTGCCGCTGCGGCTGCGGATATCTGTTCGACCGGGACAAGACCTGTGCCTCGGAAAATGGGAAACAGAAAGACCATGAATCCGATACACATGGCAAACAGGATCTGTATCCATCGCCCCGTCCCTAAATAGACCACCACCACAAGCACGCAGATTGCCGTGGCACCCAGATTGTTGCTCATGAACAAGATGAGTGTCAGCCATATCGCTGCAATCAGCCATTTGACTCCCTGCCCCGCCTTCCACAAGCCTAGCGCTGCAATGACGCAGACACAGACGAAGAAGCCTACGAAGAGTCCATGATACAGAAACATCATCGGACGGTAACCATCGCGAATATGCTGCAGGAAAGAATGTTGATGGAAACCGTAGATCCAGCGGTGCAATTGCGGGCTCAACCGCATTTCGACCAGCATCAGCACGGAATAGATCAGGCCCATGATCACAAAGGCCACGAGAATCTTCCGATGTGTCTCCGGGCTCGCCAGATAGCGCCGCGCAAAATAGTAGGGTACGAATGCCAGTAAAGCGCTCAACGTCTGGCTCACACCGTCCTTTATCTGCAAGCCCGGAAGCGAGGTGGGACCAAACTGCAAGGGTTCTTGATTGTTCAGAACAGTCAGAAATGGCGCACTGAACATCATGATGATCCCCACGCGTAGCAGCAATCGCAGTAGCGGGGCCTCGGTTTCTGCGGGCGCGGACTTCAGAGACGACCGGTTGATTGCAAAAATGATCAGCACACCGATCGAGATGGCCACTGTCTTATCCAGATCAGGCAAGGCAGGAAGTTTGATCGCGAAGGCTTCGGGCAGGAACAGGTAAGGCACAAGGACGCCCCAGATCAACGCCTGCTGAAATGGCAGCTTCCGTCCGACAAAGAACGCGCACAGGGGCCAAATCAAAAGAGCAAACGTCGGCACAGACCAAACCTATAATTTTCAGACCCCACCCCCAATACCAGACAATTTCGGGAGACGTATACCCTTCTTCACGACGCCCCCTGATGGGTTGGATCTGCCACTGCATTAACCACTCGGCCACAAAAGCGACGGTCGCGCGGGCATCGCGGCGTTGACGCAGCCACCGCCCTTGCGACGTACCGATGATTTAAGGCACAACACACGGGAATGTCCCGGCAATAGCAAAGCAGTCAGATCATGCCCGACCCCCGAAGCTACGTCTTGATCTCTCCCTGCCGGAACGAGGCAGACTACATGCGCCGTACGCTTGACAGCGTCGTGGCCCAGACCGCCCGGCCGACGCGCTGGATCATCGTGGATGACGGCTCTACCGATGCGACGCCGCAGATCCTTGCGGAATATGCTGCGCAGCATGACTGGATCACCGTGGTTCCCAAGCCCGACCGCGGCCACCGCGCCGTAGGTCCCGGCGTGATCGAGGCGTTCTACGCGGGCTATGACACGATCACACCTGCGGATTATACCTATCTGTGCAAGCTCGATCTCGATCTCGATCTGCCACATGGCTATTTCGAGGGGCTGATGGAACGCATGGAGGCTGATCCGCGCATCGCCTCTTGCTCTGGCAAGGCCTATTTCGAGGATGAAGACGGGCAGATGGTGTCGGAAAACATCTCAGACGACATGTCCCTGGGGATGACCAAGTTCTACCGCGTTACCGCTTTCGAGGCATTGGGCGGCTTCGTGCGCGAAGTGATGTGGGACGGGATCGACTGTCACAAGGCGCGGATGCTGGGCTGGAAGGCCGTCAGCTGGGACGTGCCGGAACTGCGCTTCAACCACCTGCGCCCCATGGGATCAAGCCAGACCGGCATATATACCGGGCGGCGGCGGCACGGGTTCGGACAGTATTACATGGGAACGGGACCGCTGTTCCTGCTGGCCTCGGCGGTCAACAAGATGCGCCAGAAACCCTATGTGCTGGGCGGGCTGGCCATCGTTCAGGGCTACCTTGGCGCCCTGCTGCGCAGAGAGGAACGTCACGGCGATGCCGAGCTACGCGCCTTTATCCGGGCCTATCAACGCCGGGCGCTGATGGTGGGCAAAGCGCGCGCCGTGGCCGAGGTCGAAGAGGCCCGCGCGCCGCTCTGGACCGCCTGATCCGTCCGGGCGGGCCCGTTTGTTTCGGCTTGCCAAGCCACCGGAAACAAGGTCTTTCTTTTGCATGTTATGGCCAGAACGCCTTTACCAGAGCCGGATACGGAACCTGTGGTTCCCTGTTACGATCATCGTACTGTGCTGCGGCGTTGAGGCCACCCTGCAAATCGCAGACTGGCTCGATCTTGGCCCCCGCCTGCGCGCGACGGCTTATGAGAACGGCGGGTTCTGGGCAGGCCTTCTCAGGAATTGGCAGGCCAATTACGCCGCGCAGCCCTATACGATGTTTCTCACCCACGGGTTCCTGCATGGCGGCCTGATACATCTGGCGGTCAACATGGTTACGCTGTGGTCTTTGGGCCGCGAGGTCATTGCACGGGTCGGAAACTGGGGCTGCGCGCTTCTCTATTTCGGCGCGATGATCGGAGGCGGCGCGGGGTTTGCGGCACTGGCCACCGGGCCGGCCCCCATGGTCGGTGCCTCGGGCGCGCTGTTCGGGCTGGCCGGCGGGTTGCTCGCCTGGGCCTATGTGGATCGCTACACGTTGCAGGAAACGCTCTGGCCGGTGCTGCGCGCCGCGGCAATGCTGGCGACGCTGAACCTGGTGCTGTGGTGGGCCATGGACGGACAACTGGCCTGGCAGACCCATCTCGGCGGCTTCGTGATCGGCTGGGTGCTGGCTTTGCTGATTGATCCGCGTCCGCGGACGGACTGAACCGGCAGGACGATCCTCAAGATCGGTCGAGGTCTGCGATATTTGGTCCTTCTGCCATTGTGCCAATCATGCTATCCGCGCTGCGGCGCTGCAGAAAGGAAAGACCCGTGACACAGGACCAGACCGATCATGCTTTGGCGTCTCGGCCACGCGTTCTCGTGATTGCCGAGGCGGCAAACCCCGAATGGGTCAGCGTTCCGCTGGTGGGTTGGTCCCTCAGCCACGCGCTGCGTGAGGTTGCCGATGTGCATCTGGTTACGCAGATCCGCAACCGCGAGGCCATCCTCAGGGCCGGCTATGTCGAGGGAACGGATTTCACCGCGATCGACTCCGAAGCGATCTCGCGCCCCATGTACCGGATCGCGCAGGTTCTGCGGATGGGCAAGGGCAAGGGCTGGACGATGGTCACGGCCATCAATGCCCTCAGCTATCCCTATTTCGAACGCCTGGTCTGGAAGCGTTTCGGCCCGGATATTCGCGCCGGGCGCTACGACATCGTCCACCGGGTCACGCCCCTTTCGCCGACCACCGTTTCGTCCATCGCTGCGAAATGTGCCGCCGCCGGCGTGCCCTTCATGGTGGGGCCCCTCAATGGCGGTGTGCCCTGGCCCAAGGGCTTTGATGCGGAACGCCGCCAGGAACGGGAATGGTTGTCCTATGTCCGGAACACCTACAAGCTGCTGCCGGGGCGGCGGCGGATGCTGAAGGCCACGACGGCCTTCCTTGCGGGTTCGCGTCATACCGCGAGCGAGATCCCTGACAGCTATCAAGACAGGGTGTTTTACCTTCCCGAGAATGCCATCGACACCAAACGGTTCACCCGTACTGCCGAACAGAACACCGATGGCCCGCTGCGTGCGGTCTTTATCGGGCGGCTTGTGCCCTACAAGGGTCTCGACATGGGGATCGAGGCAGCCCGTGCGCATCTGGCCAGCGGGGCCATGCGGCTCGACGTGATCGGGGATGGCCCGATGCGCCAGAAACTCGAAGCCCAGGTCCGCAAAGCAGGGCTTGAGGCGGCGGTGACCTTCCATGGGCAGATCTCGCACGAGAGCGTCCAGGACATCGCGGTGCAGTCCAATATCCTGCTCTTCCCGTCGATCCGGGAATTCGGCGGCGGCGTCGTGCTTGAAGCGATGTCACTGGGCGTGGTTCCGGTGATTGTCGACTATGCGGGCCCGTCCGAACTTGTCACCCCCGAAACCGGCTTTGCCGTGCCGATCGGCTCACGGGCAGAGATCATCGCCGCGTTGCGAAAGACGCTGGATCAAGTGCTGGGGGATCGCAGCCTTTTGCCCGCCATGGCAGAACGCGCGCGCAAGCGGATTTTCGACGAATTCACCTGGCCTGCAAAAGCCCGCAAGGTCGCCCATGTCTACGCCCGGGTTCTGGCAAACAGAAAGATCTGACCCGACGCCGTGGGCACATCAAGAGCGCATCACAATAGTATGGGGTGATGCCGTGTCATGGTGCCGATCACGGCAAGACCCCGCGCCGGATCAGTCCCCTGTCTGTGCCTGCAACCATTCAAAGCCTGTGACGATATCGTCTGCAAGTTCGGCGTCGCCGACGCCCTGACCTGTCATCCCCGTTCCTGGCGCAAAACCCTGGGTCCATCGGCATAAAGGTACGCGAGGTCCCACAGGAATGTTCGTGTTTTCAGTCCCTTTGGATTTGCGGGGCGATGGGTCAGTTTGGCGCGTTTCGTGAGGTGTCCGCTTTGATCGCGTCGTAAAG
>NZ_JBLWVF010000020.1:0-55213 GCF_048268605.1 Primorskyibacter flagellatus
CGCAGGCTCAGAGCGCGGCGGTGAACGGGCTGCCGCCATGTATACCCTTATCGTCACCGCCAAAATGAACGACATCGATCCGCAGGCCTGGCTCGCCGATGTTCTCGCCCGGCTGCCCGACTTGCCCGTCTCGCGCGTGCATGAACTTCTGCCTTGGAACTGGAAAGCTCTATCCCTTACACAAGCAGCGTAACCATGCAGCTGAACAAGGTGTATTCCGTCAAGACAATCGACCGCGTCGCTGTCGAACTGGGCGAAACCGTTGATCGGATCTTCGATCTCGCCATCGGTATGGAAACCGAAGATGGTATAATCTGGGTCTACGGTCCCAGCGACGACGGTGTCATCGCATTCACTCCATTCGGGATCGAAAACCTGCAAGAGCTCATCGAAATGGACCGTGATCGCGAGCGATGACCTACCTGTGGCCTACGCCGGATGCTTACGTTTGCACCCTCAATACTCGCACAGCAAAGTGCAGGCCATTTGGTGAGTTCGCATCTCTGCTCGGATCGAAGAGCACGTCTTCGAGTACGCCACGCTCATGTGATCGAATTTCGTGGTATAGATCCATTACAGAGACCATGTACGATTAGGTCTCTTGATCTGCGTATGGATCGTCATTAATCGAGGTCACATGCTCGTGGCATGCAATTGCTGAATTTCCGTTCCGAACCAGATCATCATTGATTTCGTCAACCGCATTCTTAAACGTGTCTGAGAAGCGGCCATTGGTCACAAAGTGATACTCGTCATACTGACCGTGTGAGATGGCTTCGGCTACGGCGGACAGTTGCTTATTCAGGTCGCGTGAATTCGACCGCGTCCCGGCTTCCTTGACGTGTTTGAAGTCGATACCAATTTCTCGGCCCTTTTGAAAAACCTGCGCATCAGCCTCAACGGTGCGGCGATCTCGCTCCCCAACCTTTCTGTCGTATGCATACCGATGGTTCATGTATGCCTTGGGTCCGAATACCAACTTGTCCTTGTTCGGGTTGATACTCAGCTTTGGCGCTTCGTGCTTAGAGTTCGCTGGATTGGAAACGCCTTTGCACAAGGCCGCCGTACCCATAATCTCGTAAGCAGCACCCACGGCGTCGTTGCCTTTGGTGCTCAACCGCCGGGCAAATGAACCTCTTGGTTGCCCCCGTGTGACCATCGCCGCAACCAGACCACCAGCCGAAGGGCAGACTTTCAACATCTCGGCAGCGTCTCGTGCCAACGTGTCTTTGTAGTCTTGCGGGATCTTTCCATTCGCCTCGATGACTCGAAAGACTTCCTGCTTGAATGCCTCGTGCGCCCAATGGCCGGGCTTAGTGAGGACATCTCTCGCACGTTGTGCCGTACGCTCAGGGGTGCCGTCCCGCAGCTTCTCGATCACCTGTTTGCCATCTGGGGCTCTGGTTCCTTTAGGCTTGTCACTTCCAAACCCTTCCGCTTCTCTCCGTAGCGCACCCATTGCCTCGCCACGCAATTGATCCAAGCGACCTTGAAGACTGCGTACCTGCTGATCTGTCGCGCCCGCCACACGCAACCGATCTATCGTTCGCTCAGCGGCGTCGATACTCCTGTCAAACTTGTCACTCAAACCACCTTGAGCAATCATGCCTTCTATATGATTGAGCAAGTCAACAGTCTGGGTCATTGCAAAATCGCAACGCTCAGATGGGGGTGTAGATCGTCCAGGTTCAGGTGGTTTTCCACAGGCCATAATCCCAAAGAGTATTCGGTCAATCGCTTTCCCGAAACAGTTTTTTTGGGGGGCACCTTCTTCCATTTACCTAGAGTCCAACGACGATGTCTCCGAAGGCAGTCGCTCTCTTACCGTGCAGCATTGGCCCAACTAGGCTCAGATCGATCTTCGTTTCGAACTTCCGGTCACGGCAAGGCATCGATTCGCAAACCATCAATCTATGGAGGATCGGCTCGACTCCGTCGTAACTTCAGGCGGGTAGCGGGTGCCTATGTGCGATCCGTGTGCAATGCGATCCGCCAAAAGACTTACGATTTCTCAGATACTCAGCCCTGATCGGTATCCAGTGGCTTCGACGGGTCTGGTTTCTTGCGGTTCGCCCTCGATCCCGTTTTGCGCGCTGCGGCGAACCCGCGGTCCGTGGACATGAATCGGTCCAGCATGGGTGCGACTAGGCGGGCGGGCTCAAGGTCCTGTTCGGTCTGTTGGCCGAGGACAGCCGCGTAGTCGCAAAGGTCGCGGTGCACATCGGCGGGAAGTTCCACGGTCAGCTTGACCGGTTTGTCGTCATGGATCGGACCAAGCTTCAGCTTCGTCATCGGACTTCTCCCAAGGGCTCGAGGATCAGATCGCGGGTGACCATGACGCGGACGGGGAAGCCCGGGCGTATGGTCAGTGTCGGCGGGACGGCGAGCTGCTGCCGAACGATCTCCTCCCCGGTCCGTCCGATCGTGTCCTGTGCGGCCTCGCGGATGGCGCGGGCGACGTCGTCTTCGGTTTCTGCGCCACTTTCCAGGCCGAGGTTCAGGATCGTCGCCAGGCCAGCGGCGAGAAAGACGCGACCCCAATGATAGTTGACCCGGTCCTGCAGGCCGGACGCGCCTGTTCCGTCAGTGCCGGGCGCGCGTTCCAGGACAATCGACCGACCATCCGGGAGGATCAGACGGGTCCAGACCAAGAGCAGGCGGCTTTGGCCAGCGGCGATCCGGCTGTCATATTCTCCCAGAAGCCGAGCGCCTTGCGGGATCAGCAGGTAGCGCCCGGACGGGCTGTCGTAGACATTCGACGTCACTTGAGCCGAGATCTGGCCGGGTAGATCGGAGCGCAGGCCGGTGATCAGGGCGGCCGGGATCACCGTGCCGGCCTGCAGGATGTAGGGGCTGGGCGGCGACACCATGCGCTGCGCACTGACGGTGTCCGTGTCTCCAGGACGGGTGAGGAACACCTCCCGGTTTGAGACCGGATCGCTTGCCGTCGGGCTACCCAAAGTGGAGGGGAACAGCGCGCCGGTTGCGGGGGCCGTCGGTGTGACCTGTGCTCCGCCGCGCGGCACGGTTTGCGCCTCGGCGAAAAGGGCGCTCAGCCGGGCGGCGTCGAGTTCCTGGAGACGGCGTTGTTCCTCGGGATCGACTGTGGGGGCCAATGGACCGGAAATGGGCGGTGCCGGGACCGGCTGGCCGCGATCTTGCGCCCCAAGGATGGCGCGGCCCAACTCACCGGGCAAGGGTGGGCCGAGACGCGGGACATCGGCGTAATCCCGAGGTAGTGTGGACAGCCCTTCAGCCGCCTGAATGCGCTCGGTGGAAAAGAGCTCGGTCTGGGTGCCCTCCTGCCGGTTGTTCTGCAGCGCCACGATCAGGATCGCGCCCAGACCCAGACCGCCGATGGCGGTGGCAAGGGCGATGGCCCGGCGGGACAGGCGCATGACACGGGGCGGATCGGGCCTGAGGCGAAGCTCCTGGGCGATGTCTTCCTCGGTCCGTGGCGGCACTTGCATATCAGGGACTTGTGTCATCGCTCCACCTCTGGCTGGGGCGCACGCGGCGGGCGCTGATCGCCATCCGTACGCACGATCCGCACGACCTGCTGTTGTCTTTCGCCGAGACGCAGTTCTGCAGCCCCGAACAGCCGGTCCACGATCAGGAGGTTGCCGAGGACGCGGGTGTTCACGATCTGGCCGCGCCCATCCGCGCCGATCACGAAGAGCGGAGGCATTTCGCCCTGGGCGATGCCGGGCGGGAAGACGACATAGACACGGCGCCCGTCGTCGAAGACCGAGACCGGCCGCCAGGGTGGGGCGTCGCCCTGCAGGCCATAGCGGTAGTGCCGCTCGGCCTCGGGCGGGATCGCCGGACGGCGGACGGTCGGGGCGCGGGACGTGGTTCGCACCTCTGGATAGGCCCATGCGACGCTGGGCATCCAAGCCTCCTCATTCGCACGCAACTCGATGTGGTAGGTGCGCCGGTCGGTGTTGACGACGAGATTGGTGGAGATGTCGGGGCGCGTTGGCTTGACTAGGATGTGGACACGCTCGCTGCGGCCCGCGCCGCTGGTGGTGTCGCCGATGATCCAGCGCGCGGTGTCGCCCGCTGCGATCGGGCCGGGACCGGTCAGGCGTTCACCGGGTTCGAGCGCGATATTGGTGATCTGCCCGGGGGCGGCATAGATCTGGTAGAGCGCGCCTTCGCTCCACGGAAAAACCTGCATGGCGTTGTAGTAGCCCTGCTGGCGGGGTTCGACCCGGGCGGCGGCATTGGCAGCGATGATGCGCGCCTCCGGCGTATCCGCTTCCTGATCGCCGCCGCGGGAGGGCGTCCAGGCTGGCGGCGTGTGAACCGGGCGGGGCGGCCCCTCGGCCGGGGGTGGTGCCGGCGGCGGCGCGAGGGCCGGAACGTGATCATCATAGGCGATTTCGGGCGGGCGCTGTCCCGTGCAGGCGGTCAGCGCCGTGGCCGCGAGGAGAAGAACGGGGATGGGGCGAAGTCGTCTCATTGGGCATTCTCCCTCGACCAGTTGATGGCATGGACATAGACGCCGAGCGGATTTGCCCGCAGGCGCTCCGCATCGCGCGGTGGCTGGATCACGACGGTCAGGATGGCAGTCCAGCGTTCGGTGGTGGCGAGCTGACCGTTTTCGTAGCGCCGCTCGATCCAGGCGACGCGGAAGCTCGACTCTGATGCACGGATGACGCTCGAGACCTCGACGGAGACCTGCGTGTCGCCGACCTGCGCGAAGGGATCGTTCACGCGGGCATGGTCATTCAGCGCGACAGCGCCGCGATCCGTGGCGAAATCGTAGGCGCGCAGCCAGTTCTGGCGCAGCACGATCGGATCGGCCGGGACCTGCCGGACATGCTCAACGAAGCGGGCAAGATGCCAGGCGATCTGCGGATCGGTCGGGCGATACTCGGCCAAGGCTGGCGTGACGGCCTGCGCCGCACCGAGATTGTCGACCTCGACCACGTAGGGGACGACGCTGCTGCGCGTCGATTGCCAAGCGAGCGCCGCGCTGAGCCCGGCGGACAGGGCGAGGCAGCCCATCGCCATGAGGCGCCAATTGCGGGCCTGAACGCGGGCCGAGCCGATGCGCTCGTCCCAGACCTGGGCGGCCTTCTGGTAGGGGGTGACAGGCTCGGGCGTGGTGCCATAGCGAACACTGGGGCGTCGGAACATCAGGAGGACCTTTCGGAGAGGCTGACGACCGTGCCGCCGCCGCCATGATCGCCGGAGCGGATGACATGTGCGGCGGTCGAGAGGCCGTGTTGAAGGGATTGCTGGCGCTTCATCCGGCGCGCCCAGTCGGGTGGGCCGTCATTGGCCGGGGCGGACAGGTCACCACCCGCCATCCGTCCCCCGGTTGCGGCATAGGCTGCGCGGGCGCCGGACTGCGCGCCCTCCGAGATCGCGCGCCGGAGCGGGCTGAACGCGGCGACGGCACCGGTCTTGCCGACAGCGGCCACGCCACCGACGGACTTGCCCAGTGCTGTGCTGCGCGACGCGGCACCAAGCTGGTATGCAGTGGCGGTTCCGCTGCCAACCGCACTGGCACCACGCAAGGCCGCGCCACCGGTGCCAAGGGCCATCCGGGTCCCGGCCATACCGGCGACCGCGGCCCCGCCCACGGCAATTCCGGTGCCGACAGCGGCCCCTGCGCCAAGTTGCGGCCCGCCAGAGACGATACCATTGGCGATGCCCGGTCCGAAGATGCCAAGAGCGAGGAGCGCCAGCGCGCCAAGGACCACCGACAAGGCGTCGTTGATCGTGGGTTCACCCGCGAATCCGGCGGTGAATTCGCTGAAGATGGTGGAGCCGATGCCGATGATCACGGCCAGCACCAGCACCTTGACGCCGGAGGAAATGATGAGGCCCAGCACGCGTTCGGCCATGAAGGCGGTCTTGTTGAAGAGGCCGAAGGGCACGAGGATGAAACCCGCCAGCGTGGCCAGCTTGAATTCGATCAGGGTGACAAAGAGCTGGATCGCGAGGATGAAGAACGACAGCAGGACCACCAGCCAGGCGAAGAACAGGATCCCGATCTGGATGAAGTTCTCGAAGACGGCGACGAACCCGGAGAGTTCGGCGATTGAGGCGAGGATCGGCTGGCCGGCCTCGAGCCCGACCTGCGCGATGCGCCCCGGCTGAAGCAGTTCACCGGCGGAGATCGTGCCGCCGGTGGCGAACAGCCCAAGCCCCGCGAAACTGTCGAAAACGATCCGGGCCAGCGTGTTCCAGTTGCCGATGATATAGGCGAAGACCCCGACAAAGAGGGTCTTTTTCACCAGCCGGGCAATGATGTCGTCATCCGTACCCCAGGCCCAGAAGAGGGCGGCCAGCGTGATGTCGATGACGATCAGCGTGGTGGCGAGGAAGGCGACGTCGCCACCCAGAAGGCCGAAGCCGGAATCGATGTAGGAGGCGAAGACCTCGAGAAACCGGTCGATGACACTGACGCCGCCCATTGCCTTACTCCGTCCCGGCCGGCTCTGGAGCCAGATCGAAGAAGCGCTGCCGGGCCGCCTCCCAGGCGGCGCGGCATTCTGTGTCGGTGGCGTAGTCTTCGGGCGTCAGGTCACGGCAACGCGCGAGGGTGCCGCGCAAAGCGTCATCCCTGACCACATGCCTGGTGTCGGTGGGCAGGATCGTGCGGGTCAGTTCCACAGCGGCGGCGAGGGCGGCAAGACCGCCGATACCGAAGGCGATCAGGCGCAGAGTTCGCGGGGTGTCGAGTGCCATACGCTCAATCCCCGAAGAAGCGCACGGTGCCGGGGGAGTAGCCGCCGCCGTAATCGAGGAACCGGGCGAGGTTTTCGCGGCCCTGCGCCTCGGCGGAGGCGATGCGGGCGGCTTCCAGCGCTTCGGCCCGGTTCTGCGCGGCGATGGCAGCGGTCAAATCCGCGATCTGCGTCGATTGCAGGGCCAGAAGCTGGTTCCCGGCTTGCGCGACCTGCAGGGCCCCAACGGCTCCTTGGCTTTCGCGGATGAGCGCGTCCATCTGGCTGCGCGCACCGTCGATATTGCCGACGACCCCCGCCTGCACGCGCAAGCTGTCCTCGAGGCCCGCGACCGAGGTCTCCCACCGTTCGCGCGCGCCGGCGATCATCGCATCGAAATCACCCTGGGCTGCTGCAGCGCCGTAATCCTGCGCAAAGGCCTGTTCGATGGTGGCGACGTCGAAGGCGAGGCTCTGGGCATCGGCCAAAAGGCGCTGGGTTTCGCCGATGGCGGCCTGCAGTTGCGCCAGCGAGGAATGCGGCAGGTTCGCAAGGTTCAGCGCGTCGTTCATCAGCATCTGCGCCTGGTTCTGGATCTGCGCGATCTGGTTGTTGATTTGCTCGAGCGCGCGGGCGGCCGAGAGGATGTTTTCGGCGTGGTTCCGGGGGTCGTAGACGATCCGCCCACCGCCGCCGAAGAGGAAGGCCTGGGCCGGTGTCGTCAGGACCGGTGTCAGGACGAGGGCGCTGGCCATCAATGCGGCGGCGAGTTTGCGGGGCCGGGCAGGGCGCTCAGGATTTCGGGTCATGTTCTGTCTCCTTTTGGTCGGGGTGAGGGGATGTCGGATCGGCTGGTGCGATGTCGGGCCCGAGCAGGTCGATGGCCCAATCAAGACCGCGATGGCGTAGCCAGGCGGCGGCAAAGCCATCCCGGCCATGGGTGGCGAGCAGATCGCTGATTGCGGCCTGTTCGGCCTTGGATGAGGCGGCGGTGAAGGCCAGCGCCACCTCGCCGAGGCCCAGCGAGAAGAGCCGGTTGCCGCGGCGCGACTGGCAGTAGTAGTCGCGCTTGGGCGTCGCGCGGGCGACGATGTCGATCTGGCGGTCATTCAGCCCGAAGTTCCGGTAGATCCGTGCGATCTGGGGCTCGACGGCGCGCTCGTTGGGAAGGAAGATGCGCGTGGGGCAGCTCTCGATGATTGCGGGCGCGATGAGGGACCCGTCGATATCGGCCAGCGATTGGGTGGCGAAAACAACGCAGGCGTTCTTCTTCCGCAGCGTCTTCAGCCATTCGCGCAGCTGTCCGCCGAAATTGGCGTCATCCAGCGCAAGCCAGCCTTCGTCGATCAGGATCATCGTGGGCCTCCCGTCGAGCCGGGCCTCGATCCGGTGGAAGAGATAGGCCAGCACGGCGGGTGCGGCGGGGGAACTGATCAGCCCTTCGGTCTCGAAGGCCAGCACATCCGCGGAGCCCAGTTCCTCGACCTCGGCATCCAGAAGCCGGCCGAAAGGCCCGCCGAGGCAGAAGGGCTTCAGCGCGCGTTTGAGTTCGGTTGATTGCAGCAGGACGGAAAGGCCGGTCAGCGTGCGCTCCTCGCGCGGGGCCGAGGCCAGAGAAATCAGCGCTGACCAGAGATGGTCCCGCGCGCCTGGGTCGATCGTCGCGCCTTCCCGTCCGAGGATTCCCGCGAGCCAATCCTGCGCCCAGGCGCGTTCCGACGCCTTGTCGATCCCAGCGAGTGGCTGCAGCTGGACGGCGGGATCGTCGCCCGACAGTGCATCGCCGAGGTTCTCCCAATCTCCGCCCATGGCGTACGTGGCGCAGCGGATCGAGCCGCCGAAGTCGAAGGCGAAGACCTGGGCACTGGCATAGCGCCGGAATTGCAGCGCCATCAACGCTAGAAGGACTGATTTGCCTGCCCCGGTCGGGCCGACGATCAAGGTATGGCCGACATCGCCCACATGTGTGGAGAAGCGAAACGGGGTCGTGCCGTCGGTTTCGGCGTGGAACAGCGGCGGGCCGTCCAGATGGTCGTTTCGGTCCGGCCCCGCCCAGACCGCCGAGATCGGGATCATATGGGCCAGGTTCAGCGTCGAGATGGGTGGCTGACGGACATTGGCGTAGAGATGGCCGGGCAGGGAGCCGAGCCAGGCCTCGAGCGCGTTCAATGTTTCCGGGATGCAGTTGAAATCGCGCCCCTGCACGATCTTCTCGGCGGCCTTGAGCTTGGCCTCGGCCGTGCGAGGATCCTCGTCCCAGACGGTGATCGTGGCGGTGACGTAAGCCGCGCCCGCCACATCGGCGCCGAGTTCTTGCAGTGCCTCGTCGGCATCCGCCGCCTTGTTGGCCGCGTCGCTGTCGAGCAGGGTCGAGGCCTCATTGGTCATCACCTCCTTGAGGATCGCGGCCACCGACTTGCGCTTGGCGAACCACTGGCGGCGGATACGGGTGAACACCCGGGCAGCATGCGTCTTGTCGAGGCAGATCGCCCGCGTGCACCAGCGATACTCGAAACCCTGCGCGTTCAACTCTTCAAGCAAACCCGGCCAGGTAGCGCTTGGCAGTCCGATGATGGTCAGGGTCTTGAGATGCGCGGCCCCGAGCCGGGGTGTCAGCCCACCCACCAACGGGTCATCGGCCAGCACCGCGTCCAGATGCATCGGCACCTCCGGCACGCGGACGCGTTGGCGTCGGGTCGAAACGGTTGAATGCAGGTAGGTCAGGGTCTCTTCATCGGAGAGCCAGGCGATCTCCGGCATGAACCCGTCGAGCAAATCGGTCAGCCGGTCGGCGCGGCCGACAAAGCTGGAAACATGATCCTGAGGCTTGGTGCTGCGATCCGGGGCATTCTCCAGCAACCAGCCTTCGGCGCGGCTCGCGTCGTCAGCGGGCGGCATCCAGACCAGCGTCAGGAAATACGCGCTCTCGAAATGCGCGCCCGCTTCTTCGAATTGCGCGCGCCGCTCGGCATCGACAAGGGCCGAGATCGGATCGGGAAACTCGGAGGTCGGGTAGTCCAGTGCCGGGATCCGCTGCGCCTCGATGAAGACGGCCCAGCCGGAGCCAAGCCGTCGCAGCGCGCTGTTGAGCCGGGCTGATGTGGCGACCAGTTCGGCGGGTGTGGCGGAATCCAGGTCCGGCCCTCGAAACCGCGCCGTACGCTGCAGGCTGCCGTCCTTGTTCAGGATAACGCCGGGTGCGACCAATGCAACCCAGGGTAGAAAATCGGCCAGTAGGGCGGATTTGGAGCGGTATTCGGCCAGACGCATCATCGGCTCAGACCCCGAACCAGGACGGGTAACGGAGATGCCGCCGTGCCACCTCGGCGATCTGCGCGTCCCGCTTCGCGGCCCAGACCGCGAGGAGGTGGCCGACCAGCCAAAATGCGAGGCCTACGAGCCAGAGCCGCAAGCCGAGCCCGATGGCGGCCGCGAGAGTGCCATTGGCAATGGCAATGGTGCGCGGCGCACCGGCCAGCAGGATCGGATCGATCAGGGCTCGGTGTACCGGCGCGAAATAACCGGGGAAGTCGGTGTGGTTCTCCATCAGGTCAGCGCCCCGCCGCCGAAGGAGAAGAAGGACAAAAAGAAGCTCGAGGCGGCGAATGCGATGGAAAGGCCGAAGACGATCTGCACCAGACGCCGGAACCCTCCTGAACTGTCGCCGAAGGCGAGCGTAAGCCCGGTGACGATGATGATGATCACGGCGACGATCTTGGCGACCGGGCCTTCGATCGACTCGAGGATGGTTTGCAAGGGGGCTTCCCACGGCATGCCTGACCCGGCGGCGAGCGCCGGTTCGGGCAGGGCAAAGACGACGAGGCCGAGGGCGGTTGCGCCAAGGGCTGTGCGAAATGATGGCAGAAGGGTCATGGATGGCTTCCTTGTGTTGGTGGAAAAAGGGGGGTGAGGGCGTAATCGCCCGTGGCGGTCAGGCCGGTGACACGCGCCAATTCAGAGAGGCGACGTTCGGCGCCCCGTCCGGACAGAACGGCGATCAGGTCGATGGTCTCTGCGATCAGCGCGCGGGGAACGGTGACCACCGCTTCCTGAATTAGCTGCTCGAGACGCCGAAGAGCGCCGATGGCGGACCCGGCGTGGATCGTGCCGATCCCGCCCGTATGACCGGTGCCCCAGGCTTTCAGGAGCTCGAGCGCTTCCGGCCCGCGCACCTCGCCGATGGGGATGCGATCAGGCCGCAGCCGAAGCGACGCGCGCACGAGATCGGACAGGGTCGCAACCCCGTCTTTCGTGCGGAGAGCCACGAGGTTGGGGGTCAGGCATTGCAGTTCGCGCGTGTCCTCGATCAGGACAACGCGGTCTGAGGTTTTGGCGACCTCCGCCAACAGCGCATTGGTCAGGGTCGTCTTGCCGGTGGAGGTCCCGCCCGCGACAAGAATATTGGCCCGGCTGGTGACCCCCTCGCGCAACTGCGCAGCCGCATCTGAGGAGAGAATGCCCTTTGCGACATAGTCCTCGAGGGTAAACACCGCGACGGCAGGCTTGCGAATGGCAAAGGTGGGCGCGGAAACCACTGGGGGCAGCAAACCCTCGAAGCGCTCGCCAGTGTCCGGCAATTCAGCCGAAACACGCGGGGCCGCGGGATGGACCTCCGCCCCGACATGGTGCGCGACAAGACGAATGATGCGCTCGCCATCGGCAGGGGACAGGACCGCGCCAGTATCAGCCAGCCCATCGGCCTGCCGGTCAACCCAGAGCCGCCCGTCAGGGTTCAGCATCACCTCGACGACGCCAGCATCCTCGAGCCAGGCGGCGATGCCCGGCCCAAGTGCCGTGCGCAACATGCGTGCGCCGCGGGAAGACGTCTCGGTTTTGAAAGGGGTAACGGTCATGAGTGGCCTCGCGATGGATCACGAGACCGATCAAGAAGACCGCTATTTGGTTACGGGCAACAGCTGAGAAGGCGTAGTAGTGCTATTGGTTAGAACGGCAGGGTTCCGGCGGAAGTAAGTCCCCCAAACCGGGGCGTTCCGGCGCGACGATTTCCGCGACCACCGGAACGAATACGAATCCTATTCTACGCTCACGGCTTCGAAGCTCGCGAGGGCTGCTCGAAGGTTTTCCATGATCTCTTCTGCCAAAACGTCAGGCTCTGGGAGGTTCTCGAGATCGGTCATTGACGCATCACGAAGCCAGAAAAGGTCGAGGCTTGCCTTGTCACGTGCCAGTAGTTCTTCCCGGCCAAAGGCGCGCCAGCGCCCATCGGGGCTTTCTTCGCTCCAGGTTGGGCTGCGCCCATGTCGGTTGCCTGGTGCGTAGCAGGACACGAAGTCCTCGAGGTGCGCATACGTCAATGGCTTCTGTTTTAGCGTGTGATGCACGTTCGTCCGATAATCGTAGTACCAGACCTTAGACGTCTGCGGATCGGGGCTGGCGGTGCGGTTGTCGAAGAAGATGACGTTTGCCTTCACGCCTTGCGCATAAAAGATGCCCGTTGGCAGGCGGAGTATGGTGTGCAGGTCGGTCGTCTGGAGCAACTTGCGCCGGATGGTTTCTCCCGCACCGCCCTCAAATAGGACATTGTCCGGCACGACAACAGCGGCACGGCCCGTTGTCTTCAGCATGGTCCGGATATGCTGGACGAAGTTAAGCTGCTTATTCGAGGTGGTAGCCCAGAAATCTTGTCGATTATACGTCAGGTCGTCCGTTTCCTGCTCACCTTCGGCATTGGTAAAGCTCATTGAGCTCTTCTTGCCGAAAGGCGGGTTTGCCAGAACATAGTCGAAGGTTTCTGATGGCGGCGATATCAGTGCATCGGCGGGTGAAACCAACGTGTCGCCAGTCATTTCGCCAATGCCGTGGAGGAACATGTTCATCAGGCAGAGGCGCCGTGTTCCGGCGACGATCTCATTGCCGAAGAAGGTCGAGTGCTTCAGGAAAGCCTTTTGGTCCTTGTCGAGCGCATGGTTGTCCGGGTCCGTCAGGAAATCATGCGCGGCGAGGAAGAATCCGCCGGTCCCGCAGGCCGGGTCAGCGATGGTCTTGCGAGGCTCGGGGCGGACGCATTCGACCATTGCGCGGATCAGGGCACGCGGCGTGAAATACTGACCGGCGCCTGATTTCGTATCCTCGGCGTTGCGCTCCAGCAGCCCTTCGTAGATGTCGCCTTTGACATCGGCCCCAAGCGTCACCCACTTCGTGCCGTCCACCATGTCGATCAAACGGAACAGCTTCGCCGGATCGGTGATCTTGTTCTGTGCCTTGGTGAAGATCTGGCCGAGCATGCCTTTCTGCTCGCCCAACTTCCGCAGCAGCATGACGTAGTGCGCTTCCAGCTTCGCCCCGCGGCGTGAGGTCAGGCTGGTCCAGTCGTACCCCTCCGGGATTCCCACATCCCGGTTATAGGGGGGCTTGGCGTATTCGTCCGCCATTTTGAGGAAGATCAGGTAGGTCAGCTGCTCCAGGTAGTCGCCATAACCCACGCCGTCGTCACGCAGCGTCGTGCAGAAACTCCAGACCTTGGAGACAATTGGGGCCGTGTTCATGAGTGATTACTCCAGGTCGATCCAGATTTGATCTGCCATAGCAGCAAGATGTTCTCCACGCTCCCGGATTTCCGCCTCCGTCCAGTGGCCCTTTTTAGTAAACCACTTGTTCAGAAACAGCCCGGTGTGTTCTTCGAACTTTTCCTTCTTCAGTGCAAAGCCAGAGTTTCCAGAAGAGATGTTCAGACCGCCAGTAAGCAAGGTCAGGTTTCCGAGGGAATGAACGAGGGTACGGCGCGCCAAGGCATCTGGTTCATCAGAATAGACTTCATGGGTCTGCCCATCCGGGAAAGGCCATTCATCGGTCCAGGTCTGTGGCAGAACGTGCTCGACCCAAAGGCCGTTGGGCTTAGTGGCGCTCTCTGCCATATGCGACCTACTCGCCATTTCCAGTTCCCACAGTATGTCAACCAAGCGAGTTCGAGGGGCGATGCTGTAGGCGTTTCCATCCAGGATACCGCGCCGGAATTCGTCATTGCGCGGGAATCGGGTGCTGTCGCCAGACCTCTGATTAAAGTATCCTCGAAACGCTTCCACCGAGGGTCCTTGGCGCAGGAATACCTCTGCAATGGACTGGAAAACCTTGTTCAAGTTCTTCGTTGTCAGCCCGCACATGGCACGCCGCGCCAAGAAAGAATAGATCAGTTGGGCAAGGTGCATCTTCACTTCCGCAGGCAAATCCGATCCACCTATCTGCAAGGCAGCGGGGAAAACCGTTGTCACCTGCCAATCCGCCAGCTTTCGCCCAAGCCAGTAGAGCGCCGGGTCTTCCTCGGCCCTGCCTTCTAACGTTTCATACAGGGGCGCATACCGCTCCAGCAGTTTCAGTTCATGCTCAACATCGTCAAATCGAGGTTTGCCCTTCGGAACCGCGAAGGCCCGGTACTCGGCATAGAGTTCGCGCACTGAGATTTTTTTGCCCGTTTCGGCAGTCAACACATGCGCTAGGAAGTGGTCCAGACGCGGACGACGTGGGCGTGCATTGGGCGCAGGCTCACGCCACCACATGTCGTCTAGAGGATCCCACAGCTTGGCATACAAGTCCTCTACAGGCGCGTCCTGTTTCTCCGCTCGGTGAAAGATGTTGTTCCGCACAAGGTCCATCGCAAGCAACGGCTCGCCCTTTGAGTTCAGCGTCTCAAAGATCACCTGCGCATCGTCGTTTTCACCAAGCGTGATAACCACTAGTTTCAGCCGATCCAGAACAGCGCTGAGTAGGGCTTCAAGGCGTTCTTCCAACACCTCAAGCTCGACTTCGTCCTCTCCGCCGGTCTTGCTCTCGCCTTCCAGATCAAGTTCGCTGTCTTCCTCCGGGCCGTGAAAAGCAAATTCCTCAATCCAGGTGCAGAAAAGATGGTAAGCACGGAAAGCCGGAAAACTGGTGTTCTTGGGCACACGCTGGCCGTAAAACAGGTTGCGGTGCTTATGCGTTACATCCTCGTAGGGCATCTCGATTATGTCGTGAAAGATGTCCCGGTCCGACGGTGTCGGTGTCAGCTTGAACCGTGTCAGAGGGTCCTTGTCTTTGTTCTTCGGCTCATTGAACAGATAGCCGTTGATGTGCCCCATTAGGTCTTCAAGATCATGGTCCCGCGCCACTTCGCGCAGGGCGGCCAGGAAGATCTGAAAGGTGGTCAGGCGCTGCTGGCCATCAACCACCTGCACTCGGGGCGTACGGGCGATCTGAGAGCCTTCCTCGACCGGAGACAGGATTAGCGCGCCCATGTAATGCTCGAACTTGCTCTCACCGTCTAACACCTCGGCGGCTTTGGCTGAGACATCATCCCAGAACGGCTCCAGCCGCTTGTCGCCCCACTGATACTTGCGCTGATACAAAGGCACCATGAAGCGGCGGGCTTCTTTCAAAACAACTTCTACGGGGTGATCGTCTGCGTCCATGAAATGGCCCTCTTTTTGTGAGGCTGATGCCGGTCGCCTCACCCTTTCAAACTACTTTTTTCTTAGCTTAACGTCCTCAGAATTCCAGGAACCCAGACATAGTGGCGATATCCATCGAGCATTCGGCGTGCAAATGACGACAGCTCAGCGTTTGGAAGCATCATTTTTCCTAGCAATCGGACATTTTCTTTGAAGGCACTGTCAACATCAGGGTCGCCAGCCTCAGTTTTTGGGAACAAGCGGTTTGTGGTTTCAACAATACTAGTTATCTCCGCTGCCAAAGTTAAACGCTTATCGACAAGGTCTTGATGGTCCAGGTGATATAGTCTTATTGACTCAACCGCTCTGCGGTGGCGGTTAGCATGCTGGTCGCTTGTAAACGTCGGTATTGGCCTGCCATCGTCGGTAAAATCAATTAGGCTGGGCTCGTCAGATTTATACGGATCAAGAAGAACGGGCGCTTCATTGCATTCCTCTTCGCAGCAAGTTGCGCGGTTTTCTTCAATAAGTAAGGGGAAATAATCCCCTTTACCTCCGGTTCGCCCATTTTCGATGTCTTTGCGCCTGCTGTTGCAATAGGTGCATGCAAAGCGGAAATTAAGTGGATCGAATGCAGACCAGGGATAGTGTTTTTTTGGTCTAAAGTGATCGACAGCATTGTCGGATCTGATCTGCTTTACCTCGCAGTAGAAGCACTTGTCATATGAGATCTTTTTCAGGCAAGGTTTGCATTCTTGCCAGAGGCTTGCATTGTTGTTCACTTCGGACGGCCCGGCATCGCGAGCGGCTTGAGCCCGTTCCTCCCAGCCCTCAGGTAGTTCCAGCAAATCCTTATTAAGAACTCTCACTATCGCCTCCGTCATTGTTGGGCGACAGCGCCTCCTTTACTAGGCGTTCAGCTTTCGCCGCATCATCCGGAGAGCCGGGCGTCTCTAGGTCGGATCCATCATCAGAACTCAACATTTGGTGAAGTCTCTTGGCTTCTTCCGGGTCGCGGACTTGATATCGGAACCCGTAGCCGTCAAGCTCATGCGTAAGTTCTCTGAGCCGTTGCAAGTCTTCTGAACTCAAGTCCTCTTGCGAGCTTAGTTTGCGTTTCTCCTCAAGAAGGTCCTGCGTATATGTGTCCAAAGCGGCATTGAGGTCGAACAATTCACTTGTGACGACACCAGCATAACCCATGCCCCGAGGGTGCGTGTCCGGTTCAAAAGCGATAATCGCATGTGTTTCAGGATCACGTTTGAGGATTTGGACCTGTTCTTTGACAAGCTCGGCTACGGCAATTGGATTGTGCGTCGCCAAAAGCACATGGCTATTTGGCTGCGCTCCACTGTCATCTGTTAAAAAGTCGCGGATATGTTGAATATATTCAACGCTCCAGCGGGGATTAAGGTGTGTGTCCGGCTCATCCAGAAGGAACAAGCTTTCTTCTGCAGAGGTGAACTGCAACAAGCCAAGCACCGTCAACAATTGTTGTTCACCTTCGCTCAGCTCGCGAAAGGTCACAGATCCATCATTCTTCTTCAGCTTGACCCGAATGCGGACCTCGTCGATCAGATCGGAAACATGTGTGCTCTCGAGATCGCGGAAAAATTCTGCTGGTGTCTTGCCTTCCGCCAACTCGCGCAACGCATCTATGTCTTTCGCAAAGAGGTAGAGGTATTCTTTGGTTCGCGTCCTGCGCACATCGTAAAATTCACGACGCTTGATCCGAATGGGTGCAAGGGAGATGTCGTAGAGTTTGGCAAGAAAGTCACGGACGATACCGCGAGAGTTCCAGAATCGGGCGTCACCCTCTTTCGACTTCCAGTAGGGCTGCTTGAGCACGAAAAGGACGGACTCAATGCCACCGTCTTCCAACCCCAACTGCTTTTCAAGGAAAGCGTTAGTCTGCTCTTTGTTGTTCACAATGAAGGAAAGGAGCACAAAGTTACTGTGGACGGGTTCCGCGAAGAACATGCGTTTAGCGCCGGGGTCTTCGCCGGAGACCAACTTGCGATCATAGCTTTCCAGGTAAGCTCGGAAGAGTTCGCTCATCCGGCGGCTTTCGCCTGAATAATATCCAAACAGAAATCTTGGTAGATATGGTGAATTTTCTCCGACCAGCTTTGTGCGGCTGATAGTCGTCCCGCTGATTTTCTCGAAACTGGCACCTACTTCAAACGGATCCGGTTGGTCATTAATGGTGATTACCTTGGCTCGGTAGGGATCTGCGGCCCGTTCCGGATCGGCATCAATGAAAACCCAATGATCGCCGATCTGATATGCAATGCGATACTTCATCGAGGGGAGGCGCTCGCCCATGATCAGATCGCGGAAGATAACCGTGAGCGCCTCGAGAACGTTGGATTTACCCGTACCATTGCGCCCGATAACGACTGTGATCAGGTGGTCCTGCGCGAAATCGATCGTCAGATCCCGCAGGTTCTTGTAGTTGTCGATCCACAGCCAATCGATGCGCATTAGTTCGCCTCGACTTCGGCCAAACGCAGCCAGTCTTCATCGCCGCGCCGCTCAATTTCTATCGCGGAACTTTCGACGTACTGTTTGAGCTGGTGGTAAAAGGCCTCGATGTCATCGGAAGATGCTCCGTCGCCAAGGCCAAGCCCTTCTGCCGCTTTCGATGCTGGTATCCAGGATTTCTGCTGCTTCAATACGTCCAGAAGGTCGGTCAATTTGGGTCTCCTTGGTTCAGCCACTCGCACGGGCCTGGACGTGCGCGCTTCCTTTGCGGAGTTCTCGCGCTCTTTCTTCTCCGCCTTGATCCGCTCAAGCAGGGCCGAGGCCGGTTCATCGTCGGGGTCCTGGGGGACGAGCTGGCCGGAGAAGGCTTTTTTCAGGATGGATTGGCGCAGGGCGTCGGCGCAGGTGAGGGCGGCGTCAATCTCGGCCTCGAGTGCGTCGGCGGCTTCGAGCCGTGCGTCGAGGATGCGGACGATTTCAGATTGCTCGGCAGCGGAGCAGATTGGGACTTGTAGTTCCTGCAGCTCCTTCGCGTTGATGTTGTTGACGCCGCTCGTGGACTTCGCCTTGTTCTCGATTTGGCCGCGAACGGTCGGCTCCATCATCAGATAGACGAGGTTCTTGGGAACCAACGAGCTGGGTATGGGGCGAAGGCGTATCAGATAGCCTGCATAGACGAATTGCGTGTCAACTGGTCGAACCAATGCTGGCTTGCCGACCAATGAAAGGCTTCCGTTCGACCGAATGGTCAGCACGTCGCCTTCGATCAATTGGTATTGCTCAAGCTCCGCCTCGTCGAAGTTCGAAGACTTGAGGTCGGTCGCGTCAATCACCCCAGCCGCGATGTTAGGGATGCGCAGAACGCCTTTATTACCACCATCGTAGTCGCTCTTCTTCGACGTCCCGTATGCCGGTTCGTCGATAAGCAGGCCGAGCGGCATCATGGTCCATCCGAGTATACCGATGTCAGTTGCTTTGGCTGGAATGTCCCGCGGCCGCTTCGGCTTTCCGGGTTTCTTGCCCTTCTCGCCATCGGCGCGCCACTGGGCGAGGGCGTCTTGCCAGTCGTCGAGGGCGGCTTTGTAGCGGGCGTCGCGTTCGGATTGGATGCGGGCGAGGAGGGTTTCGGGGGTTTCCAACTTGTCCGCGTTCTGTACGCGCCAGTCGGCGGTGAGGCGGCCCTCGAAGGCGGATTTCAGCAGGGACTGGCGGTAGAGGCCGAGGGTGGTGCGCGCCGTGTGCAGGCTCTGGATCCCGGCGTCGATCTCGTCGAACATCGCCTCGATCTTCTCCACGATGCGGCGTTGTTCGTTGGTGGGGGCGATCGGCAACTCGAATGATGCAAGGCGCGGCATCTCGATGCTGTGAACCGTTGTTCCGCCCTTTCGACACTTGTCGAGGATGCGTTGCTCGAAAGCTCGCATGCCCCATGCGATATATTCAGAACCAATGCCATCCGGAAGAGCGAGCGCCTTGAGGTCTTGGTTGAGCGTGCTCTCAACAGCGGTGACCGCAATGGGGAGAGTGTGCGCAAGGATTCCCGAGCGGGTCACGATCAGGACCGAACCCGCAGGCACCAGCTTCGCCGCAGAGTTTTCGACCGCTTCCTCTGTGATGCCGTCAATGGCCTTGCGAATGACCTTCGTTTTCATGTCCTTTGGGGAAACCCATGGAATGGGACCATTCCAGAAACGGGGGTTGGCTTTGGAGGGTGTGCCACCCCCGATCCATGTTCCGAAATCTGAGAACTTCGCGTTAGCCCACGTGGCAGGCAATTCCGTCATGCCGAAAGCGCCTCATTCATCTCGGTCATGACCTCGTCCATGCCGTCGCCGAACAGCGCGTACATCTGCCCCATCCCGCCCCTGCCGTCGAAGGGGGCCATTTCCAGATCGTCGCGCTCGATGGTGAAGGAGGTGGCGAGGTGGTCGCGGATCATTCGCAGCCAGTCCATCTGCTCCTCGGTGAACTTCTCGCCCGCGCCGGAATGGCGGTTCAGCACCCAGTTCTGGAAGTTGCGCCGCACCCGTTCGGAATGGCGGGTGAGCGTGGCATCCAGCCCCGTGACCCGGCGGATCAACGCCACGAGGGCAGTCAGGTCGCTGGCCGGATTGCTGCCCTTGTAGTCGTCGAAATGCGCATAGGCGCGCCAGACGGTCAGTGGGGCGAGGCGCGGGCGATCCTCGGTCAGTTTCTTCAGCACGTCCTTGATCATGGCGAAGGTCACCTCGGACCGCCGGGCGGGGGTGTTGAAGTAGATCGACAGCGCCTCGATCTCGTCGCGGTTCTCGGTCAGGTACGCCTCGAACTCTTGTGCGATCTGCTTGGCGTTCTCGGCCACGTCGCCCGCCCATTCGGCGCGCAAAAGCGTGTCGAGGTTGTCATGGTCGATGGTCTGTTCGTTGTCGCGGCGGATCGTGTCCATCAGGTTGATGAGCGGCCCGGTGAAGACGTTGGCGGCGTGTTTGATCCGTTCCTCGCGCGCGGCCTGCATCGCGGTATCGTCGGGCTCTGGGTGGCCGGCGGCCTTGGCGTCGGCCTCGACCTTGTCGGGGTCGATCGCGTCGAAGAGGTCACGCACGATGGCGGTGAGGGATGTGCCGGCCTCGGTCGTGATCTTCTCCTGATCCTCGGCGCCGAGCTTGTTGTCGAGCCGCGACAGCCGGGCGGCGAGCGAACTGACGGTTTCCTCGGACCGATCGCCCATCATCAGCCCCATGGCGAGGTCCTTGAAGGGGATCGAGGTTTTGGTGTCGAGCGGCTGGCTGGCGGTCTTGAGCGACTTGGTCACGCCGACGGCATCGACGATGACGTAATGGGTCTTGGCCTGGGCGGAGGGGGAGACCTTTTTCAGGTCGTCGGGTTTCATGACGCGGGTGCCGCGGCCCTTCATCTGTTCGAAGTAGTTCTTCGACTTCACGTCGCGCATGAAGATCAGGCATTCGAGCGGTTTGACGTCGGTGCCGGTGGCGATCATGTCCACGGTGACGGCGATGCGCGGGTAATAGTCGTTGCGGAAGGCCGAGAGCGAGGATTTTGGGTTCTTCGCGCCATTGGTGATCTTGCGGCAGAAATCGTTGCCCTCGCCGAATTCCTGCCGGACCGTCTGGATGATGTCGTCAGCATGGCTGTCCGTTTTGGCGAAGATCAGTGTTTTGGGCAGTTCCTTGCGGCCGGGGAATACCTCCGGCCACTTTTCGTGGAATGTGCGGATCACGGTTCGGATCTGGTCGGGGTTCACGACGGAGCGGTCAAGCTGGGTCGCGGCGTAGGCCTGTTCGTCGTCCTGCGTTTCCCATCGGCGCGCGCGGGTTTCGCGTTCGCGTTTCTCGACCAGCTGCTCGGCCTTGAGCGTTTCGCCACCTTGGGTGATCTCGGTCTCGATCAGATAGATTTCGTTGCCCACGTTGACCTTATCGGCGACGGCCTTCTCGTGGGTGTATTCGCTGACCACGTTCTTTTGGAAGAACCCGTAGGTGCGATTGTCGGGTGTGGCGGTCAGGCCGATGAGGTAGGCGTCGAAATACTCGATGACCTGGCGCCAGAGATTGTAGATCGAGCGGTGGCATTCATCGATGACGACCACGTCGAAGTATTCCGGCGGCAGCTTGGCGTTGTAGACGACCGGCAGAGGTTCCTTGCGGCGCCATTTCTGCTCGGCCGGGTTTTCGTCTTCGGCACCCTCGTTCAGCTCCTCGCCCTTGAGCGTGGCGTACATGCGCTGGATCGTGGAGATGACGACCTGGCTGTCGTTCGCGATGGAGGGCGAGGTGAGGCGCTGGACGTTGTAGAGTTCGGTGAACTTGCGGTTGTCGTCGTTGGGTATGAAGGCCATGAATTCCTGTTCGGCCTGTTCACCGAGGTTCTTGGTGTCGACGAGAAACAGGATGCGGCGCGCGCCAGCGTGTTTGAGCAGGCGGTAGACCTGCGTGATCGCCGTGAAGGTCTTGCCCGACCCGGTCGCCATCTGAACGAGTGCGCGCGGCTTGTCCGTCTTTAGTGAGGCCTCGAGGTTCGTGATCGCCTTGATCTGGCAGTCGCGCAAGCCGTCCGGGTTGAGACCCGGCAGGGCTGCGATACCCGCGCGAAGGCTCTTTGGCGCTTGTGCCCAGGACTTTAGGGTTTCGGGGCGGTGAAAGGTGAAGACCTCGCGCGAACGAGGATTAGGATCGCGGGCATTGGTGAAGCGGGTGACCTGGCCTGTACTCTCGTAGAGGAACGGAAGCGGCTCGGCGTTGGTGACCCATTTCAGCTTGGCGTTGGCGTACCCCTCGGATTGCTCCTCGACCGAGGTCAGGCGGACCCCCCATTTGTCGGGTTTAGCCTCGACCACGCCGACCGCGTGCCTGTCGGCAAACAGAACGTAGTCGGCGGGCCCAATATCCGTCTGGTACTCACGCACGGCCACGCCAAGCCCGGCGTTGAAATCGAGCGCGTCCTTGTCCTGGACATGCCAACCGGACGCCCGCAGGCGTTCATCGATCCGGTCCCGGGCGAGCTGCTCGGGGGTTTGGTTGACATCAGGTGACACGCATAACGCCTGAAATTGCTATACTTTTTCAATCATGGCGTTCAAGGAGCGAAAAGGCAATTGGCGAGCGTACGGGTTGGGCGTCTAATTCCAGTTGTTGGATCGATATTCGCTGGAGCAAGGATTTCAGTGGATGCCGTCGGTTGGGTCTGTCTGTCCTGCTGGCAAATCTTGGACGAGTTCTTTGGTGAGAGTTGAACCCTTCGCCAATCGACGCGAGAGCGCTTGAACGAAACCACCATACCGCTCCTTGCCCGTTGCTTTGGCGGCCGCATAGGTGTCATCCGGCAAAGGTGGGGTCGTCGTCAGCCAGAAGCGGACGAATAGCGCCAGCGCCTCAGTCGTGATTTCCTGGTCGCGTTCCAGCCGCTCGAGCGACCTTGTCAGGCGGTCCAGCCTGCGGACGATCGCGGCCTCACTCTGTTCGGCGCTGTCGGGTGAGAGGAACGACGCCAGGGCCGCCTCGATGATCTGGGTTTTGGGGACGCGCCGCCGTGCGGCCAGTTCGTCGATTTCATCGAAGAGGGCTGCGTCGACATAAGCGGTGATCTTGGCTTTCTTCATCGCGTCACCTCACAATTCGATGCCGTCGTCGGGATCGAGGGCCGCTTGACGCGCGACGTTGCGGAAGCGGGTCTGCATAGCGCGGGCGCGTTGGGCCTCGTCGTCAGGTTCGTCTTCGAGGGCGGCGAATTCCTCGCGCGGGAACGGCAGTTCGGGCGCCACATCCTCATGTTCGGGGATCTCAGGTTCTCGTCGGATGCCACCATCCCCGTCGTCAGCGGGCTTTTTCGTGGCAGCTTCTTGGGGTGGTGCGACTGGCTGAAGACTGCTCCAATCATCGGTTTCCACGGGGCTGACGGGTACTGATGCTTCGACGATAGGCGGCTTTTGGATTCTCGCCGTAAGTTGCGCATCGCGGAAGTACCGTACTTTTTGTGCCCTGATCGGGGCTGCGCCCGACACGAGGATGATTTCGTCGTCGGATGGCAGCTGCATGATCTCACCGGGGGTCAGCAAGGCGCGGGCGGTTTCCTGGCGCGAGACCATCAGATGTCCGAGCCAGGGTGACAAGCGATGCCCGGCGTAGTTCTTCATGGCGCGCAGCTCGGTCGTGGTGCCGAGCGCGTCCGACAGGCGCTTGGCCGTGCGCTCGTCATTGGTCGCGAAGGCGACGCGGACATGGCAGTTGTCGAGGATGGCATTGTTCTGCCCATAGGCTTTTTCGATCTGGTTCAGCGACTGGGCGATCAGAAACGCCTTGAGACCGTAGCCCGCCATGAAGGCCAGTTGGCTTTCAAAGAAGTCGAGGCGCCCGAGGGCGGGGAACTCGTCGAGCATCAACAGAAGGCGGTGCTTGCGGTTGATGTTGTGCAATTCTTCCGTCAGGCGGCGGCCGATCTGGTTCAGGATCAGCCGGACCAGCGGTTTCGTGCGGGAAATATCCGACGGCGGCACCACGAGGTAGAGGGTGAGTGGCCGCGCATTCGAGACCAGATCATCGATCCGCCAGTCGCAGCGCCGGGTCACGGCGGCGATCACGGGGTCGCGGTAGAGACTGAGAAAGGACATGGCGGTGGACAGGACGCCGGAGCGTTCGTTCTCGGACTTGTTCAGCAGCTCGCGAGCGGCCTGGGCGACAACAGGATGCGGGCGATCTCCGAGATGGGCAGTCCGCATCATTGCAGTCAGTGTGGCGGCGATGGGACGCCGCGGATCAGACAGGAAGGCGGCGACGCCTGCCAGTGTCTTGTCCTTCTCGGCATAGAGGACATGCAGGATCGCGCCGACCAGAAGGGAATGGCTGGTCTTCTCCCAATGGTTCCGCCGCTCGAGCTGGCCTTCGGGATCGACGAGGATATCCGCGATGTTTTGCACGTCCCGCACCTCGCGCTCGCCGCGGCGGACTTCGAGCAGCGGATTGTAGGCGGCGCTGGCCGCATTGGTTGGATCGAAGAGCAGGACACGCCCGAACCGCGCCCGCCATCCGGACGTCAGTTGCCAGTTTTCGCCCTTGATGTCATGGACGATGGCGGAGCCGGGCCAGGTCAGCAGGCTTGGGATCACCAGGCCGACGCCCTTGCCGGAGCGGGTGGGCGCGAAGCACAACACATGTTCCGGTCCGTCATGCCGGAGGTAGCGCTTGTCGAGGCGGCCGAGCACGACTCCGTCTTCCGCGAATAGTCCGGCGGCGGTGATATCCTTGAGGCCTGCCCATCTGGCCGAGCCATAGGTCGTCACGTCGCTCGCCTCGCGCGCCCGCAGGACCGACAGCAAGATCGCGACGGCAATGGCGGCGATCCCGCCTGCGCCGGCGATCGCTGCTCCTTCCATGAAGACGCGGGGCGCGTAGGCGTCGTACCAGTACCACCAGGTGAAGACCTGCCACGGGCGGTAGATCGGCAGGCCGAACAGGGCGGTGAGAGGCGCGCCAAGCTGGGGTTGGAACCCCAGACGAAACGCGACCCATTGCGTCGCTGCCCAGACGAAGAGCAGCGCCACGATGCTGACGATGCTGATCTGGCCCCAGAGGATCTTGGTGGCCGATGACGTGTCCTGACGGCTCATGGTGATGTCCTTTCTGCTCAGAGGCTCAGCCCGCGCTTGCGCCCGAGGCTCCAATCGATCCCGCCGCCGGGCGTCATCGTGCCCGTGACGGTCTGGCCGAGATGGCGTTCGAGTTGCGGGGTCCAGGGAACAAGCGAAAATCCGAGGCCATCATCGATCATGGCGAAGCGGCCCGAGGCGAGATTGAGGCGTTGGCGAAACGTCCCTGCGATGGGTTCGCCCTCGGTCGGCTTGTAACGGGGGAGGCCGGTTTGTGTGCTGAGGTCTTGAGCGATGGCGTCCAGTTCGCGGTTGCGCAGGGTGGCCAGCAGATCGCGGGCAAAGGTGACCCGCTGACCTTGCCGTCGAGCGAGGCCTTCGGCGACAAGGTGGTCCGAGCGCCGCTCCAATGCCTGGCGAACCTCTGCCCCAAATCCAGCACCGCTCAGCGGTGCTCGGTCCTGGGCTAGATGCAGGCGGTCGAGCCAGGTGGCACCATCCGCCTCGACCTGGGCGGCCAGCGACAGATCGGAACGACCGACAAGAGACAGTTGCGGTGTCGCGTCCGTCTTCCCTGTCCAGAGCCGGGTTTCGACAATGCCACCTTGCGGCGTGTCGCCGGTCGCATCGAGATCCCGGAAGCGCAGGTGATGTACGCGACCGTCAACGCCGTCGATGATCGCGTAGCCGGTCCCGGCGTGGTCGTCATGAAAGCCGCGTTCCATGAGTCGCCCGAGGATCGGCGCGGTGGGCGTTCCTTCGATGGCGAAATCACCCGCCGCGCGGTGGCGTTCGGCACCCTTGGCCCGATGCATCCGTTTGATGATGTCGCCGCGCATCCCGAGCTCGCGCAGAGTGTCTTCGGCATTCGGTTTCAACTCCCAGACGGCAGGGGCTATTTGTTCGGCCAGCCCGAGCCTCTCCAGTGTCTGGGCACGCCCGATCATCAAGCGGCGCAGCTCCGGATCGCGGGGTTCCGGCGTTCCGCGCCGCAGGTCGGCGATACCGGCGTGATCGTCCGCCAGGGATCGCAGGCCGCGGTCGAGATCGGTCCAGCGTTCCGCCGTGACCTGCGTTTCCAGGGCTTGGGAAATCTCCCGCTCGCTGCGGGGTCCCAGTTCCAGTTGTACGAGGTCTTCCGCGCGCGCCCGAAACCCTTGGCTGATGTAATCGCGCGAGATCACAAGGTCCCGCCCATCGTCGGCCTTTCCGCGCACCAGGATGTGGACATGCGGATTGTCGGTGTTCCAGTGGTCGACCGCGACCCAGTCCAATCTGGTCCCGAGATCCCGTTCGGCTCGGGCCATCAGATCCCGGGTGAAGGCGCGCAGATCCTCGAGATCGCCCGCGTCCTCCGGCGAGATGATGAACCGGAAATGATGCCGGTCGTCTTCGCAGCGCGCCGCAAATCCGCCCCGGTCGAGATCATCGCGCTCAGACCCGAACAAGTCTGCGTCGCGTCCGTCCTGACCAATGCCGTCGCGCTGCAGGTAGCCGAGATGCTTGGCCATCGGCGCGGAGCGAAAGCGCTTGCCCTGGTGGCGCACGACGCGGGCATTGACTATGACGCGCCGAGATGTGCGTGACATGTTCAGCGCTGCTCTCTGAAAGCGCCCACGTCCGAAAGATCCGGAAGTCGATTGAGATTGCTTGGCTCCGAAACGATAACCAGTCTGACCGGACTTACGGGCAGCGCGCATTACCTCACTGACAAAGCGTGTCGGTTGCTTCGAGGTCCTGCCGCCGTCGCGGATTCGCCCGGGCCGGATACGGAGGTCATTGTCGCGCCGGGTCATGGCCGCACTCGCTTGCAGGACCAGCTGCCGCTTGAAAAACTTCCATAAATCAACTCTCTAGGTGAAGTCCTGCGGCATGCAGCTTGGATGTGCCGCGCAATTCCTCGCAGAGAAACAACAGCTTGAGGTCCGCTTGCGGCACCTCTTTTATCTTGCGCTCTTTCTGTTGAGACCCTGCGCGTCGACCTTCTCCGGCCCATTCCTGCGACCGGGCGTTCCACACCTCGCCATGGTGCGATTTCGCGGATCATGGCGTTTGCCCCCGGCTGAGAGGCACGAAGATGCCGTTTCGAGACGCGTCAGACGCAATCCGTTGGGCGTCATCGCCTGGGGTCTGACCCTCCTCGGCCATTGCCGCGAACAGCGGGGCGTCGCGCCAGTCCTGCGTCCTCTGCGGGTTTTTCACCGCCCGCGCGACGTCGGTTCCATCGGCGATGAGTGGCGCAAGGATGGCGAGGTAATTGCGGGTTTCAAGGGGCAGGGCGCGTCCGGTATCAAGGTGGTTCTGGTACCGTGCAGGCCCGGCATTGTAGGCCGCGAGAAAGCCGGGGGACCCGAACCGGTCGTACATTTGCCGCAGATAGGCGGTACCGGCCAGGATGTTGTCGCGTGGATCGAAAGGGTCATTGCCAAGCCGGTGGGCTGCGCGCAATTCGGCCCAGGTGTCGGGCATGATCTGCATAAGCCCCATGGCGCCCGCGTGGCTCACCGCGCGCGGATTGCCCGCACTCTCGACCTCCATGACGGCACGAATCCAGGGCTGCGGGATGCCGAACCTGCGCGCGGCTTCTGCGATATGGATGTCGATGGGTTGCTGCTCAGATGCTGGAACACTGCGGTCCTGAGCGATCACGGCGGACGGTACCACGGTGATCGGCATGCAGAGGATCAGTACAAGCGCCGTCGTGACGCCCGTGTGCTGACGGCTGTGCCCGCGTTCAAGACGACGCATCTTCCGCCCCTCCAAATGTCCAAAGAGGGATGGCACGTCCGAGGATCGTGTCCGCTGACAACGGGCCGAAGTATCGTCCATCGAGGCTGTCGGCGACACCAGCAAGGAGCAGGAAGACCTCGTCCGAGGCGAGCGTGACACATCCCGTCCAACGGGGAAGCGGGCGGCCCTGTTGGTCATCCGATGCTGCCTCGGCAACTACTCTGCCGTCGATGGTGATCTCGAGATTGTTCCGACAAACGGTCATGCCCGAGACGGCCGCGACGCGTTTCAACAGCAGGGTATCCGCACCGACATAGCCGCGCTCAACCACCCAGGATGACAGGTCTTCCGGCAGGCGCACGGCAACGAGATCGCCCAGCGATGGCCCGTGTGACGCTCGAACGACGTAGAGGCCGATCGGCACGCTTGCTGAGGCATTCCAGATCAGACGCGGTGCGCGGTCGATCTGTGCGACTGCGAGCAGACCGAGGGACAATCCGGCCGCGAGGAGGGGAGGGGCCGCCGCGCTCATGTCGTCACCATGCGACGCCTGAGCCAGGCCGCATGCCGGGCAGGGGTGTAGGGCCGGGGCTCCAATGCAGCTGTCAGGCGGTTGTGGACGTGCCGCCAATGATCGGGGCAGACATCTTCCGGCGCGATGCCATAGCTTTCCACGATATCGACGGACCGCAGGGCCGCCTCGACCTTGGGCCAACCGGAGAGGCGCAGCAATAGCTCTCCGCCTGGCGTGACACAGGGCACCGTGGAGCAGGGCTCGCCTGCACCAACGGCGCGCAGAATGTCGATCCGGCTTTCAACGGTGCCATAGTCGTTCGACGACCAGCGCAGGAGCGCGAAGATTGCGCCGGGGGTGAAGGCCACGCGTTTTTCCGTGCGCGTCAGTATGATTTCCCCGGCCATCCGACCGAAACGGATCCAGCGCTCGATGCGCCCTTCGATCCAGGTGAGGTGGACAAGTGTCTGCATCGGCTCAGCGCCCCCGTCGCAGATAGGCCGGCGATACGGCGGCATGGCGTTTGGCAGGCAGGACGCGGTCTTCGGTCTCGTCCGAGGTCGAGTTTTTCTCGCCCCGTGTGACCCAGGCCTGCAGATCATCGACCGCGTAGACGACACGCCCGCCGATTTTTGAATACCGCGGGCCGGTCCCGTAGGTCCTGTGTTTTTCCAGCGTACGGCCAGACAGGCCGAGAAATCGGGCGGCTTCCGGTGTTCTGAGGTAGCGGGGCGGTAGTCCTTCATTTGGGTCGGGCATTTGAGCATCTCCGGTGGCTAGGCCTAGCGACGGCGCGTCGCGGGCTGTCGGAGGTCATCAAAACGCAGACGGGCCATGGGAAGGGATGACGAAGATCGCGGCACGAAAACGTCACCCCCAAAGGCCAACAGGAGCAGGGCCAGATGAGGGTTCGATTTTCGGAGATCGCGCGGTGATCACTTGCGCGGCTTGGAGCGCCCCGTTGGTCCGCGACCGAGAAGGAGAAAACGATAGCCTTTGGTGGTCAGATGCGTGCCATGGGCTGTCAGTCGGGTGATCTGGGCTTTCAGGGAGCTGGTCTTCCAATGCTCGCGGGACACAGCCTCTGCGCCGAACAAATGCCCCGCGATTGTCTGATAGCTGGCACGATCCCGGCGCGCGTCGAGCGTGCGCAATGCAAGCTGGATGCGCCGTCGCTGCTGCGACGTCAGGGGCGGAGGGGATCGTTTGTGATGCAGCAATTGCACGCGGAGCGACTCGAGCGAATTGATCCGTGCCGTCCAATGCTCGTCCAGCGGCACCAGGATGCCGAGGGGCCGGCGCAGGTTCTTTGCATCCAGCACGAGCAACGCGCCTGTTGCGAGGCGCACATACATCAAGCCGTCCTGCGTTCCGATGACGGTCAGATCATCTGCATCGATGTGCGGCGCGGCGGTGTCGCCGCCGGGGACCGGCACAACATACCCGACCGCTGCCGGGGCGATTGAAGGCGTCCAGAACACGGGTGCTTTGGGTGCGTCGATGTCCGGATCAACCGGGAAATCGTAACCCCCATGCAGCCGGTGATCTCAATCCATCCCGCATCTGCGGGTAGGTTGCGCGATAGTCTGAATTGCGGCGCAGGCATTCCCAAGCCAGCCCGGACAGGTCGAGGCTGTCGAAATGCCGATACGCCGCTTCGTCTTGCCAATCCCTGGTCATGGCGAAGCTCCGCATCAGAGGTTTCGATGGGGAAAGAGTATAGCCGGGAGGTGCAAGAAAACGACGACGCGAACGGTCAACTTGCGCAACCTGCGCGAGTGTTCGCCGATCTGGGCCGAATTGCGCAAAGTTCAGCCGTTACCGCCCTCAAGCAGCTTGCGATAGCCGTGTTCGGTCATCCAGCGCGCACGGGCGAGGTGGCTGTCATAGATTTTTCGGGCACGCTCCGGCTCCTTGTCCGCATCGAGGCCGAACAGGATCTTGCTAACTTCCTGCAGGCTTGCACCGCTTTCAGCGGCGTCGAACAGGCGGAGGTAAAGCGTCATATGTGCGTGGTCGTAGTCGGTCAGATCATCGCTTTGTGGTGCGAGATCAGAGATCGGCGTGGTGCCGGTGGCAGACATGATTCCCCCTCGCCGTTTGGCGTTATGGTCCATAAAAGCACATCGGATTGCCTGTGCAAGAACGGATCGCGGTCAGTCAGGTTGCAGATGAGCATTATAATTGCGCAACGTCCAGGGTCACGGCTGGAACCACAAGCGGGTCTACCGGATCTACCGCGACCTGGAGCTGAACCTGCGGATCAAGCCGCGCAAGCGCCTGAAGCGGGAGAAGCCCGACGAGCTGGCCGTGCCAGAGGTCCCGAACGAGGTCTGGTCGATGGACTTCATGGCGGATCGGCTCGGCGATGGACGGCAATTCCGCCTGCTGAACGTCCTGGACGATTTCAACCGCGAGGGATTAGGCATCGAGATCGACTTCTCGCTGCCTGCTGAGCGGGTCGACCGGGCGCTGAACCAGATCATCGAATGGCGCGGCGCACCAAGGGCGATCAGAGTCGACAATGGCCCGGAATACGTCAGTGGCACCCTCATGGAATGGGCAGAGAACAGGGGCATCACCCTGTCCTATATCCAACCCGGCAAGCCCCAGCAGAACGCCTATGTCGAGCGCTACAACCGGACGGTCCGGCACGAATGGCTGGACCTGTACATTTTCGAAAGCATCGAGGAGGTCCAGCAGATTGCCACCGAATGGCTCTGGTCCTACAACCATGAGCGCCCAAACATGGGCAACGGCGGGATGACACCTGCACAGAAACTGAAGATGGCCGCGTAAATTCTACGACCAAGTCCCCGCAAAAATGGGGGGATTACCTAGCGAGCGAAGTCGGATGAGCCGGGTGGGGCCGGAAAAAAGCTCTGTCCGGTGAGGGAGAACCCCACACTGTCCGGTTGAAAAGGGAGCCAGTTCATAACTGTTTTAGCACGGTGAAGCTTCTGCAAAGCCAAGAAAGATCAGAAGTGCTGCGGATTGGTCTCTGCTCTCTGGATGTGAATTTACGTAGCGGCACGCAATCTGGGTTACTCTTGCGCCAGTGGTTGGAGCCATGCACGGTAGAGAAACCTGCTTGTTCAAAACAACATTCATTGCATACAGTGTGTCAAATACTCCTACTGTGTATCTGTATGCTGAGGTGAAGTCATTTCTACACATTTCATGAAAGTCATTTCCGGTTATGAAATGCCTGTAATCCAGAGATTGAGCACCAGTTGAAGACGCTACACAAACCGTAACAGCAAAAATTTTATATAAAAACAAAGACTTCATAAAAGGGATAATCCTTAGTTGGCATGGCTCATGCCTGCATGGTGAGGCTATACGATGACCTTTAGAAAATACAGAAGACTTCTTCTTGTCGCGGCCCTCCCTTTATTGTTGATCGGCTCGATATTGGCGCATTTTTACTCGCCATTCTCCAAATATACATACCCGACATTCCCCAAGTGGCCTGCCGCTTGACTTCAAGATCGCCTGATTTTGCTCGCTGGGCAAGCGTTTTTCGCCCCGAGCGGTGTCTGTCGTCGCGCAAACGGCCGAAGTCGGGTGGATCAAGCCTCGAACCCGCAGCATTCTGGCCCGGCAGAGCCGCTTTTCCGCGCGGCAGACGGACCTGTCCTGCCGCTTTCGTTCAGCTTGGGCATGGATCGTGGTCATGCGCATGACGGAGGCGTTCGAAGACGGCGGATGGCGGCAAGGACGGCCCGCACCATCGGGCCGGTGACGGCGACCTCGGCCAACTGGAAGGTAATGGCGCGGGCGTGGCGGACGACGCGGGCGCCGATCTTGATCAGCTTGAGTTGCAGGCTGGTCAACGACCAGTCCGCCATGGCCTCGGGCAGTTCGATGCAGCGCAGGAAGGTTGCCAGGTTGTAGGCCAGCGCGTGCAGTTGCAGCCGCACCTCGTTGTGCCGGAACTTCCGGCATGACAGCCGCGTCCAGCGAAAGGCATATTTGCCTTCCTTGATGTGCTGCTCTGCGGTGCCGCGCTGGTTGTAGAACCTCACCACCCAGTCTGGCTCCATCGGCAGGTTGGTGACGATGAAGCCGACTTTGGGGAACAGCTCGCCCGGATGCCATTCGATCTTGGCGATGACGCGGCGCGGCTTGTCCCAGGACGCCGCCTGATACTCGAAGTCCTCGAAGAACCGTTTGACCTTGGTCAGCGAAGGCCGTCCCACGGGCCGTGTCAGCCGATGCGCGATCTTCTCGCGCAAGACGGCGTTGGCGGGCAGACGGATGGCGTAGAAGAACCTGGCTTCTTCCAGCCGCATATAGATCGCGGGGATCGCGTAGGCAGCGTCGGCCCGGAAGAAGCGTCCACCAAGGTCGCGGCCAGCATATCGGGCAATGACGGGATCAAGGACATCCCGCCAGCCATCGGCGCTGTGGACATTGCCGTTACGCAGGGCGCAGCGCTCCAGCATGCCAAACTGGTTGAACAAGAAGATGGGGTGATAGCAGGTGCAGTCGAAATGCCCGTTCCAGGCAGCACCTTCCTGATCGCCGTGGGTGGGGCTGACCGAGCTGTCCATGTCCAGCACGATGTATTGCAACCCGTTGCGGTCATGAAACCGGTCGATCCATTGGCCGTTCAGATCGGCCAGCGCCGCCCGGTTCGCGGCCAGAGCCAGCGTCTCGGTCTCGAACCGTCCCATCTGCGATGCCGAAGCAGCTTGCGCCTCGACGGCCCTGCCGCCAACGACCTGACGCATCACGGGATCGAGGGCCAAGCGGTCGGCATCGTTCACATCCTCGTATCCGGCCAGTCGTCCGAACACCGATTGCCGGAACAATCCGTCAAGCCGATGGAGCGTGTTCTTCCCGGTGCGGCTGTCTCGCAGCGCCTCCGACGCCAGATTGGACAGGCCGAGCACGTCATCAAGCTCGCGCATCACCAGCAGGCCACCGTCTGAACTGATCTGCGCACCACGGAACTCCAGACGCACACGGCGGTCGAAATCAACCCGATCTCCCCGCGCCAAGCCCGCACCCTCCAGGTGATCCATGAAACGCGCCCCTCGCAGCCGTCAACGCCATGATTTATATGCGAAATATCACGATTACGACAGCGAAATCAGCGACTTACTTGGAGAATGTGGGATAATACGTCGCACCAAAATACGCGATAGGCTTTTTAGCTGCGGATGGACATCCGCGTTGTTTTTGCAAGTAATCTCAAGCACTACCGCCAAGCGCGTGGGCTGACGCAGGCCGCGTTGGCGGCGGCGATGGATGTCGACCGCGCCCATGTCAGTGCAATGGAACGCGGCCAGCAGAACGTCACCTTGCAAACTCTACAGCGGGTCGCGGCGCATCTGGATGTAGCACCAGCACAGCTGATCGAAGAACGCGCCGAAGGCGATGTGCGTTCCTGAAAACCGTGATCGATCGTCTGGGCGGTCAGCTGTTCGGGCGAAACTTGTGAGGTCGGGGCAGGGCATTGGTTGGTTTCATCGCGGCGTGCAGGCTGCTTCTCGATACCGATCAATCCGCTATTCAGCACTGAGTTCGGTCAACTTCTGGCCAAGGCGGCGCTGTATCAGATCATCGCCGGGCGTGATCTCCATCAGTCGCTGAAGCGCCGCGATGGCCCAGCCCCGCCGGTCGATGCGTGTGCTGGCGGTCATCAGGTGATCGACGGCTTCGTCGATATCGAACGGGCTGGGTTCATACCCACGGCCCGCCAGAAGATGCCTGATGGCATGCAGAGCGACATCGGCAGCGAAGGCTGGTTCCTTGATCGCGAAATCGCGGGCGGCCCGGATGAGCGTGGCCGGGGCCGCCTCATGATCGGCCGCGCAGTCGAGCGCGATGTCGAAATACGTCGCGGTCTTGGCTGCGGCAAACCATTTGCCCTTGCTCCCGTGGAGCGCGATCAGGTCTTCCAGCAATGCACGGGCATCCCGGTCAGGGTAGCGTTTGACCAGATCGCGCCACATTGCCAGCCAGGTGTTCCCGCTCGCTGTTGGCAGGCCGAACCGGCGATAAGCCTCGTCTGCCTTGCCTTGGCGCACAAGGATCGCCTCGCAGAACCGGCAGATGTCGTGATGGCCCCATGTCTGGCGGTCCGCCTGTAGCAGCGCCTCGGCATAGGCGAGCGCGTCATCCTCGCGGCCCTGTCTGAGAAGGGCTTCGGCCCCGAACTTGTCATCGAACCACAGCCGTGTCTTCTTGACCGCGAGGAGCGCCAGCAGATCGTCATACCGTCCGGCCTCGAGCAGGCAGGACAGCGTGAGGGTCGCGGTGCCGACATGGGAATACCGCGCCCAATCCGACCAGGCGCGATGGATCAGGGCGAGATCCCTGTCGGCATGCAGGGTCATGAGCGCGGGATATACGGCGATCTCGCCGAACCGCTCCGAAATCGGGGCAAGGTAGTCGACGCCATCGTCCTCGATCGCCGTGCGCAGCTGTTCCAGCCATTTGGCGCGGGTCTTTTCATCGGCAGGGGCGGCGATCAGGATCGGCACAAGGTCGTCGAGTGTGCGGCGCACGGCGGTGCCAAGCGCGCCCGACGAGGTGTCGATATGCTCAAACGCGGGCCAGATCCGCGCGGCCAATGCGACCACGCCGTCCGCCGCCGTGACAGGCTCCGCGCGATTGACGGCCCGGATTTCCGCGCTGGCCGATTTCAACCGCTCGATCGCCTTGGCGGAGCCGCGCCATCCGAAAGCGCTTGCGCGCATGCCGGGTTTGAAGGCCCATTTGTGGACAGGTTTGCGCGCCATCCTGCTACCGCCCTCGCGATTTGCTGCGCATGATCCAGTCGGCCCCGGCATAGGTCACGGCGTGGATATGAACCTCGCGCGCATCATCGTCGACGGTGAAGGCGATCACGGCCTTGCGGCCTGCAGGGATGGCGCGCAACCCGGGGGCGATCTCGTCCCGGCGGCTGCCCTTGTGCGGCAGGTCTGACAGGCTGGCGATGGTGGCCTCAATTTCGTCCAGTCGGCGCGCGGCGGATTGCGGGCCGGCATAGTCGATCAGCCAACGCGTGATGGCGTCGAGATCATCCGTGACCGCCGGATGGAACCGGATGCGATAGGTCACGCCTCGCGCGCAGCCTGCAGCCGGGCCCGCGCGGCGGCAAATGCGTCTTCGGCCGAGACATAGTCGGCGCGCGGCGTGTCGAGCCGCGCCCGGATTTCTTCGGCCATCGCTCCAAGGGCCAACTCGCGTTCCTCTTCATCGCGCATCATCTGCTCCAGGGCCGCCGCCACAGCCGCGCTCTGCGAGGCAAAGACGCCTTGGCCCACCTTGTCGGTCAGGAACCGATGGTGGCGGTCGGTAAAGCTGAGGGTTGTCTTGACGGTCATGATTGCCTCTGGGGTATGACTTAGTCATATACGTTAAGGTTTGAAGATTCGCAATCTCTTCAGGGAGTGCGGAGAGTGGTCGTTCACTGCCCTTCGAAATATGACACTTCAATTGGCCGAGAGTTTCTATGTCATTGTAAATACGGCAGAGAATTTTGACGTTAGATAATGAGCTGAACCAATCCAGCAACGCTTGCTGCAACCACTCCGTCCTGAATTATTTTTTGTTTGGCTTCTGTTGAAAGAGCTTCTCCCTTCAACATGGACTTAGCATTGGCCGCAAGTGTCACCATCGCAGCGACCCCCATACTGTCAACAATGTCGGCGTCGGCCCCTTGACCGAGCTTGTGTAAAGTCGACGACGTATCATCTGTAAGGTTGGCATTGCTGAACTCAGAAGAAGACCAATCCGGCGACGAGCCAGCAACCTCACTGGTCACTAGCACGTCGATGTTTTCGTATTTTGCGTTGTGTTCACGCACATATGATGCGTATTTTGTTGCCTTGAGTTGAACCTCGGAAACATCGCCGGTCGCAACATTGATAATCCGGACATCAGCGCCAGCATGGTTCGTGTCGCCGAAGAGCTCGACAATGTACTCGTCGCCATCCAGGTTCTCTTTCCGCTGAAATGCGAGTTCATGGTAGATTCCCTTTACGTTGTTTTTGAGCCCGGAAATTTGCTCAACGGATAGCGATTGCACGTATTCTGAAAGCTCAAGCTCACTGGCATCAGCAAGGCTATTGTTCGATCGGCGTAGCGCCTGAAGAACCAACTCCTCATCTTCCGTAAACGAAGGCAAGGTGTCCGACATCAATTTCAATATCGTGGCGGATACGACACCTGTAGCGACGGGAGCAGCCGCAGAGGGATTTCTTCTGACTGACGGCTTTTGACCATGCGCCGTTGATAACGCGTCGAACAATTCAACTAGATCTACCTTGCGATCTTCAAGGCGCATCAGCGGAAGATCCGGCCAGTCGCTGACTTTGGCGATGCAGACATCCAACTGTTCGAGGAAATCATGTCTTAAGTTCTGCTGCAGGGTTGTAGCGGTGAGTGGGTCTAAAACGGCGTTTTGATTGGCCCGCTCACGAAACGCCGTTGCCAACATCAAACAGGTCTCGACGAACCGCACTTCTTGCGGGTCCAAGGATTTTTTCTTGCGCCTTTTTCCGGTCCATTTTCCAACAAGCTTGCGAGATCCAAAATATGCGATCGCGCCTCCAACGGCAGCTACACCCAAGACAATCCACCCGCCAGTTACAACGCTTCCACCAATCCACGCCAACGCGGCACTGTTGAAAGCTGCGCCTGAAAGTGAAGAAATGGCCGTTCCCGTACTGGCTGTTCCGAGAATGGATGCGATGGAAAATAGACTTGCTGTCGTACCTGCCGCGGCCAATTTCCCCGAAAGCGCTGTAACAATCCTGGCCGACGTGCCGCGCTTTTCAATCAACAGCGCATCGACGAGGTCTTCCAGAGAGATTGCGCCTTTTTCGAAAAAGTTCTCCGGCGTATATTTGGTATGCCTAAGTTCAAATTCTGCGAATTTTACAGCCGCGTGATCCTTGACCGCTTTACCCCCTTTTGCGGCGAGCTTACCTGTCTGCCGCCCCACAGGCTTGGCGATTGCCCAACCAACTTTCCCCGCGACCTTAGCCAAGAACAGCGCTGAGCGCCCGGTCGCACTTGCCGCTCGCAATGATAGCGGAGGCCTTTTCTGGTTATTCTTTTCCAAGTTTGCGCGCTCCAAGTGGTCTTGTCGGTCGGGTACAGGAACAACCTATAGCAACTGGCTAGTCGTGGTGAAGGTGCATTGCAGCGCTCGACACAGTCGCAGACGGCCGCAAATTGCCGGACCGGTCAGTTAAGGCATGTCCTCGAAGCGCTCATTGTTAAACTCGCGGGAGCAAAGCGCACCCCGCCCGGTGATCCCGGGCGGGGCGGTCTGCTGTCAGTCGCCGTTGCGGCGGGTGTTGGGGCGCGACCAGATGAGGCTGAAGGTCTCCTCGCCGCCTTCGATCACCGTGTCGTCGAAGAGGTTGGCGTAGATCGGCTGGGTGAAGCTCGGGTCGTCGAGCTTGAGGCTCAGGTAGTCGCGGCCCTCGGTCGAGCGCTTGGACCAGGCGGCGCCGATCTCGGCACGGCCGACGAAGACGCGGTGGGAGGGGGCGTTGTCGTTGGGGGTGCTGTCCTCGGGGACGATGCGGACGGCTTTCGCCTGAACGCTCAGGGTGACGATCTCGCCGACGTATTCGCTGCCGGTCTTCTTGAAGGTTCCGATGGTGGCCATGTCATATCTCCTTTTGGCTTGTCCGAGCCCGCGCCCTTCGCGGCCTCGATGGCGATCGTCAGGACCGGGACGATCCGCCGACGCAGCCCCTGTGGCCCGCAGCGCCAGCGGAGGACGGCAAGGCCGGTCTTTCTTGTGCCGCGAGGAATGGCGGACCCGATACTTTTCGGGGGCGCCAGGGGAAGAAAGTCCGGACCGGCCGTTGCGGCCTAGGCGGTCGAGGCGTCAGCCGATCACGGTCAGATCAGCCGCTGAGAGGCCCGCAAGGGACGCGTGGCGCAAGCCATGGGAGAGGGGATGACAGGCTGCCTCTGGACCGCGCAAGACCCCGACAGCATGCGTCGTGCAAAGACAGGTTTTGGCGTGCAGGCGGAAACGGTGCATGTCCCGGACGTGCTTCGGTACTCCGGGATTGCCCCCTCTCGCCGTGTCTGTGTTTGTCCGCCGTGATGTTCGGTTTGCCGTTGTTCCAAGTGGATGCGCGACCGGGGCCATGCGCAACAACGTGGGTTTCGGCGATCTGGCTCAGCCGGTCCTGCCCAACCGCAACGCTGCGGTGATGGCGAGCATCGAGACCTTTTTCAGCAATCGGTTGCGGCGCACGCTGACGATCTGGCGAACGGCACGCACCGGCGCAAGCTTCACAGGGCGTTCAGTGTTCGTCGAAAGACCTGTGCGGATGCGGGTCGGACATGGCGTTGACCTCGGACCAGCCCGACACCCGCGCCCAAGCGGTCCCGCCCACGACCAGCGCGCCCAGCCAAGACAGGAGGGTGATGGTCGCAGCGCCCGCGCTGCCAAACTCGGCAAGACCCTTTGCCGCATGAAACCCGGCGATCCCGGCGGGGACCGCGTAGATCAGACCGATGGCGAGTTTGAGCGGGGCCCAACGGATGCGGTCAAAGGCGAATTCCCCCAGAGCGGCGACGAAGCCGCCGATGAAGAGGCCCGCAATGATCGACAGGAAAACGCCTTGGCCCGTTTCGTGAAGATACATGCCGGACGTCAGCCCGATCGCGAAGGGCAGGGCGTAGACGGCCAAGTTGAACAGGATCCAGCAGAGGGCACCGAGGCCGAACAGCGTGAAGAGGGTGGAGAAAAACATGAGGCACTCCTTTCGAGAACAAGGATCGCGCCGCCACCTCCTCCATTGGCACGGGCAGATCATAGCAGAAAACGGCCAGCCCCGGGAGGGTCCGGGGCGGGCATCGGCGGAAATCCGGTCATGCCTGTGGGGCGGTTTTCGGCCGAAAGTCTAAGAGGGGAATGCCCATCGCGCGGGCCTTGTCGGCGAGATTTTCGGTGATGCCCGAGCCCGGAAAGACGATGAGCCCGATGGGCAGGGTGTCGAGCAACTGGTCGTTGCGCTTGAAGGGGGCCGATTTGCCGTGCCGCGTCCAGTCGGGCTTGAAGACGATCTGTGTCACGCTGCGGTTGTCGGCCCAGGCTGCAGCGATGCGTTCGGCCCCGCGCGGTGCGCCGCCGTGCAGCAGCACCATGTCGGCGTGTTTCGCATGGACGCGGTCGAGGGCCGCCCAGATGGCCGCATGATCGTTGCAGTCCAGCCCGCCGGTGAAGGCGATTTTTGTGCCTTGGGGCAGGAGCGGTTCCAGATCGGCCCTGCGTCTTGCGGCCAAGTGATCGCGGCTGTCGATCAACGAGGCGGTCAGGGTGCGGCGGTTCACATGGCTGCCCGTGCGCGGGTGCCAGGTCTGGCCGAGATGGGTCTCGAACAACTCGGCGGCGAGATCGCGCATGGCCTCAAAGGCATTGCGCCGCTCGAGCAGCGTGATGCCTTCCGCGATCAGGGTTTCCAGTTCGACCGAGCGGACCTCGGATCCGTCCTGCTCGCGGTGCGACCGCTTCTGCGCCTGTTCATTGCTGTCGAGCTCACGGTTTATCCGCGTCGATGTGCGGTGGAACAGGTTGGCCATTGACCAGAGCAGGTCTTCGAGGTCGGGCTCCAACCGCGTGTCGGACAGCGTCGAGACGAGCGCGTCGAAGATGTCGGCGACGGCGGTGCGAATGGCGTCGGGTTCCGGCAAGGGGCGGGGATCGGGCTCGTCGGTGAAGGGGCGCCAGCCGTAGAGCTGCAGTTCCTCGAGCACGACGGCGGTGGAAGATCGGGTTTGAAGATGTGTGTCGGTCATGATGTCGTCTCCGGTTGTCGAAGCCGCGCCTCTCGCGGCCTTCCCGGGCAACGGAAAAGCGGGGGCCGGACGGGGCTGCATTCTCAGGGGTCCCCGTCGCGCCCGCGCGATGGGGTGGAACCGGAGCGCAGCGGAGGACGGCCATGGCCGTTGCGGGCCCGTCCGGGCTCTGCTCCGTTTTGCCCGCTCTCGGAAGGCCGGAAGGCGTGGCTCTGATCGCGGAGGCGCTGGCCGGCTGCGCCGATCCCGATCAATCGATGGCGTGGTCTAGGAAGGTCACGGCATCCTCGGGCGCCAGTTGCGGACGCAGATGCGCGCGCAAGGCGTCGCGGCCATTGGCCCGCAGATCGTCATTGAAATCGCCGAGACAGGGGGAGAGATGGACGGCGGCGATCCCGGCCCCGATGGCCCGATGCGCCAGTTGGTCCGCGGTGGACAGGCCTGCCGGGTCGGCATCGACGGCGATGTAGAGGCGGCGAAGATCGGCGGGCAGTTGCAGGGCTGCGAGATGATTGGCGGACAGAGCCGCCACCGCAGGCAACTCCGGCAGCGCCAGATGCAGGGAGAGCATGGTCTCCAGCCCTTCGCCTGCGGCCAGCACGCTGACCGGTTTGCCGATGCGAACACCATGGCCGAGGAGATTGCCCATCGCCTTGCGCGGTGGAATGACCGGGGCCTTGTCCGCAGTGGCGGGGTCAAGCCAGGTGCGGTGCAGGCCGGTGAGCCGTCCGTCGAGGTCCGTCACCTTGGCGAGCAGGGCGGGCCAGGCCTCAGGACGGTCTGTCGGCGCGTGATCCTCGCGCACGTAAAAGCATTTCGGGTGAAACCGGAGGCTGTCGAGATCGCCCAGCCCGGTGAGGCCGCGCCCTGCGAGATAGCGTTCCGCCAAGGTGCCCGACATCGGCTGGCCCATGGCCCAGAGCCGCTGGGCGGCCTCGGGTGAGCCGCGAGAGACTGGGGGATTGGCGGCGCGGTGCCTTTCTGTCTGCGGCAGGCTGAGAAACCTGCGCGCTTCGTCCAGCGTGTCCCTCAGGGTGGTTATACCCATGTTCAAGGCGATCAGGTCCAGAAGGTCGCCATGCTGCCCGGTTGCGGAATCGGTCCATTTTCCGGCGGCACCGGGACCAGAGATCGGACCGGTCAGTCGGACATAGAGGCTGCGGCCCGGCGTATTCTGCACATCGCCAACGATCCAGTAGCGGCCCTGTTTGCGCCCGTTCGTAAGGTAGTGACGGCAGACTGTTTCGGCATTCTCGGCAAGGCGGCGGGCGATGTCGGCGGCGGGGCTTTGCATGCTTTGTGCCTCCTGTCGTGGATATAAAAAGGGGCCCGCCATTTCTGGCGGACCCCGGCTGCCGGAACTCGGGGGACAGGAGCTCCGATCTGCTCGAAGGTCACTCGGCGGCTGTCTTGGCGAAGGCGTCACCGGCGACGGGATCATCTTCTTCCGAGGGGTCGGAATCTCCGATAGCCGGTTCGCCGCCGTCTTCCGCCGATTGCGCTTCGCCGGTCTCGGGATCGTCGTCCGAAGGTCCTCCATCGGCGGTGTCGGTGTCGTCGACCAACTCGATCTCCGGCGCGTCCTCTTCCGGCAGCGGCGGCGTGCGCAGCGGGTCGGGCAGCCACCCGGTGCCGACGAGCAGGTCCTCGGCGGCGGTCACCATCTCCGCCTTCTTCAGGCCGGCGATCCGGTCAGCGGCATCTTCGCCCTTTGCCTCGCGCACGGCCTCGAGGATGCGGGCCTTGGTCACGCGACCGAGGTAGCTGTCGCCTGTCACCGTCCAGCCCGCCTTGGCCATGTCGAGGCCGACGGTCCCGGCCAGCACATCCGCATGCGCGATGGCGCGGGGACGGCGCTGGTAGGGATCGTGGACGGCATTCACGCTCATCGCCACGCAATGAGCGAAGAGCGCCTCGCGGCTGCAGCTGTCGAACTCGGTCAGCGCCTGCCAGAGGTCCTCGGGTGCCTTCGGCAGGTTGCGCGCCCAGGTCTCGTGACGCTGGTCGATGGCCTGCGCATAGGCCGTATCACCGAGGCCCGACACCTGCGATCCGAAGGTGGCGGTCCGCGGTTCGATCTCGACGCAGCTGTCGACGGCGTAGCGGTAGAAGAGCCGCAGGACCATCGCGTGCAGCGCCGCGAGGAACGCGACCTGCGGATCCTGGGCCATCGCATTGCGCAATGCCAGGGTACGGTGGGCCGTCAGTTCCATGACGAGGCGGTCGGAGAGCGGTTTGAGGCCGTCGTCCTCTTCCTCCTCGTCCGTGGTGGAAGTGACGGTGTCATCAATGTCCTCGCCCGGCGCTGCTTCCGGTGCGACCTCGCCGGTGTCCTTCGCCTCCTCGACCGGTTCATCCTCGGGCCGCACGTAGCCGCGCTCGACCCGCAGTCGCCCGGAGCTGTCGATGCTGACGAAGGCCCCGGCCAGAGCGAGATCGTCGGCCTCGTACTGGATCGGACGCGCCTCGAGTGCTTCCATCGCCTCCTCGATCTCGCCCAACCGGGTATCGATGTCGTCGGGCAGCTCGTCGGCCTCCGCATGCTCGGCCTCGAGCGCGTCGTATTCGGCCTTCAGCGCCTGGTAGCTGGCGGCCTCCTCACAGGTCATCGGCACCGCCTCGCCATGGACCCGGCGCATCCCGAAGGTGTGGCCATAGGGGAACTCGGTATTGACCTCGACCCATTTCCAGCCCTCGGCGCGGACCGCCTCGGCCTCCTCGGCGAGCTTCTCGCGCACCATGACGTCGAGAAGGGCGGCATCCTGCAGCCAGCCGCCGTCGTCCTGCTGGAACAGGTCGCGCAGGATTTCGCCCCCGGCCTCGACGTAATCGTCCAGCCCGACGAACTGCGCCCGCTTGTCCGAGGCCCGCACCGCACCCTCGGTCAGCATGCGCCGAATTTCGTAGGGCTGCCGGGAATAGTGCCGCTGCAGCGCCTCCCAGACCTGTTCCTGTCGCGCGTGGTCAGGGTTGACCGTGAAGGCCATGAGCTGGTCGAGCGTCATCTCCTCCTCGGCATAGGCGTCGAGCAGCGAGGGCGCCACGGCGGCGAGCTTCAGCCGCTGCTTGACCACGCTGGCCGAAACGAAGAAGGCCGCGGCGATCTCCTCTTCGGTCCGGCCCTTCTCGCGCATCGCCTGGAAGGCGCGGAACTGGTCGAGCGGATGCAGGGGCGCGCGCTGGACGTTCTCGGCGAGGCTGTCCTCTTCGGCGAGCCCATCGGTACGCACGATGCAGGGCACCAGAGCGGTCTTGTTCATGCGCTTCTGCTTGACGAGCAGTTCGAGCGCCCGGAACCGCCGCCCGCCGGCGGGGATCGTGTACATGCCGGTCTCGGCGCCGCTGTCGTCCAGCGCGGGCCGCACGGTGATGGAGCTGAGCAGCGTCCGCCGCGCGATGTCCTCGGCCAGTTCCTCGATCGAGACGCCCGCCTTGACGTGGCGCACGTTCGACTGGCTGAGCATCAGCTTGTTGAAGGGAATGTCGCGTGAGGCGCTGAGGGTGATTTTCTGTTGCTTGGTCATCGGGATACTCCGCGACGGGCCAGCCGAGAGCCTCTCTCCCGACCTCCAAACCCGTCACGGAAAACCCGGCACCCCTTTCACTCTAAAGGCAGAAGGGGCACCGCGCCGCAGCGCTAAAGAACAGAAAAGGAGCCCCTCACTGATCGGACGGCAAATCGCTCCATCGGACACGCAGACTCTTGCCTTTCGTCTTTGGAAAAGACTTTCGATCAATCATTCTGCCAGAAACCTCGAAATCCTCATTTATTTTGACTACCAATAACTTGGACCAATTTCCTGCCAGCTTCACGAATACCTCATCTCGGTTTTTGAAAGGCGTGATGGCCTTGACCTCAATGTGGTCATTTCCGAGTCTTCCATCGGCGCCTTGGGCATAGTTTTTGTTCAGCTTTATGCCGTAGGTGATTGCGCCAAATAGCTCTCCGATATCTCCGTAAACGTTCAAATGCAGACCGGTTTCCAGATGATAGCTCTCAGCCAAGGACAATAGATCAAGGAAAAACGGAATCATCGAACGGATTGCATTTGGATATTTAGCACCCCATTCCTTGTATCGAAGCTGTTCGTCTATTTCTGACCAAGTCACCCACTCCCCATCGTCATAAAACGCGCGATCGGACCAATCGATTTCTTCCATGTACCAACTCCGAGGTGACGTCATCGCAAAGTGCAGCGCGAACCAATAATCTATGATCCGTAATCCTCGACCCTTGGATTTACAACGGGCGACCAACCTTTGATGGCCGCCCGCCACATACTTCCCTAGACGGCTTTCTCCAGCAACGCCTTCGCCTTCCCCTCCATCACCAGCCGCGCATCTTGCTGTGGCTTCGACCGAGCCACTGCGGTGATCCCCTGCACAAAGTCGAAGACGCTCTCGGGCGGGCGGCCTTCCTCGGCAAGCACCGTCTCGACGATCCGCCCGGTTTCCGCCTTCGAGAACCCGCGCTTGCGCAGGAAATCCTGACGGTCCTCGTCCGACCGCGCGACGATCTTCTCCCGCGCCGCGCGGATGCCGTCGATGAAAGGTGCGGGCGAGGACTCGGCGAAGCGGCTCAGCGACGGAGCAGCCTCATGTGCGAACCGGGAGGCGGCGTATTTGGAGTGCCGGATCGTGATCTCTTGGAAATCCTCGACGCCCCAGAGGTTGCGGTTCTGACACACCGCACGCAGATAGAAGCTGGCGATGCCGAGCGTCTTGGCGCCGACCTCGGAATTCCAGCAGTAGAACCCCCGGAAGTAGAGGTCGGGCGAGCCATCGGGCAGCAGGCCCGCTTCGATCGGGTTCAGATCGTCGACGAGGAACAGGAACACGTCGCGGTCCGAGGCGTAGAGCGTCGTCGTCTCCTTCGTGACGTCCACGCGCGGGTTGTAGATGCCGGTGGACCAGTCGAGGACGCCGGGGACCTTCCAACGCGTGTCGCCTGTCCCGTTGCCCGCGATGCGCTGCACGGCGGAGACCAGTTCATGGTCGTAGATGCGGCCATAGTCGGGGCCGGTGACAGCGCGCAGTTCCGTGCGGCCATCCGCGACCTCCATGGTCTTGATCTGCTCGGCCCGGTGGTTGGTCAGCCCGTATTGCAGGTTGATCCCCGCCAGCGGCGCGGGCAGCTGCCGCAGATAGGCCGCGGGCGCGCCGACAAGGCTCGAGAGCTGGCCAAAGCTCCAATGCGTCGGCGCGATGGGTTCATCCGTGCCTGGCACGACAATGCCCAGCTTCTCCGGGTTGTCGCGATGCGCCTCGACCCGGATCGCAGCACTTTCCACCGTCCGCGTCCGGCTCCGCTCCGCACGCCCCTTGACCGAGGCGAAGAGATCATCGAGCGACAGATACCGCTCGTCATCCGGCCGCGAGAACCACTCGGACGACACGCGGTCCACGTTCGTGCCGCGCGACACATCCACCTTGTAGCCGCCGCTGATGTCACGCCCGGCATCGATAATTTCGGTGTTCATGGGTTTTCTCCCGCAACGGGCGGCCGAAAGCCTCTCTCTCGACCTCCAAACCCGTCACGGGCCGGGACGGCACCCCTCTGACTCTCGGATCACTCGGCTGCGCGGGTCTCGAGCCGGGAAGGGGCGCGCGACGCGGCAAGCCGGTGCAGCGTTTCCGGGCGGATATGCGTGTACCGGCGCAGCATTTTCCAATCCTTGTGGCCGGTGACCAGCGAGACCTGTTCGATCGCGAAGCCGGCCTCGAACAGGCGGCTTGTGCCCTCATGGCGTAGATCGTGGAAATGCAGGTCCTTCACGCTGACCTCGACGCAGGCGCGCCGGAAGGCCGTTCCGACCGATTTCGAGTTGTAGGGAAAGATCCGGCCCCTTGCGTGCCCGAGTTCCTTGGCCTGTTCGGTGACCAATGCCCAGGCATCGAACCCCGTGGCGGCGAAGAGCGGGATCCGCTGGTCGTTCCCGGTCTTGTTGCGCGGGTCCTTCCTGTCGCGGATCATGAGCATCCGGCGGTGGACATCGAGATCGCTCCATTCGACGCGGCAGATCTCGTCCAACCGCATCGCCGTGGCCACCGCGAACTTCACGATGCGTGTCATCGGCAGGGTCAGGCGCTCGTTGTCCTCGAAGCAACGGAAGAGGCGGTTCAACTCGTCCGTGGTGGGACGACGATCCCGCTCTGTGCCCTTGCCGATGAGGCCGAGACGCTTGAGCGCGACGCGTGCCAGATCGACGGGTTCCGGAGAAATGTCGAGCCCGTGCACGGCTGCCGCGTGGGTAATGATCATCTTGATCACCCCGATATCGATCCCGAGCGTCACCGGGCCCGCACCTTGCTCCGCCCGCATCTTGCCGTAGTCGATCAGCTTCTGCCGGTCCAGGTGCCCGATCTTCTCCTTGCCGAGATCGCGCTTGAGCGTCGTGAGCGTGGCGGTCTTGCTGCGACGCGGCGGTTTCCCTACCTCGCACATATCGGTTATATGAAGGTCGATGAGGTCGCCAAAGGTCTGGAGGCGGGAAACGGACGACTTGTTCGGCGCCAGCCCTTGATCGACCCGGGTCTCCGCCTGGCGGGCCCAGCGATGGGCGTCGTCGCGGCGGAGGAACGTCTCGCTCGCGTAGCGGCCCTTTCGTCTGATCTGGACCCGGTATGCACCGGAGGGGAGCTTGGTGATGGAGGCCATTTTCGTGTGCGCTGTGTGTGCAATGAGTCGTCGTAGAGGGGCAAATTCGGGGATATTGGGGCGTATTCCAGCGTAGCAGCATCCGCCGCCAACAGTTTGAAGATACACAAAAAATGCAAATAAATCAACACGCTAGATTATCCTGTGCCCCTATGATGGACTGGACCGACAGTTCAAAAAGTCTGTTAAATTTCAATTTTTTACGGTCATGTTGTAACCCGTGTTGTAAATTATGTTGTAAGTCCGTCCCGGTCGTGCGCACAAAAAGTAGGCAGAAAATCTGATAGGCCATCGTCGAGCGACCCTGTTTTCGAATTTAATTTCAGAGGGTTGGCGTCGGGCTGGAAAGGTTATGCCCAGTTTTTCACCGGCGAAGCTTTAGCCAGCTGGATTGGACGGATCGAGGTGGTGACAAAACCCCTCGGCGGATTGCTTCCAGCGGGTGCTCTGAGCCACAGGACGAGCCTACTCTGAAAAGCCGAAGGTCACTACTTGAAGGCGTCCCGCTCGTACAGCGCAACCTCGCGACGCTTGTCGAGATAGCTGGCGAGATCCGAAAGGTGGACGCCCTTCGCGCTCTTCTGGCTGCGCTCCGATCGCACCAGCGGCAGATCGATTTCACCGGAACTGACCTTCCTGAGAAACTTCGGCAAGGTCAGATGGGAAAAGTAGTCTTTGCAGACCGCATCGACCGGCACGACCGCGCGGCCATCATATTGAGCCATCAGGAGAAAAAGCGTGTTCATCGGTCAGTCTCGGTGGTTTCTCTGCTCCGCATCCTGACCTCAGCCACGTTGTCCATCAATGCGAGCGGGCGGCGGTGTTCGATGGGATCAGGGACCTGGATCGTGAAAAGGGCGGCAAGCGGCGGCGCAAGATGGCGAACAAATAGGACAGAATGCGATCAAATCGGCGGACTTCCTGCGGACGTTCACCGGGTTTCAGAGAGCCAGAGGCGGGCAGGGGAGCCGTGACGGGTTGAAGGCTGGAGGAGAGGCCTCCGGCGCCCGTCGCGGGAGAAAACACATGAATACCGAGATTATCGATGCCGGGCCTGACATGAGCCGCGGCTACAAGGTGGATGTGTCGCGCGGCACGAATGTGGACCGCGTGTCGTCCGAGTGGTTCTCGCGGCCCGACGACGAGCGGTATCTGTCGCTCGACGATCTCTTCGCATCCGTCAAAGGCCGGGCGGAGCGGAGCCGGACGCGGACGGTGGAAAGTGCTGCGATCCGGGTCGAGGCGCATCGCGACAACCCGAAGAAGCTGGGGCTGGTCCTGCCCGGTGCGGATGAACCCATCGCACCAACGCATTGGTCCTTCGGCCAGCTCTCGAGCCTCGTCGGCGCGCCCGCCGCCTATCTGCGGCAGCTGCCTGCGCCGCTGGCGGGGATCAACCTGCAATACGGCCTGACCAACCACCGGGCCGAGCAGATCAAGACCATGGAGGTCGCGAACGGTCGCACCGAACTGCGCGCCGTGACCGGACCCGACTATGGCCGCATCTACGACCACGAGTTGGTCTCTGCAGTTCAACGCATCGCGGGCAATGGCACGGGCGACACGCGCTGGAAGGTGCCGGGCGTGCTCGACTGGTCGACCGGCATCTACAACCCGCGCGTGGACGTTACGAAGGAGACGACGACGCTCTACGCCTCGGACCGCGACGTGTTCCTGTTCCTCGTCGACGATCTGAACCCCATCGAGGCGGGGCTGCTGCCCGACGGCTCGCCCGACCTCTATTTCCGGGGATTCTATTGCTGGAATTCGGAGGTCGGAGCGAAGACGCTCGGCATCGCCAGCTTCTACCTGCGCGCGGTCTGCCAGAACCGCAATCTCTGGGGCGTCGAGGATTTCCAGGAGATCACGATCCGACACTCGAAATACGCCGCCTCCCGCTTCGCCCACGAGGCCGCCCCGGCGCTCAGCCGCTTCGCCGAGTCCTCGCCCGCGCCCTTCATCGACGGCATCCGCGCGGCGCGGGAGACGATCGTCGCACGGTCGGACGACGACCGACAGGATTTCCTGCGCAAGCGCGGGTTCTCGAAGGCGGAAACGGGGCGGATCGTCGAGACGGTCCTTGCCGAGGAAGGCCGCCCGCCCGAGAGCGTCTTCGACTTCGTGCAAGGGATCACGGCGGTGGCCCGGTCCAAGCCGCAGCAGGATGCGCGGCTGGTGATGGAGGGGAAAGCGAAGGTGTTGTTGGAAAGGGCGCTTTAATCCTCGATATTGGGTGGCGGGCACAAGTGCACCGCCACCTTGGGGCCACAAGGAAAACAAGTCTGGTCCGCGAAGCTTGTACCATCTAATTGTCGTTATGCTGGATAAGGAGCAATCAGAAGTCATGTATATTTCGATCACCTTCCCCGTTGCGGACTTTCGCAACTTGCATCGCGAAAATGCCGGAAGGCTTGATCGGCCTGCTTGGGGGAGGACCGATCCTCAGGCGCAATTCGCCCGTGGCTTTGGAGCTATACATACGCGGACAAAGTCTGGAAATGGATTTTCTGGAGAGAATTACTATGCCGATTGCGACAACCTAATTCGTTATCCGGAGCAAATATTCGTATCACCTTTTGCTGATTTCAATCGCCCAATTCTTGCTTACCCATTCTATCGCCGGTTCTTTTTCGATGGTCAGATGGCTGGCAGATTTGAACTAGGTTTTCGCCTCAACGAAGGATCGCTTGCCGACATCTCAGTTACTAGAGGCGATGCCCAGTATATTGCATCCACTTTGGCGAAGAAGCTTCTTGATGAAGAGGTTCGAGTACAGCTCGTTGACGGCAGAGAGCTGACGCAGCCTTTTTCGAACGCGATGAATGCTCTTCGCGATGGATGGCTTCTCAGCAGCACAAAAACGAAGGCACTAAGTACGTTCGACATCTCAACTGTTGGGGCCAACTATGTCGGCGTGGGGAAGCCATTCGTATTTATTAGGGCTGGGAACCAGACAAGGCTGGCAGAGGAACGCCAGAAACGGAATCTCCTCGATCAAGATGACTTGAGGTTATTTCTTACACGATCTGGGTCACAGGGCCAAATTTTTGATACTGCCGTAATCCAATCTCAAAGGGACTTGGATGATGAAAATGCAAATGAACGACTTGCGAGGCTGTTTTACTCGCAGCTGAGGACACTTGTTTTTGCACATTCATTCTATTTGCGCCAGGTTGAGGCAGGACTGATCTCTGGTCCGAGGTCTCTAGAGTCCGCGCTCAAATCACTTGTTGACCGTCTATCGGCCTTGGAGCCGGTAGAAGATCAACATGGCGACGCACTGACCTGTGAAGCACTGCGTCAGATTCTCAGGAGTGCGGATATCGACGTTGCTCGCATGAGCCGCGAAATAGACGAACAGCTTAAACCCGGGTGGCTTAGGCGCAACCTTGGAGGTTTTTTCGGCTATTTCGACAGGAAAGCTGACTTGGCAATTGAGGCCGCCGCAGGTGCTGCTACTAAGCAGCTACTCTCCGGCGGCCCTTAAAATATTGGGCAGCACCGAATGCTTAGCCCGTCTATGCCGGTGAGGGAACCAACCCTCTTGCTTCAGAAATAGTATGGCACGTTCGCCATTGCAAGTGGTGATGGTGGGAAGTTTCGCGGTGTCGGCATCGATCTATCGTGGCTCTCTCAGAGTAAGAGGTGGGCCGGGTTTTCCGTGACGGGTTTGGAGGTCGGGAGAGAGGCTCCCGGCTGGCCTGTCGCGGAGATATCCCGATGACAAAGCAACAGAAAATCACCCTCAGCGCCTCGCGCGACATTCCCTTCAACAAGCTGATGCTCAGCCAGTCGAACGTGCGCCACGTCAAGGCCGGTGTGTCGATCGAGGAACTGGCCGAAGACATCGCGCGGCGGACGCTGCTGAGCTCCATCACCGTGCGGCCGGTGCTGGACGACAGCGGCGCCGAGACCGGCATGTACACGATCCCCGCCGGTGGGCGGCGGTTCCGGGCGCTCGAGCTGCTTGTAAAGCAAAAGCGCATGAACAAGACAGCACTTGTCCCCTGCATCGTGCGCACGGACGGACTGGCCGAAGAGGACAGCCTCGCCGAAAACGTCCAGCGCGCGCCGCTACACCCGCTCGACCAGTTCCGTGCGTTTCAGTCGATGCGGGACAAGGGCCGCACCGAGGAGGAGATCGCCGCGGCGTTCTTCGTCTCGGCCAGCGTGGTCAAGCAGCGGCTGAAGCTCGCCGCCGTGGCACCATCGCTGCATGATGCCTATGCCGAGGAGGAAATGACGCTCGACCAGCTCATGGCCTTTACGGTCAATCCCGATCACGCGCTCCAGGTTCAGGTCTGGGAGGCGCTGCAGCGGCACTATTCGCGGCAGCCCTACGAGATCCGCCGCATGCTGACCGAGGGTGCCGTGCGAGCCTCGGACAAACGGGCGCATTTCGTCGGGCTCGACGATTATGTCGAGGCCGGGGGCGAGATCCTGCGCGACCTGTTCCAGCAGGACGACGGCGGCTGGCTGCAGGATGCCGCCCTTCTCGACGTCATGGTGCACGAGAAGCTGGCCGAGGAGGCCGAGGGGGTCCGTGCCGAGGGCTGGAAATGGGTCGAGGTGGATACCGAATTCCCCTATGGCCATACCTTCGGCATGCGCCGGATCCATGGCGAAGCGGAGCCGATGAGCGACGAGGAGGCTGCAAGCTACCAAGCTCTGAAGGCCGAATACGACGCGCTCGAGGCCGAGCACGCAGAGGCCGACGAACTGCCCGACGAAGTCGATGCCCGGTTGGGCGAGATCGAGGAGGCGATGGAGGCGTTCGAGGCGCGTCCGATCCGGTTCGAGGTCGACGACCTCGCGCTGGCCGGAGCCTTCGTCAGCATCGACAGCTCGGGGCGTCTGCGCGTGGAGCGCGGCTACGTGCGGCCCGAGGATGAGCCTGTGGAAGAGGTGGAGGACACTGGCGACGTCGCACCGGAAGCAGCGTCAGTCGAGGACTCCGACGACACCGTCACGTCCACCACGGACGACGAAGAAGAGGACGACGGCCTGAAACCGCTCTCCGACCGCCTCGTCATGGAACTGACGGCCCATCGCACCCTGGCGCTGCGCAATGCGCTGGCCCAGGACCCGCAGGTCGCCTTCCTCGCGGCCCTGCACGCGATGGTCCTGCGGCTCTTCTACCGCTACGCCGTCGACAGCTGCGTCGAGATCGAACCGCGCAACGCGGGCTTCGGATCGCAGGTGCCGGGCCTCGGCGACACGGGCTATGCGCAGGCCATTGACCAGCGCCACGAGACCTGGGCGCGCAACCTGCCGAAGGCGCCCGAAGAGCTCTGGGAGGCCCTGACCGAGTTCGACAGTTGCAGCCGCGAGGCGCTCTTCGCCCATTGCGTGGCGATGAGCGTCAATGCCGTCCACGACCCCTACCAGCGCCGCCCGCGCGCCATCGCGCATGCGGATGTTCTGGCCGGGACCGTCCGGCTCGACATGGCCAAGGCGGGCTGGACGGCAACAGGCGACAGCTACCTCGGTCGCGTGACCAAGGCGCGCATCCTCGAGGCCGTGCGCGACGCGAAGGGCGAGGACGCCACTGACCGGATCGCAGGGCTGAAAAAGGCCGAGATGGTGACCGCTGCCGAGGACCTGCTCGTCGGCACCGGCTGGCTACCCGACCCGCTACGCACGCCACCCCTGCCGGAAGAGGACGCGCCTGAGATCAAGTTGATCGACGACGCCGATGGAGGACCTTCGGACCACGAGCCCGACACCGGCGAAGCACAATCGGCGGAAGACGGCGGCGAACCGGCTATCGGAGACTCCGACCCGATGGAGGACGATGATCCCGTCGCCGGTTACGCCTTCGCCAAAACAGCCGCCGAGTGACCTTCGAGCAGGTCGGGACCTTCCACCCAGGTTCCTAACACAGGGGCCCGTCAGTCATGGCGGGCCCCTGATTTCGTCCAAGCATGATGGAGGTCGACATGACAAGCTCCGCCGCCGATCTCTCGCGCCAGCTTGCCGAAAATGCCGAGGCTGTGTGCCGGCATTATCTCTCGAACGGGCGGAAGCAGGGCCACTACTGGCTGGTTGGTGATGTTCGGAACACCGCTGGGCGGTCCATGTTCGTACGCTTGTCCGGGCCAGCAACCGGCACCCGTGCTGCCGGAAAATGGACTGATGCAGCCACGTCCGAGCATGGCGATCTGCTCGATGTCATCCGCGAATCCTGCGGATTGGTCGACTTCAAGGACGTCGCCGACGAGGCCCGACGCTTCTTGAGCCTGCCCTTACCTGATCCACCCCGACAGCATTCTCCACATTCACAGCCACCAGCTGCCATCGGATCCCAGGAAGCGGCGCGACGCCTGTTTGCAATGGCCGTGTCGATCCGCGGAACTCCGGTGGAAATCTATCTGTGTGGGCGTGGCATCCGAGCGACCGACCAGATGCCAAGCCTGCGGTTCCATCTCGCCTGCTACTATCGGCCCGACGGCGGCGGGCCGGTTGCACGGCTTCCGGCCATGCTTGCTGCCATCACCGATCTCGAGGGCCGGCAGACCGGGACTCACCGCACGTGGTTACGCCCGGACGGGAGCGCCAAGGCCAATATCGACACGCCGCGGCGCGCGATGGGGGCTTTGCTCGGGAACGGGGTGCGGTTTGGCGCGCCCGGTGACGTGCTCATCGCGGGCGAGGGGATCGAGACGGTCCTATCCGTGCGTTCGGCCCTGCCCGAAATGCCCGCCCTCGCGGCGCTGTCGTCGGGACACCTGGCCGCCATCCAGTTTCCCGCTGGCCTGCGGCGGCTCTACGTGTTGCGCGATCGCGATCCGGCGGGCGCGGCGGCAAGGGATCGATTGGCCGCACGCGCAACCGAGGCCGGGATCGAGACGCTGACCCTCACGCCGCGATTGGGCGATTTCAACGATGATCTCCGGCGCTATGGTCTGGCGGCCTTGCAAGCGCGGTTGCGGCTACATCTCCAAGCCCAGGACGCCGCGCGGTTCGTGCCGGTGTGACAGGGTGGCAATCGGGCTGGCGCTGCAAGGCTCACAGCATCGCTTTCGGACGGGTATGCCGCGCAGGTCCCGACCACGGGACAGGCCTGCGCGCACGGCCTTCTCAGAGGGCAGGGGGCCCACAACCGGGACGGCCCGGCAATGGCCGCGCTCCGACTATTTTCCGCCGCGCCCCGCGGGGCGCTTTGCATCGCGATGCAAAATAGCCGGGCTTGGCCATCAAGGCCCTCGCGAAGGGCTCGGGCTGCCCGACCGTCCCGCCCGTGGGCGCGTTCCTGCCACGAAGGCCGCGTGTGGCGCGCGGCTCCCCCGAGGAAGGACCCCACAGATGACCCTTGATCCCGAAACCGATGCCCGTGAGCCGCATCACAGTACGTCCCCGACCGCCCATGTCCTGACCGAACTCCAGCTCTACGGTTGGCGCCCCTACGAGGATGAACCCGACCCGCGCCCCTTGCCGGAGGGCGACCAGATCGCCGGGGCCGTCGCCGATATCATCGACGCCCTTGTCGCAACGCTCGGCGACACGCGGCTCGAACCCGATCTCGACGAACTGCTCTGGGGCGCGGTCAACCTCTTCCACCGCGCGCTGGCGCGGACCGAGCGGCAGCTCGACGACAACGAACAGGCGCAGCGCCGCCTGCAAAGGGAACAGGACGGCTCCGAGGTGAAATCCCTCGAACTCGAACGCCTGGTGGCCGAGGGGCAGAGCATGGTCGAACGGCGTACCGCGCTGGAACTCTTCCGCGACCTCGCCGCCGAGGGCTTCGAGCATCACCTAGGCAAGCCCTGGCATCCCCGGTCCGGTTCGCGCGTCAGCCATCGCAACCTGACCGCCGCGATGATCGACAGCCGGGATTTCCTCGCAGCCCGCCGCCGGGCCGAATCGCAGTTGCTTCTTCCCGAAGGCCCCAAGGTGGCCGTGACCGGCGGGGCGGATTTCAACGATCACCGCCTGATCTGGGCGCGCCTCGACCGTGTCCATGCCAAGCACCCGGACATGGTGCTGCTCCATGGCGGCTCACCCAAGGGCGCGGAACTCATCGCCTCCCGCTGGGCCGATCACCGCAAGGTGCCGCAGGTCGCGTTCCGGCCCGACTGGACCAACCACGGTCGGTCGGCCCCTTTCAAGCGCAACGATGCGATGCTTGACGTCCTGCCGATTGGTGTGCTGGTTTTCCCCGGCACCGGGATCCAGGAGAACCTTGCCGACAAGGCGCGCAAGCTGGGCATTCCGGTCCTGAAGCATGAGGGCGGCGCGTGAGCGCTGCTTTCTTCTCGACATGCACATCATGCGGCTACCGCGTCAGACCGGACGTTCATGCCCATCGCAGCAAACTGCCGGTTCGAGCCCAAAGTTCCGGACTCGCTGCGCAGTGGCGAATGTCGGTTTCCGGTTCGCACGTCAGCTTTTCCGCCAGATCACTCGGTTTCTGACAGATCACTCCGCGCATCCCGGATGATCATCCATGACGAATGCAGGAACAGCCCTGCGATGGCGAAAGCAACGATGAGGTCAGGCCAGGCACTGCCGAGCCAGGCGACCAGTCCGGCAGCGATCACCACGGCGAGGTTGCCGATGGCGTCGTTCCGGGAGAACAGCCATACGGCCCGCATGTTGGCGTCGCCCTTGCGGTGTTTTAGCAGCGGCAGCACCGCAAGAATGTTTACGATCAGCGCGCCCACGGCGAAGGCTCCCATTAACCCGGCCTCTGGTGTCGTCTGATTCAGGACACGCCAGATTGTGCTGCCGACAACGCCAAGCCCCAGAAATCCCAAGAACACGCCCTGGATCATCGCCGACCGCGCCCGCCATGTCAGACTCCAACCGATAGCGAGCAGGCCCAGAAAGGTGATTGCGCCGTCGCCCAAAAAATCCAGGGCATCTGCTTTCAAAGCTTGCGATCCGGACAGGAAC